>NZ_JAZGQK010000001.1:0-492024 GCF_036422035.1 Plantactinospora sonchi
GCGTTTGTTGGTGGCGCTGTTGCTGGTCCGGCGGTGGCCGCGCAGGCCGCTCCCGAGCAGCATGTGTCGCCGGTTGCGATGTCGGTGATGGCCGACAGGGACCACGGTAAGGGTGACCACAAGGACGGTCACAAGGATGGCAGGCCGTCGCGGGACCGGTTGGTGCCGCATGGTGTGCAGGGTGAGCAGGCGTCGATCCCGATCTCGGGTGAGCAGGCTGACAACGTGAAGGCGATCGTGAAGGCCACGAAGAAGGCTGGTCTGGACGAGCGGGCCGCGGTGATCGCCGTTGGTACGTCGCTGCAGGAGTCGAAGTTGGAGAACCTGGGTGACCTGGGTGCCAACAACGACCATGACTCGCTGGGTCTGTTCCAGCAGCGTCCGTCGTCGGGTTGGGGTAGCCCGGATCAGATCATGGATCGGGAGCATGCCACGACCGCGTTCCTGGACGGGCTGAAGCAGGTTGACGGTTGGCATGATCTGCCGCTGACCGTGGCCGCGCAGAAGGTGCAGGTGTCGGCGTACCCGGACGCGTACGCGAAGTGGGAGAACCAGGCCGCTGACCTGGTCGCCAACGCCTGGAACAACAGCTGACCCACCCACACGAACGATCCGCTGGCCGGGTCCCCACCACGGGGACCCGGCCAGCGGCGTATCCGGGTGCGGTTCAGTCCTCCCGCTCCGGCAGGTCACGCAGGCCACGGATTGGTTTGGGCAGTACCCAGAGCACTCCGGCGAGGGCGCCGACGGTGGCGATCCACAGCGTGGAGCGTACGTCGAGCACGGTGCCGAGGGTGCCGCCCAGCAGCGCCCCGACCGGACGGATGCCGTAGTTGATGGTGCGCTTCACCCCGGTCACCCTGCCGAGCAGCCTCTCCGGGATCGTGGCCGTCTGCACCGAGCCCGCGGTGATGTCGAGCATCATCACCCCGAGTCCGGATAGGAACTCGGCGGTGACCAGCGCGGCCAGCAGCAGGGGCGTGGGTCCGCCCGCGAGCGGTACCAGCATCAGCGGCGCGGGAAAGAGGACGAAGCTCAGTACCAGCGTGCGACCGACGCCGAATCGCCGTACCAGCCGACCGGTGATCACCGCGCCGAGCAGGGCGCCCACCGAACCCGTACCGATCACCAGGCCGAGCAGCCCGGGGGAGAGCTCGAGTTCGGTGCTGGCGTAGAGCACGAACAGCGCGGCGAACATGTAGTTGAAGAGGTTCAGCGTGGTGGTGCCGAGCACGGTCGCGCGCAGGATCCTGGACCGGGCCACGAACCGCAGGCCGGCGGCGAGACCGAAGCCGCGTTCGGACTCGTCGGTCGGCCCGACGGGCGCCGGCTCCGTCGGCCGGAGCCGGCCCAGGAACAGGGCGGAGAGCAGGTACGACAGCACGTCCGCCAGCAGTGCGACCGGCGCGCCGAGTACCTGCACCAGCAGCCCGCCGACGCTCGGTCCGGCGACGAACGACATCGCCCGGCTTCCGTTGACCAGTGCGTTCGCGTCGACGTAGTCCTTCCTCGGCACCAGCGACACGAAGAGCGCGCTGTGCGCCACCTCGAAGAGCACGGCCAGGGTGCCGGTGAGGAACGCGACCACGTAGAGCTGTTCCAGGGCGAGGAAGCCGAACAGGTACGCGATCGGAATCGCCGCCAGCAGCACACCTCTTCCCAGGTCGGCGAGGATCATCACCCGTCGCTTGTGCGGGTAGCGGTCCAGCCAGGCGCCGGCGATCAGGGAGAAGAGCAGGTTCGGCAGCAGTGTGGCGGCGGTGAGGTAGCCCATCTCGGCCGGGCCGGCTCCGGTGCCGAGCACGGCGAGCAGTGGCAGGGCCAACGCGGAGATCTGGTCGCCGAACAGTGACACGGTCTGTGCCGACCAGTACCGCCGGAACGGCGGCTGACGCAGCAGCACCGGCAGCCACCGTCTGCTCCCGGTCGTCGGGGCCTCCGGCGAGGTGAGGGTGTCGCTCATGCCGGCTCCCCGGGGGTCGACACCCCAGGGCGGTCCGCCGGTCCGCCGTACGCATCCGTCGCTGCGCGAGACTGCCCCGCCGGCTCGTCGGACTGCCCCGCCGGCTCGTCGGACTGCCCCGCCGGCTCGTCGGACTGCCCCACCGTTCCGTCGGACTCATCCGCCGGCGCACCGGACCGCCCGGCCCATTCAGGGGACTCACCCGCCGATTCGTCGGACCGGGCTTGTGGACCAACGGCCCGGTCCGACGCGGCATCGGCCGGTACCGGCTCGGTGGGCAGCACCAGCTGGATGACGGCGATCGCCCGGGAGCCGTCCGGACGTTTCGTCGGGTCGGTCAGCCGGTCGTCGTACTCGGTCAGCAGTGTCTCCATCCGCCGGGTCAGCTCGGCGAGTTCCTCGGCGGTCAGGTAGAGGATCGTGTCGCCGAAGCCGGTCAGGGCACGCCACTGCTGCGGTTCGTGCGCGCGTAGCGCCAGATGGGCGCGGGCCCGCTGCAGGTAGTGCTCCAGGATCACCGCGTTGAGCTGGTCGGTCGCCGCCCGGACTTCGGGATCGTCCGAGGTGTCGTCCCAGGAGGTGGTCGACGCGGTCGCCCGCCAGGGGCGCTCCCGTTCGTCCGCGCCCGCGACCCGCTCGGCGAGGCCGTACCTGGCCAGCTGTCGCAGATGGTAGGAGCAGCTCGGCACACTTTCGTTCAGCCGCTCCGCCGCCTGGGTGGCGGTCAGCGGGCCTTCGCGTCGGAGCAGTCCGACCAGCGCCAGGCGCAGCGGGTGCGCGTACCCCCGGAGTGCCCGTGGGTCGGTCAGCTGAACCTCGGGTTGGGTCATACCCTAAAGATAACTCTAGAAAGAACTCTTTAGCAAAGGTGTGCCGGACTCCTCCAGGCCCATTGCCCGGACAGATTCCGACGGCCGGGTAGATTACGACTCCAAGCGGCGGCTGGGGGTGGAGCGTGCGCGAGACGAGGGTGGCGACCGACGGGTCGCCGGCGACCGAGGGAGTCCCGGCCGAGGCCGGACCGACCGAGGACCAGACCCGGACGACCGGGGGCCGGACAGAGCGGGTCGAGTCGACCGCCGCCCAGGACCAGGCGGTTCAGGTCCGGGCGGTCGACGCCGGGGCGGAGGTGTCGGATCCCGGGCCGGCTCCGGACGGTGAACGCCCCAACCGCTCGAACACCACCCTGGTCGTGGTCACCGGTGTCTCCGGCGGCGGCCGCAGCACCGTCGCCCGGGCGTTGGAGAACGTCGGCTTCTACGTGGTCGACAACCTTCCCCAGGCCCTCATGCTCGACATGGCCGAGCTCGCCTTCCAGGCCGGCGGCGCCGCCCGGCGTACCGCGATGGTGCTGGACGTGCGCAGCCGGGCCTTCTCCACCGACCTCGCCGGGGCGATCCGGGCCCTCAAGGACCGGGGCTTCCAGCCCCGGGTGGTCTTCGTGGACGCCGACGACGAGGTGCTGATCCGGCGCTTCGAGAGCGTCCGGCGGTCGCATCCGCTACAGGGCGACGGCCGGCTCGCCGACGGGATCGCGATCGAGCGCGGGCTGCTCGAGGAGGCCCGCGACCAGGCCGACGTGATCATCGACACCAGCCACCTGAACGTGAACCAGCTCCGCAGCCGGGTCGAGGAGCTGTTCGGTGCCGAGGACGCCCGCCGACTGCGGGTCACCGTGCTCTCCTTCGGCTTCAAGTACGGCCTGCCGCCGGACGCCGACTTCGTGCTCGACGCCCGCTTCCTGCCGAACCCCTACTGGGTACCGGAGCTGCGCGAACACACCGGTCGGGAGGAGGACGTCAGCCGCTACGTCCTCGGCCAGCGCGGTGCGGTGACCTTCGTCGAGACGTACTCCCGGCTGATCAACGCGACGGCGCCCGGCTTCGAGCGGGAGGGGAAGCGGTACCTGACCGTCGCGGTCGGCTGCACCGGCGGCAAGCACCGCAGCGTGGCGATCGCCGAGGAACTCGCCAGTCGACTGCGTCAGGCCCGGCTCGCGGCCAACGCCCAGCACCGTGACCTGGGGCGCGAGTGAGCGGCCTGCGGGTCGTCGCGTTCGGTGGCGGGCACGGCCTGGCGGCCTCGCTGCGCGCACTGCGACACTGCGTACCCGAACTCGAGCTGGAGATCACCGCTGTGGTGACGGTCGGTGACGACGGTGGTTCCAGCGGCCGGCTGCGCGCGGAACGGGGTGCGCTGCCTCCCGGCGACCTGCGCCAGGCGCTCGCCGCGCTCGCCGCCGACGAGCCGGCCAGCCGGCGCAGCGCCGCGCTGTTCCAGCACCGGTTCGCCGACGGCGGTCCGGGCCGGGACCCACTGGCCGGCCACGCGGTCGGCAACCTGGTGCTCTGCGGGCTGATGGAACTGCTCGGCAGCCCGGTGGCCGCGCTCGACCACGCCGCCGGCATGGTCGGGGCGGTCGGTCGGGTACTGCCGATGTCCTGCGAACCGGTGGGGATCGAGGCCCGGGTCCGTGGCGCCGACCCACGCCGGCCGAGCGCGGTGCAGACGGTACGGGGCCAGCACGCGGTGGCCGTCACCGACGGTCGCGTCGAGCTGGTCCGGCTCACCCCGGAGGGGCCCCGGGCCTGCCCGGAGGCGGTGGCGGCGGTCGGCACCGCCGACTGGCTCGTCTTCGGGCCGGGCAGCTGGTACACCAGCGTGATCCCGCATCTGCTGGTCCCCGAACTGGCCGCCGCGATCGTCGCCAGTCCGGCCCGCCGGCTGGTCACGCTCAACCTCGCCAACGAGGCGGAGACCCTCGGACTCTCCCTCGCCGACCACCTGGCGGCACTCAACTGGTACCTGCCGGACCTCACCGTCGACGTGGTGGTCGCGGACGGCAAGGCGGTGGGTGACCCCGAACCGGTGCACCGTGCGGCAGAATCGCTGGGTGCGCGGCTCGTGCTCGCCCCGGTGGCCGTACCGGACGGTGGACCCCGGCACGATCCCGCAGCGCTGGGAGCCGCACTGGTGCCTCTCCTGGGCGCCGATCGTTAAGCACGTACGAATCACCGGCACCCGCCGGAACCGGCCCATGAGGTGACGAGAAGATGGCGATGACCGCTGCGGTCAAGGACGAACTGAGCCGGGTCGACGTGCCCAAACCCTGCTGCCGCCGGGCGGAGATGGCCGCGCTGCTGCGTTTCGCGGGCGGCCTGCACATCGTATCCGGCCGGGTGGTGGTCGAGGCGGAACTCGACACCGGCGCGGTGGCGCGCCGGCTCCGCCGGGAGATCGCCGAGGTGTACGGCTACCCGAGCGAGATCCACGTGCTCGCCTCCGGTGGGCTGCGCAAGGGCAGCCACTACATCGTCCGGGTGGTGAAGGACGGCGAGGCGCTCGCCCGGCAGACCGGCCTGCTCGACGTACGCGGCCGGCCGGTGCGCGGCCTGCCGCCGCACGTGGTCGCGGCCAACGTCTGCTGCGCGGTCTCGGCCTGGCGTGGTGCCTTCATGGCACACGGGTCGCTGACCGAGCCGGGTCGCTCCTGCGCCTTGGAGATCACCTGCCCCGGGCCGGAGTCCGCGCTCGCGCTGGTCGGCGCCGCCCGAAGGATCGGCATCACCGCCAAGGCCCGAGAGGTCCGTGGCGTCGACCGGGTGGTGGTCAAGGACGGTGACGCGATCGCCGCGCTGCTCACCCGGATCGGTGCGCACTCCAGCGTGCTGTCCTGGGAGGAACGCCGGGTCCGCCGGGAGGTACGGGCGACCGCGAACCGGCTGGCCAACTTCGACGACGCGAACCTGCGTCGTTCCGCCCGGGCCGCGGTGGCCGCCGCCGCCCGGGTCACCCGGGCGTTGGAGATCCTCGCCGACGACGCCCCCGACCATCTCACCTCTGCCGGGCGGCTGCGGCTCGAGCACCGGCAGGCGTCGCTTGAGGAACTCGGCGCGCTGGCCGACCCGCCGCTGACCAAGGACGCCATCGCCGGCCGGATCCGCCGACTGCTGGCGCTGGCCGACAAACGCGCCCGTGACCTCGGGATCCCGGACACCGAGGCGGCGGTCACCCCGGACATGCTCGCGGTGTGAGCACCGGGCCACCGTTGGTGTGATCCGACCGGTCCGGATTCTCCCCCGACGCAACGCGACGTTCTGCGCTCGGATAGGGTCGCAGCGTACGGCGACGGGGCCGGAACCGGCTCTCCGCCGTGCAATTCCGCCTCGGGGCGGGCCGGGATGACGTAGTAGCGGCCGACCTCCCACGGGGTCGGCGCACCCATCTTCGCCGCCGAACTGGCTGACGGCGGCGAACCGAAACACAAGGAGATGGACTCAGTGACCATCCGGGTTGGCATCAACGGCTTCGGCCGGATCGGCCGTAACTTCTTCCGCGCGGTGCTCGCGTCGGGCGCCGACGTCGAGGTGGTCGGCGCGAACGACCTGACCGACAACGCCACGCTGGCGCACCTGGTCAAGTACGACAGCATCCTCGGCCGACTGCCGCAGGAGGTCAAGGCGACCGCCGACGAGATCACCGTCGGTGGCCACACCGTCAAGGTGTTCGCCGAGAAGGACCCGGGCAAGCTGCCCTGGGCCGACCTGGGCGTGGACGTCGTGATCGAGTCGACCGGCTTCTTCACCGACGCGACCAAGGCCAAGGCGCACATCGACGGCGGGGCCAAGAAGGTCATCATCTCGGCGCCGGCCAAGAACGAGGACGTCACGGTCGTGATGGGCGTCAACCACGACGAGTACGACCCGGCCAAGCACAACATCATCTCCAACGCCTCCTGCACCACCAACTGCCTGGCGCCGATGGCCAAGGTCCTGCAGGACACGTTCGGCATCGAGCGCGGTCTGATGACCACGATCCACGCGTACACCCAGGACCAGAACCTGCAGGACGGCCCGCACAAGGACCTGCGTCGGGCCCGGGCCGCCGCGCTGAACATCGTGCCGACCTCGACCGGTGCCGCCAAGGCGATCGGCCTGGTGCTGCCGGAGCTCAAGGGCAAGCTCGACGGCTACGCGCTGCGGGTGCCGATCCCGACCGGCTCGGCCACCGACCTGACCATCACCGCCGGCCGGGAGACCTCGGTGGAAGAGGTCAACGCCGCGATGAAGGCCGCCGCCGAGGGTGCGCTCAAGGGCATCCTCACCTACACCGAGGACGAGATCGTCTCCTCTGACATCGTCACCGACCCGGCCTCCTGCATCTTCGACTCGGGGCTGACCAAGGTGATCGGCAACCAGGTCAAGGTCGTCGGCTGGTACGACAACGAGTGGGGCTACTCGAACCGTCTCGTCGACCTGGTCAAGCTGGTCGGTGCCGGGCTGTGAGCATCCGCAACCTCGACGATCTGCTCGCCGAGGGGGTGTCAGGTCGGCGCGTCCTGGTGCGCGCCGACCTGAACGTGCCTCTCGACAAGGAGACCGGCGCGATCACCGATGACGGCCGGATCCGGGCGGTACTGCCGACGCTGACCGCGTTGCGTGACGCCGGGGCGGCGGTTGTCGTCTGTTCCCACCTGGGCCGTCCGAAGGGCGCGCCCGACCCGAAGTACAGCCTCGCTCCGGTCGCCACCCGGCTCGGCGAGCTGCTCGGCGCCGAGGTCGCGTTCGCCACCGACACGGTCGGCGAGTCGGCCCGGGAGACGGTCGGGTCGTTGACCGGCGGGCAGGTCGTCCTGCTGGAGAACCTGCGGTTCAACCCGGGGGAGACCAGCAAGGACGAGGCCGAGCGGGGCGCCTTCGCCGACCAGCTCGCCGACTTCGCGGAGGCGTACGTCGACGACGCGTTCGGGGCGGTGCACCGCAAGCACGCCAGCGTGTACGACGTACCGGCCCGGCTGCCGCACTTCGCCGGCAGGCTGGTGCTGCGCGAGGTGGAGGTGCTGGCCCGGCTGCGGCACGAGCCGGACCGCCCGTACGTGGTGGTGCTCGGTGGTTCGAAGGTCTCCGACAAGCTCGCGGTGATCGAGGCGCTGTTGCCGTCGGTCGACAAGCTGCTGATCGGCGGCGGCATGTGCTTCACCTTCCTCCGTGCCCAGGGGCACGAGGTCGGTAAGTCGCTGCTCGAGGAGGAGATGGTCGACACCTGCCGGGAGCTGCTGGAACGGGGCGCCGGCAAGATCGTGCTGCCGCTCGACGTGGTGGCGGCGACCGCGTTCAGCGCGGACGCCGAGCACGAGGCGGTGCCGGTCGACCGGATTCCCGCCGACCGGCTCGGTCTGGACATCGGCCCGCGCAGCGTGGCGGAGTTCGCCGACGCGGTCGGCACCGCCCGGATGGTCTTCTGGAACGGCCCGATGGGCGTCTTCGAGCTGGCCCCGTTCGCGGCCGGCACCCGTGGGGTGGCCGAGTCGATCACCTCGGTGAAGGGTTTCACCGTGGTCGGCGGCGGCGACTCGGCGGCGGCGGTCCGGGCGCTCGGCCTCGACGAGACGGCGTTCGGGCACATCTCCACCGGCGGGGGCGCCTCGCTGGAGTACCTGGAGGGCAAGGCGCTCCCCGGCATCGTCGCACTGGAGAAGTAGTCCGGTGAGCGCGAGGAGCGAGCTTGCGAGCCCCGCAGTCGCGAACGAAAGAGGAAACAGTGCCTGACGTTTTCGCCCGCCGGCCGCTGATGGCGGGCAACTGGAAGATGAACCTGAACCACCGGGAAGCCAACCTGCTGATCCAGAAGCTCGCGGCGAGCCTCAACGAGCAGCAGTTGACGGATGTCGAGACGGTGGTCCTGCCGCCCTTCACCGACCTGCGTACCGTGCAGACTCTGGTCGACGGCGACAAACTGCTGATCGGCTACGGCGCGCAGGACCTGTCGCCGCACCAGTCCGGGGCGTACACCGGGGAGATCGCCGGCTCGATGCTGGCGGCGCTCGGCTGCCAGTACGTGGTGATCGGCCACTCCGAGCGGCGGGCGTACCACAACGAGGACGACAAGCTGGTCAACGCCAAGGTCAAGGCGGCGCTGGCCAACGAGCTGACGCCGATCCTCTGCGTCGGCGAGGGGCTGGACATCCGCGAGGAACAGCGGCAGGTGGCGTACTGCCGGGGTCAGCTCGACGCGGCGCTGGCCGGGTTGACCGCCGAGCAGGTGGTCAAGGTGGTGATCGCGTACGAGCCGGTCTGGGCGATCGGCACCGGCAAGACCGCCACTCCGGAGAACGCCCAGGAGGTCTGCGGCGCGCTGCGGGCCCTGCTTGTCGAGCGGGACGGGCGGGCGACCGCCGACCAGGTCCGGATTCTCTACGGTGGTTCGGTCAAGGCGGCGAACATCGCGGGTATCATGGCGCAGCCCGACGTGGATGGCGCACTGGTCGGCGGGGCGAGCCTGGACGCCGAGGAGTTCGCGCAGATCTGCCGGTTCCCGGAGCACATCACCCGCTGAGGTGTCGCTATCCTTGACGGGCCCCCGTAGCTGAGAGGACTGACCCCTGCCATGCCAACCTGGTTCGCATACACGTTGATCGTGTTGCTGGTCATCACGAGCGTGCTGCTCACCATGCTGATCCTGCTGCACCGGGGCAAGGGTGGCGGAATGTCGAGCATGTTCGGCGGAGGGGTCAGCTCGAGCCTGGCCGGCTCCTCGGTCGCCGAGAAGAACCTGGACCGATACACCGTTCTGGTGGGTCTTGTCTGGTTCGCCTGCATCGTCGGCCTCGGCCTCTGGCTGCGGCTCGCCCAGACCACCTGAATTCCCACCGAGGTCACACCAACTGCGCGCGGTCCGCTACTGTGGGCCGCGCGCAGTCGTCTGCGCTTGCACCGCGTCACACCGTCGCCCCACCGACGGACCCCCTATGACGAACGGAGCGAGCAGTCGTGCCAAGTGGCAGCGCCATCCGTGGCAGCCGAGTCGGTGCCGGCCCAGCCCGGCCCAGCGAACGATGTGAACCCGCCCCCCGCCGTGAGGTCAGCTACTGGTGTGCCAACGGGCACATGGTGGAGGTCCGGCTGGCGGCCGAGGCGGAGCCCCCGCCGGTCTGGGACTGCCCGCACTGCGGTCAGCCGGCCGGGCGGGACGTACACAACCCGCCGGGGCGGGCGCGGGCCGAGCCGTACAAGTCGCACCTTGCGTACGTGAAGGAACGGCGTAGCGAGGCGGACGGCGAGGCGCTGCTCGCCGAGGCGCTGGCGGCGTTGCGAGCCCGGCGCGGCGAGGACTGACGGTTCCTCCCGCGATTCGGACCTGCCCGTTCCGGCGGACGTAGGCTGACCACGGGACTCGCTCGCGTTGTCGGACGGTGGCCTCGTCGGGCAGGCCGAGGAGCCGGAGCGCTTCTACCGCCCCGAGGGCCAGAGCTACCAGGATCTGCTGGACTACGCGGACCGGCATCGGTAGGGGGCCCGAGCGGCGGGCCCCCTACCTCAGCTACCGGCGTCCGGCCGGACCTCCACGGCCGCGGCCCGGTCCAGCAGCCAGCGGGTGGCGGTCACCCCGTGCACCCGGGCAGCGGGCAGCGGAGTCGGGGCCGCGGCGTCGAACGCCGTCCGCACCGCCGCCGCCTTGTCGGCGCCGGCGGCGACCAGCCACACCTCGTCGGCGGTGACGATCGTCGGCACGGTCAGGGTGACCCGGACCGGCGGCGGTTTGGGGCTGTCCCGGACCGCTGCCACCGGCCGGGTCTCGTCGCCGACCGGGTGCCCGGGGAAGACCGAGGCGACGTGGCCGTCCTCGCCCACCCCGAGCATCAGTACGTCCCACCGGGGCAGTGGCGCCGGTCCACCCGCGGTGGCCAGTTCGGCCGCGTACCGGGCGGCGGCGGCCTCCGGGTCATCGCCGTCCGCGCCGTCGGACGCCGGCATCGGGTGAACCCGCTCCGGTGACAGCGGCAGTACGTCGAGGAGGGCGGCCCGGGCCTGGGTCTCGTTGCGGTCCGGGTGCCCCGCCGGCAGGAACCGCTCGTCGCCCCACCAGACGTCGACCCTGGACCAGTCGACCGCCTGCCCGGCCGGCAGGTCGCGGATCGCCCGGTGGACGGCTGCCGCGATCCGACCACCGGTCAGCACGATCCCCGCCGTACCCCGCTCCGCCTGCGCGTCGATGATCTTCACGACCAGGCGGGCGGCGACCGCCTGGGCGAGCTGCTCCGGGTCGGCGTGCACCACCACGCTTGTCGCGGTCACGCCGCCCCTTGCCCCGCCGGCTGCGCGGCGGCCTGCTGGTGGGTCGGGTCCTTCCAGATGTGCACCCGCTGCTGGGGGCGGGTGTCCAGGCCGGAGATCCCGGCCACCGCGCCCAGCGCCTCGGCGTAGATCTGGTCCGGGTCGAGCCGCCGCAGTTCCTCGGCGAGCTCGTCACCGAGCGGCCGGCGCACCAGCGGCAGCTGCCGGTCGGCCTGTCCGGCCCGGCGGAAGACCGCCATGCTGTCCTCCCGGGTGAGCACCATCTCGTCGCCGTTGGCGCAGCGCAGGGTGACCTCGCGCATCCGGGGAAACTCGTCGGTGTGCCGCCACTCCGGCTCCAGGCCCAGTCGGGACTTCAGCCAGCCGGCCATCAGCGCCGACGTCGGGTCGGTACGCGGCCCGACGACGGTGGCTGAGGTGACCAGGTTGCCCTCGGTGGTGTCGAAGGCGCCGGCGACCAGGGTGCGCCACGGTGTGATCCGGGTCCAGGCCAGGTCGGTGTCCCCGGGGGCGTAGTCCCGGGCGCGTTGCCGCAGCGCCGCGATCGGATCGCTGGCCTGGGCCGAGTCGGTGATCCGCCGGTCCGCGACCACCCCGAGGAAGTCGTTGGCGATCTCGGACGGCGGCTCGCCGTGCCACCAGGTCACCACCGGCACGTCCGGCACCAGCAGCGGCATCACCACCGACTCGGCGTGCAGGGCGAGCCGCCCGTACATCCGGGTCACCACCGCCTCGCCCGGCCCGAGCCGGCCGCCGACCACGATCTCGGCGTCGAGCCGGCTCCGGTCCCGTTCGACGTCCGAGCGGACGACCACGACCATCCGGCACGGGTGTGCGGCCGAGGCGATGGTCACCGCCGCCTCGGCCTCCCGTACCCGGGGCTCGTCGACCACCACGATCAGGGTGAGGGCCATCCCGCTGGCCACCCCACCCGCGCTGCGCCGCTCGGCGGCCAGCGCCTTGACCACCTCGTTACCGGTGGTGTCCCACAGGCCGATCAACGGTGCCTCCTGGTTGTTGAGATCCTCGGGTGGGTCACGCCCGCCGCCACGACCGGCCCTCCCGGGCGAGCATCTCGTCCGCCGCCCGTGGGCCCCACTCGCCGGCCCGGTACGGCTCCGGCCGGATGCCCTGCCAGAACGTCTCCAGCGGGTCGATCACCTGCCAGCTCTGTTCGACCTCGGCCGCGTCCGGGAACAGCGTCCGGTCACCGATCAGTACGTCGAGCACCAACCGCTCGTACGCCTCCGGGCTGGACTCGGTGAACGCCTCGCCGTACTGGAAGTCCATCGCGATGTCCCGGACCTCCATGGTGGTGCCGGGCACCTTGGAGCCGAACTTGAGCACCACGCCCTCGTCCGGCTGGACCCGGATGACGAGCTGGTTGTTGCCGAGCATCTCCATGTCGGCCGGGTTGAACGGCAGGTGCGGCGCCTTCTTGAACATGATGGCGACCTCGGTCACCCGCCGGGGCAGCCGCTTGCCGGCCCGGATGTAGAACGGCACACCGGCCCAGCGTCGGTTCTGGATGCCGAGCCGGACCGCGACGTACGTCTCGGTGGTGCTGTCCTTCGGCACCCCCTTCTCGTCGAGGTAGCCGACCGCCCGCTTGCCGGCCACCCAGCCGGGCAGGTACTGGCCGCGGACCGTGCCGGTGGAGATGTCCTTCGGCAGGGTGATCGCACGCAGCACCTTCAGCTTCTCGGCCCTGATCTCGTCGGCGTCGAAGCTGGTCGGCTCCTCCATCGCGACCAGGGCGAGCAGCTGCAGCAGGTGGTTCTGCAGGACGTCCCGGGCGGTGCCGGTGGCGTCGTAGAAGCCGGCCCGGGAGCCGATGCCGACGTCCTCGGCCATGGTGATCTGCACCGAGTCGACGTACCGGGAGTTCCACAGCGGCTCGAACAGGCTGTTCGCGAACCGCAGGGCGAGGATGTTCTGTACCGTCTCCTTGCCCAGGTAGTGGTCGATCCGGAAGACGTCCTCCCGGGTAAAGACGTCGTCGACCAGGTCGTTGAGCGCCTTCGCCGAGGGCAGGTCGTGCCCGAACGGCTTCTCCACCACGACCCGGCGCCAGCCGCCGGACTTGTCGTTGTCGGCCATGCCGGTCCGGGCGAGCTGCTTGAGCACGGTCGGGAACGCCGCCGGCGGGATGGAGAAGTAGAACGCGGCGTTGCCGGCGATGCCGTGGGTGTCCCGCAGCTCGTCGAGGGTCGCGGCGAGCTGGTCGAAGGCGGCGTCGTCGTCGAACGAGCCGCCGACGAACTTGATGTTGCCGGCCAGCCGGCCCCACACCTCGTCCCGCCACGGCGTACGGGCGTGTTCCCGGGCCGCGTCCCGGGCCAGCGACTCGAAGTCGCCGTCGCCCCAGTCCCGGCGGGCGAAGCCGAGCACCACGAAGCCGGGCGGCAGCAGGCCGCGGTTGGCCAGGTCGTACACCGCGGGCAGCAGCTTCTTCTGCGCCAGGTCCCCGGTCACCCCGAAGATCACCAGCGCGCACGGCTCCGGGATGCGCGGCAGCCGCCGGTCCTGCGGGTCGCGCAGCGGATTCACGGTCGTCCCTCCTCGCTTACCTCGGCCAGCCCGCGCACCACGTCGAGCAGTCGGGGTACCCCGGCGGCCCGGTCGGTCAGGTGCAGGCGCAGCACCGGCCGGTCGCGCTCGGCGAGCGCCTGCCGGTCGCCGGCGGCCTGCGCCGCCTGCAGCTGACCGAAGGTGTACGGCTTGCCCGGCACCGGCAGGTCGTCGACGACGTCCCCGGTGATCTGCAGGAACGAGCCGAGCTGCGGCCCGCCCTTGTGGTACTGCCCGGTCGAGTGCAGGAACCGGGGTCCCCAGCCGAAGGTGACCGGCCGTCCGGAGGCGGCGGCCAACCCGGGCCGGACCTGTCCCGCCTTGGCGTCGGCGAACCGGTCCAGGTACGCCATCACGGCCAGGTAGCCGTCCTCGCCCAGCCCGGCCAGCAGCAGCCGCAGC
The DNA here is from genome assembly GCF_036422035.1 of Plantactinospora sonchi. Classification (NCBI taxonomy): domain Bacteria; kingdom Bacillati; phylum Actinomycetota; class Actinomycetes; order Micromonosporales; family Micromonosporaceae; genus Plantactinospora; species Plantactinospora sonchi. The sequence continues at coordinate 14,011 of NZ_JAZGQK010000001.1, forward strand.
GCGCCCGCCAGGTCTCCGGGCACCGGGGCGTCCTGCTGCCCGGCGCCGGGGGACCAGTAGCCCTCGATCCCGGCGTCGACGAAGGTCGGCGACTCGACCGGCAGACCGCTGCCGAGCAGTCGGTTGGTGTTCTCCTTCGACTCGGTCACGTTCGGCTGGTTGAACGGGTCGATGCCGAGCACCACGCCGGCCACGGCGGTGGCGTACTCCCAGGTCAGGAACTGTGCGCCGAGCGGGCCGTTGACCGCGAGCTGGGCGCGGACCCCACCGCCCGGGACGGCGCCGGCCGGCAGGCCGCCGCCGTAGGTGACGGTCAGCACGTCCGGCCCGGTCGCGCCGGGGCTGCCCGGGTCCTCGACCACCACCGGCAGGATGCCGACGCCGCTCTTGCCGGTCGACTCGGCGATCAGCTGTTCGATCCAGTCACCGAGGCCGTCGATGCCGGTGCCGTCGGAGACCAGCGCGACCTTGTCCCGGCCGGTGGTGGCCGCGGCGCCGAGCGCGGCGCCGAGGGCCAGACCAGGGTTGTCCCGGTCCCCGCCCAGCGCGGCGGCCAGCGCCTCGGCCTGGTCCAGCAGTTCGGCCACGTCGACACCGGCCAGCGCCGCCGGGACCAGCCCGAACGCGGTCAGCGCGGAGTAGCGTCCGCCGACGTCCGGGTCGGCGAGCAGTACGAAGGCACCCATCTCGGCGGCGGTCTTGGCCAGCGGCGAGCCGGGGTCGGTGACGATCACGAAGTGTCGCCCGGCCTCGGCCTCGGTCAGTCCGGCGTCCAGGAACGCCTGCCAGTACGCCCGGCGGTGGCTGTCGGTCTCCACCGTCGAGCCGGACTTGCTGGCGACCACCACGACGCTGCGCAGCAGCCGGTCGCCGAGGGCGGCCCGGACCTGCCCGGGGTCGGTGGTGTCCAGCACGGTCAGCGGCTTGCCGAGGGTACGGGTGATCACCTCGGGGGCCAGTGACGAGCCGCCCATGCCGGCGAGCACCACGTGGTCGAGGTCGCCGAGTTCCGCCTTCAGCTCGGCGAGCTGGGGGAGCAGTTCCCGGCTGCGGCGGAAGGTGTCCACCCAGCCGAGCCGGATCGCCGCCTCGTCCTGTGCCTCCGGCCCCCACAGGGTCGGATCCTTGCGGACCAGCCGGCCCGGTACGTCGTCGGCCAGCAGCGCGGCCCGGGCCGAGGCGGGTGCGGACGCGTCGACCGTCTCCGCCCCGTAGACGGCGAGACCGGCCGCGCCCTCGCAGCCGCCGTCCAGCAGGTCCCGACCAGTTTCCTCGGTCACGCCGTCACCTCGTTCTGTCCGGCGCCGACCGGACCCGGCGTGCCGGGTCCGGTCGTGCCCGCGATTCGTGCCTTCACGCGTTGCCTCCCGCACGGGCGGCGGCGGAGGCGTTGTCCTGGGCGGCGCGGTTCGGCTGCCCGGCGCCCTCGGCGGCCGCCTCCAGCGACTTGCGGACGCCGTCGAGCAGCTCCTGCCAACTCGCCTCGAACTTCTCCACGCCCTCACGCTCGAGGGTGTCGATCACGTCGTCGAAGTCGATGCCGGCCGAGGCGAGCCCGGCGAAGACCTGCCGGGCCTCGTCGTAGGCGCCGGTGACGGTGTCGCCGCGGATCTCGCCGTGGTCGGCGACGGCGTGGATGACCGGCTCCGGCATGGTGTTGACGGTGCCGGGTGCGACCAGTTCCTCGACGTAGATCACGTCCCGGTAGTCCGGGTTCTTGGTCGAGGTGGAGGCCCAGAGCGGCCGCTGCGGGTGGGCACCCGCGTCGGCCAGGGCCTGCCAGCGGGCCGAGGAGAACACTTCGGCGTACCGCTCGTACGCGAGTTGGGCGTTGGCGACCGCGGCCTTGCCCCGCAGCCCCTTGGCCTCGGCCGAACCGGCCTTCTCCAGCCGCTTGTCCACCTCGGTGTCGACCCGGGAGACGAAGAACGACGCCACCGAAGCGATCTTCGTCAGGTCGTGTCCGTTCGCCTTCGCCTGCTCCAGGCCGGCGAGGAACGCCTCCATCACCTGCGAGTAGCGCTCCAGACCGAAGATCAGCGTGACGTTGACGCTGATCCCCTCGGCCAGGGTCGCGGTGATCGCCGGCAGTCCGGCCTCGGTCGCCGGGATCTTGATGAACAGGTTCGGCCGGTCGACCAGCCACCAGAGCGCCTTGGCCTCGGCGACGGTCTTGTCGGTCTCGTACGCCAGGCGCGGGTCCACCTCGATGGAGACCCGCCCGTCCACGCCACCGCTGGCGTCGTACGCGGGACGCATCACGTCGCAGGCCCACCGGACGTCGTACGTGGTGAGCATGCGGACCGCCTCCTCGACGGTCACGCCGCGGCTGGCGAGGTCACGCAGCTGCCAGTTGTACTCGCCGGCGTCGCTGAGCGCCTTGGCGAAGATCGTCGGGTTGGTGGTCACCCCGACCAGGTGCTTCTCCCGGCGAAGCTGGTCCAGGTTGCCGGAGCTCAGCCGTACCCGGGAAAGATCGTCGAGCCAGATCGCCACACCTGCGGCGGTCAGCTCACCCAACCGGTCCGTCATGTCGTCTCACTTCCCTCAGTTGCCTGTGGTGGAACCGGTGATGTCACCGAGCCGGGTCAGCGACGCGTGCGCGGCCGCCACGATCCGGTCGGGCGTGAATCCGAACTGCTCGAAGAGCACGCTGTGCGGCGCGGAGGCGCCGTAGTGTTCCAGGCTGACCGCCTCGCCGTGGTCGCCGATCAGGTGACGCCAGGACATCGCGATCCCGGCCTCGACGCTGACCCGGGCCTTCACGTCGCGGGGCAGCACCGACTCGCGGTACGCCGCGTCCTGCTCCTGGAACCACTCCTGGCAGGGCATCGACACGACCCGGGTCGGGGTCCCCTCCGCCTCCAGCCGGTCCCGCGCGGTGAGGCAGAGCTGCACCTCGGAGCCGGTGCCGATGAGGATCACCTGCGGTATCCCGTTCGACGCCTCGGCCAGCACGTAGCCGCCCTTGAGGGTCTGGTCGGCGCTGGCGAGTTCGGTGCGGTCCAGGGTCGGCAGCGGCTGCCGGCTCAACGCCAGCGCGGCCGGCCGGTCGGTGTGGTCCAGGGCCCCCCGCCAGGCCCACGCGGTCTCGTTGGCGTCGGCGGGCCGGATCACGTCCAGGCCGGGGATGGCCCGCAGCGCGCTGAGGTGCTCCACCGGCTGGTGCGTCGGCCCGTCCTCGCCGAGGCCGATCGAGTCGTGCGTCCAGACGTAGGTCACCGGCAGCTTCATCAGCGCGGCGAGCCGTACCGAGGGCCGCATGTAGTCGCTGAAGACCAGGAAGGTTCCGCCGTACGGCCGGGTCCCGCCGTGCAGGGCGATGCCGTTGAGGATCGCGCCCATGGCGTGTTCGCGGATTCCGAAGTGCAGGGTGCGGCCGTACTCGTGGCCGGGGAACGCCTTGGTGGCGTACTCGGCGGGGATGAAGGACGGCTCGCCCTCCATGGTGGTGTTGTTGCTCTCGGCCAGGTCGGCCGAGCCGCCCCAGAGTTCGGGCAGCACCGGGGCGAGGGCCTGGAGAACCTTGCCGGAGGCGGCCCGGGTGGCGATCCCCTTGGCGTCCGCCGGCCAGCTCGGCAGCGCGTCGGCCCAGCCCGCCGGCAGCGTACGGGTGGCGAGCCGGTCGTGCAGCGCCTTGCCCTCCGGGTTGGCCTGCGCCCAGGACTGGTACGCGGTCTCCCACTCGGTGTGCGCCGCCCGGCCCCGCTCCAGCACCTGGCGGGCGTGCGTGAGCACCTCGTCGTCGACCTGGAAGTGCTCGGCCGGGTTGAAGCCGAGCAGCTTCTTGGTGGCGGCCACCTCGTCCGCGCCGAGCGCCGAGCCGTGGATCTTGCCGGTGTTCTGCTTGGTCGGGGCGGGCCAGCCGATGATGGTGCGCAGTGCGATGAACGAGGGGCGGCCGGTCTCCGCCTTGGCGGCCAGCAGCGCGTCGTAGAGCGCCTCGACGTCCTCGTGGTAGTGGCCCTCGTCGGCGTCACCGGCACGCCAGTCGACGGTCTGCACGTGCCAGCCGTACGCGGCGTACCGGGCGGCGACGTCCTCGCTCTTGGCGATCCGGGTGTCGTCCTCGATCGAGATCTCGTTGTCGTCGTAGATCAGGGTGAGGTTGCCGAGCTGCTGGTGCCCGGCGAGCGAACTCGCCTCGTGGCTGATCCCCTCCTCGATGTCGCCGTCCGAGACGATGCACCAGATGTGGTGGTCGAAGGGGGAGGTGCCGGGGGCCGAGTCGGGGTCGAGCAGGCCGCGCTCGCGGCGGGCCGCCATCGCCATCCCGACCGCGTTGCCCAGGCCCTGACCGAGCGGGCCGGTGGTGGTCTCGACACCCCGGGTGTGGCCGTGCTCGGGGTGGCCCGGGGTCAGCGAACCCCACTGGCGCAACGACTGGAGGTCGCCCAGTCCGAGTCCGTAGCCGCTCAGGTAGAGCTGGATGTAGAGGGTGAGGCTGCTGTGTCCGGCGGACAGTACGAAGCGGTCGCGTCCGGTCCAGTCCGGGTCGGTCGGGTCGTGGCGCATGACCCGGTTGAACAGGAGATAGGCGGCGGGCGCGAGACTCATCGCGGTTCCCGGATGGCCGTTGCCGGACTTCTCTACGGCGTCCATGGCCAGCACGCGGACGGTGTCGACGGCGCGCTGGTCAAGGTCGGACCAGGTCAGCGGAGTTTTCGCGGGTCGATTGTCAGCCACGATCGTGTGTGCTCCTCGGCAGATGGGCGGAACCCTCACTGATGACCCTAGCGACCACTTCCGAAACCCAAGCCCCGGATCACGGCACGAGTGAGCGGCTTCGCCACAGATGTGATCGTCCGCACCGAACAAGGGTCGCCCGGGCAGCGCAAACGGCGACGCGTAGGCTGTCGGTCGGTATGCCGGCCCGGTGTGGTCGGCCGCCTGGCCGATGTTCCACACCGCTCTCCCCTGCGCATACGCCGGAAGGTGGCAATCCGTGAGCATGATCACCGAGCGCCCCGCGACCGGTCCCGCCGATGTGGTGGCCGACCGGGAGGCGCCCCGGCGAGGTGCCGTCACCGCCCGGATCCGGGCGTACGTCGCGCTGACCAAACCGCGGATCGTGGAACTGCTGCTGATTTCCACGGTGCCCACGATGATGCTGGCCGCCGACGGGATCCCGTCGCTGTGGCTGGTGTTGGTGGTGCTGGTCGGCGGTTCGTTGGCGGCCGGTGCGGCGAACGCGCTGAACTGCTACATCGACCGGGACATCGACCAGGTGATGAAGCGGACCAAGCGGCGTCCGCTGCCGACGCACACCGTGGCGCCGCGCAACGCGCTGATCTTCGGTCTGGTGCTCGCCGTGCTGTCGGTCGCCCTGATGGCGGTCTTCACCAACTGGCTCGCCACCGGCCTGACCCTGGGCGCGATCCTCTACTACGACCTGGTCTACACGCTCTGGCTCAAGCGGACCACCTGGCAGAACACCTTCTGGGGCGGCGTCTGCGGTTCGGCGCCGGTGCTGATCGGCTGGGCCGCGGTGACCGGGTCGTTGGCGCCGCGCGCCTGGGGCCTCTTCGCGGTGGTGTTCTTCTGGCAGCTGCCGCACTTCTACGCGCTGGCGATCAAGTTCAAGGACGACTACGCGCGGGCCGGGATCCCGATGCTGCCGGTGGTGGCGTCGGTGCGCCGGGTCAACCTGGAGATCGTGGTCTACACCTGGCTGACGGTGGCGGCCTCGGTGCTGGTCTGGCCGCTGGGCATGGGCCCGGTGTACGGCGTGGTCGCGCTGGTGGCCGGCGGGATGTTCATCGCCGAGGCGCACCGGCTGCACCAGCGGGCTGTCCGGGGTGAGCCGCTGAAGCCGATGCGGTTGTTCCACTGGTCGATCACGTACCTGACGATCGTGTTCGCCGCAGTCGCGGTGGACGCGCTGCTCTAGCGCCAATCGTCCCGGTTCGTGCCCGAACGTCCTGTTTGCTGGGATTCAAAGGTGAATCGACCGATTGTTTTGCCGGGTTATAGCCCGAAAAATCGCCCGAACACACCCTGTTGATGCTTGAAACCTCGTCGTAATTGGCATCACAAAATATTGGTAGGTGCCCCGCACGGCGTGCCAGGTCTGCTTAGGCTTCGCGTTATGGCAGATGGTTCCGATACGACGCCGACGGGGGATCAGACCGTCGCTGGTCAGACCCACAACGGTCTGGTGGCCGGCATCAAGGCATTCGCCGCCGGCCACGGCGGCGCGAAGGCGGTCATCGAGTACGTCGGCAAGCGGGGGGCCCGCATCGTCCTGGTGGGGGAGGACGGCGTGTGGGCGGACCAGTTCGCCGACGGCACCGACGTCGCGCGGCAGGCCTGCATCACAGCGGGGGTTGCGGTGGAGAACGAATGGGAGCGGGAACTGATGGATCAGATGCGGCCGAGTAACGATCTCTGGCGGTCGATGGCTCGTCGCACCCTGGCTCGTTGATAAATTTGTCCGACAACCACGCGACCCGGGGTCTTCCCCGGGTCGCTCTCATTACCTGTAAGGAACTGCCGGAACTCGATCCGGACGACCGGCTGTTGGCGGCGGCGCTCGCCGAGCGGGGGGTGACCGCCGAGCCGAGGGTCTGGGACGACCCGGCGGTGGACTGGACCGACTATCCGCTCGCGGTGCTCCGCTCGCCCTGGGACTACCCGACCCGGCACACCGAGTTCGTCGCCTGGGCCGGCACCGTGCCCGGCCTGGCCAACCCGGCCGACCTCGTCCGGTGGAACACCGACAAGCGCTACCTGCGGGAACTCGCCGCCGCAGGGGTTCCGACCGTGCCGACGGAGTGGATCGCCCCGGACACCGGTTGGAACCCGGCCGCGACCGGCGAGTACGTGATCAAGCCCGCCGTGGGTGCCGGCAGTCTCGACGCCGGCCGGTACGACCTGGCGGACCCGGAGCACCGTGGGCTCGCCGTCGCGCACGTCGAGCGGCTGCGGGCGGCACACCGGCACACCATGGTGCAGCCGTACCTGGACGCGGTGGACACCGCGGGCGAGACCTCGCTGCTCTTCTTCGCCGGCCCGGACGGCCCCGCCTTCAGTCACGCGATCCGCAAGGGGCCGATGCTGGAGGGGCCGGACCACGGCGTCGAAGGGTTGTTCCGACCGGAGCAGATCACCCCGCGCGTCCCCTCCGAGGCCGAGTTGGCGGTCGCGGAACAGGTACTGGCCGCGCTGCCCGGCGGTCCGCGGCGGCCGCTCTACGCGCGGGTGGACCTCATTCCGGGCCCGGACGGGGCACCGGTGCTGGTCGAGGTGGAGTTGACCGAGCCGTCGCTCTTCCTGGCCCACGAGCCCGGTGCCGCCGGCCGGCTCGCGGACGCCGTGCTGGCCCGCCTCGGCTGAGCCGTCAGCGACTGCGCTGTCAGGAAGGGCCCCTTCTACAACCGAAAACGATAGGAAGGGGCCCTTCCTTACACCGCTTCGAGGGAGCGGGTGGGCACGGCGGGGGCGGTCGGTGCCGCCAGGGGCTGACGCTCCCGGGTCGACCAGAGCACCGCCAGCGCGGCCAGCCAGACCAGGCAGGAGCCGACCATGTGGGCGCCGACCAGCGCCACCGGCAGCCCGGTGAAGTACTGGACGAAGCCGATCAGACCCTGGCCCAGCTCGGCGAGGAGCAGCAGTCCGGCGGCCCGGACCGCGCCGGCCGGGGCGGCCACCGCGCGCAGGGCGAGCCAGAGCGCGATCGAGAGGCCGAGCAGCAGGAAGACCGTGTCGGCGTGCACCTGGGAGATCGACTCGGGGTCGAGACCGTTGCGGGCCGCCCCGGAGTCGCCGGAGTGCGGGCCGCTGCCGGTCACCCAGGTACCGACCACCAGGACGACCCCGGCGACGACCACGGTGAGCCAGGCGAGCGTACGCAGCGGGCCGGGCACGGTCGGCCGGGTCGGACCGTCCGGTTCGCGGGTGGCCTGCCAGAAGGCGTACGCGAAGGCGATCACCGCCATCGAGGCGAGGAAGTGCAGCCCGACCACCCACGGGTTGAGGTTGGTGAGCACGGTGATCCCACCGACGATCGCCTGCGCCGGGATGCCGAACGCGGCGGCGACGGCGAGCCAGACCAGGGACCGGCGGCGGGGGCGCTGCCGCCAGGCGGCGACCACCGCGGCGATCACGATCGCGGCGAGGACGAAGGTGAGCAGGCGGTTGCCGAATTCGATCACCCCGTGCAGGCCCATCTCCGGGGTGGTGGTGTACGACTCGTCGGTGCACCGCGGCCAGGTGGGGCAGCCGAGGCCGGATTTGGTCAGCCGGACGGCTCCGCCGGTGCCGACGATGAGTACGTTCCCCACCACCGAGGCCAGGGCCAGTCGAGTTAGGGTGGGTTTGCCGGTAAATTCGCCAAATCGGCTCACGACGGTCATCGTACGTGCAAATGTGATCATGGCGGACGCCGCGTCTGCCCTCCGGTGGCCCGGATCACCGGAGTCCCGGTTTGCGGATCTTGGCGGAAATACGTAACGTTGGCGTAGTGAAAAACCTGGCGGCGTACTCCGAACGGAGGCGGGTGACCGAGACGGTCACCGGCCACGTCGGCGCGACCGTCGGGACCACCGCCGGCCAGGACGGTCGGACCACCCGCGACCGGGTGACCCAGCTGCTGCTCGAGCACGGCGCGGCCACCGCCGCCCAGCTCGGCGCGGAACTCGGGCTCAGCCCGGCGGCGATCCGCCGGCACCTCGACGCGATGCTCGCCGACGGCGACGTGATCGCCCGCGAGCAGGTCGTCCACGGCCAGCGTGGTCGGGGACGCCCCGCCAAGGTCTTCCGGCTCACCGAGTCCGGACGGCGGCGCTGCGGCACCCACACCTACGACGGGATGGCCACCGCCGCGTTGCGCTGGATCGCGGGACACTTCGGCCCGGACGCGGTCGGCGCGTTCGCCGCCGAGCAGGTCGCCGCCCTGGAGGCCCGCTGCCGGGCCGCCATGGAGGGCGCCGGCGACGATCCGCTGGCCAGGGCCGAGGCACTTGCCGGGGCGCTGACCGAGGAAGGTTACGCTGCCAACGCGTCCACGATCGCCTCCGGCGGGCAGCTGTGCCAGCACCACTGCCCGGTGGCCCACGTGGCCGCGGAGTTTCCCCAGCTGTGCGAGGCCGAGACGGCGGTCATCTCCCGCCTGGTCGGTACCCACGTGCAGCGCCTGGCCACCATCGCCCACGGTGACGGGGTGTGTACGACGCACATTCCGGCCCAGCCGAAACCTTCCGTCAGCAGTGTGAGGACTGATAATGACTGAGCAGATCGTCCAGCCCATGACGCAGGAGGAGCAGCTCGCCGCCCTGGGCCGTTACGAGTACGGCTGGGCCGACTCCGACACGGCCGGCGCGACCGCGCAGCGCGGCCTCAACGAGGCGGTGGTGCGGGACATCTCCGCCAAGAAGAACGAGCCCGCCTGGATGCTCGACCTGCGGCTCAAGGGACTGCGGCTCTTCGGGCGCAAGCCGATGCCGTCCTGGGGTGCCGACCTCAGCGGGATCGACTTCGACAACATCAAGTACTTCGTCCGCTCGACCGAGAAGCAGGCCGCGAGCTGGGACGACCTCCCCGAGGACATCAAGAACACCTACGACAAGCTGGGCATCCCGGAGGCCGAGAAGCAGCGGCTGGTCGCCGGTGTCGCCGCCCAGTACGAGTCTGAGGTGGTCTACCACAAGATCCGCGAGGACCTCGAGGAGCAGGGTGTCCTCTTCCTGGACACCGACACCGCGCTCAAGGAGCACGAGGACATCTTCAAGGAGTACTTCGGCACGGTGATCCCGGTCGGCGACAACAAGTTCGCCGCGCTGAACACCTCAGTCTGGTCCGGTGGCTCGTTCATCTACGTGCCGAAGGGCGTGCACGTGGAGATTCCGCTCCAGGCCTACTTCCGGATCAACACCGAGAACATGGGCCAGTTCGAGCGGACGCTGATCATCGTCGACGAGGGCGCGTACGTGCACTACGTCGAGGGCTGCACCGCCCCGATCTACTCCTCCGACTCGCTGCACAGCGCGGTCGTCGAGATCATCGTCAAGAAGAACGCGCGCTGCCGCTACACGACCATCCAGAACTGGTCGAACAACGTCTACAACCTGGTCACCAAGCGGGCGGTCTGCCACGAGGGCGCGACCATGGAGTGGATCGACGGCAACATCGGCTCCAAGGTGACCATGAAGTACCCGGCCGTCTACATGATGGGCGAGCACGCCAAGGGTGAGGTGCTCTCGGTCGCGATGGCCGGCGAGGGCCAGCACCAGGACGCCGGCGCCAAGATGGTCCACCTGGCCCCGCACACCTCCAGCACGATCGTGAGCAAGTCGATCGCCCGGGGCGGCGGCCGGACCTCGTACCGGGGCCTGATCCAGGTGATGGAGGGCTCGCACCACAGCCGGAGCACCGTCAAGTGCGACGCCCTGCTGGTCGACACCATCTCCCGGTCCGACACCTACCCGTACGTCGACATCCGTGAGGACGACGTGTCGATGGGGCACGAGGCGACCGTCTCCAAGGTCAGCGAGGACCAGCTCTTCTACCTGATGAGCCGGGGCCTGAGCGAGGACGAGGCGATGGCGATGATCGTGCGTGGCTTCATCGAGCCGATCGCCAAGGAACTCCCGATGGAGTACGCGCTGGAACTCAACCGGCTGATCGAGCTGCAGATGGAGGGCGCGGTCGGCTGACGCCGGCCCCGCACCCGGCCGGCTCCGCCGCCGGCGAATCCGCCCCGGACCTCGCGAGACAGACCAAGGAAGAGATGACTACCGAAGCATTCGCGCCCGCCACGCCGGCCGCGCCGGTGACCACCAAGGCGCAGACGCTCCGCTCCTACGACGTCCGTGACTACCCGGCGCTGACCGGGCGGGAGGAGGAGTGGCGGTTCACCCCGCTGAAGCGGCTGCGCGGCCTGGCCGCCGCCACCTCGGAGGACGTCCGCGAGGGCGGTCCGCGGGGCCTGGTCGTCGAGCACGGCGACCTGCCGGCCGGATTGTCCGTGCGGGTCACCGCGGCGGCCGAGGCCGAGCGGGTGCTGACCCCGTTCGACCGGATCAGCGCGCTGGCCTACGGTGCCGCCGACCGGGTGAACCTGGTCGAGGTGGCGCCGGAGGCGGTGGTGACCGAGCCGGTCGTGGTACGGCTGATCGGCAACTTCCCCGAGGAGCTGTCCTTCGCCCGTACCCAGCTGCGGGTGGGCCGGTTCGCCGAGGCGTCCCTGATCCTCTGGCAGGAGGGTTCGCCGACGCTGGCCGACAACCTCGAGGTGGTCGTCGCCGAGGGTGCCAAGCTCACCCTGGTCACGGTCGCCGACTGGGCGTCGGACGCGGTGCAGGCGCAGCACCTGAAGCTCCGGCTGGGCCGGGACGCCAAGGTGAGCCACGTGCAGGTCACCCTCGGCGGGGACCTGGTCCGGCAGTACACCAGCGTGGAGTACACCGGCCGGGGCGGTGAGGCCGAGCTGTACGGCCTCTACTTCGCCGACGCCGGGCAGCACCTGGAGCACCGGCAGTTGGTCGACCACAGCGTGCCGGACTGCCGCAGCTACGTCGGCTACCGGGGCGCGTTGCAGGGCGCCAGCGCGCACACCGTCTGGGTCGGTGACGTGCTGATCCGGGCCGAGGCGACCGGCACCGACACGTACGAGATCAACCGGAACCTGGTCCTCACCGACGGCGCCCGCGCCGACTCGGTGCCGAACCTGGAGATCGAGACCGGCGAGGTGGCCGGCGCCGGACACGCCAGCGCCACCGGACGCTTCGACGACGAGCAGCTCTTCTACCTGATGGCCCGGGGCATCCCGGAGGACGAGGCACGCAAGCTGGTGGTCCGGGGCTTCTTCGCCGAGCTGCTCAACAAGATCCCGGTCGAGGAGCTGCGGGACCGGCTCGGCGACCAGATCGAGGCCCGGCTCCGCAAGGCGGGCTCCTGATGATCAGGATCTGCTCCACCGAGGACATCCCGAAGGGCTCCGTGATCTCCGCGGAGGTCGAGGGGACCGAGGTCGCGGTGGTGCACGCCGAGGACGGCAACTTCTACGCCGTCCGGGACGAGTGCTCGCACGCCGCGGTCGCGCTCTCCGAGGGCGAGGTCGACGGCTGCACGCTGGAGTGCTGGCTGCACGGGTCCCGCTTCGACCTGCGTACCGGTGAACCCAGCGGGCTGCCCGCGACCCAACCCGTACCCGTCTACCCCGTCGAGATCCGCGACGGTGACATCTTCCTGAGTCTCACGCCGAGTAATGGAGTTACCGCACCATGAGCGTTCTGGAGATCCGTGACCTGCAGGTGTCGGTCAAGCTGCCCGAGGGCGAGCTCAAGCCGATCCTGGCCGGGGTCGACCTCACCGTGCGGGCGGGGGAGACCCACGCGATCATGGGACCCAACGGGTCGGGCAAGTCGACCCTGGCGTACTCGATCGCCGGCCACCCGAAGTACGAGATCACCGGCGGCTCGGTGACCCTGGACGGCGTCGACGTGCTCTCCATGGCCGTCGACGAGCGGGCCCGGGCCGGCCTCTTCCTCGCCATGCAGTACCCGGTCGAGGTCCCCGGTGTGTCGGTGGCCAACTTCCTGCGTACCGCCAAGACCGCCGTGGACGGCGAGGCGCCGAAGCTGCGTACCTGGGCCGGCGAGCTGCGCGGCGCGATGGAGCGGCTGCAGATGGACCCGGCGTTCGCCCAGCGCAACGTCAACGAGGGCTTCTCCGGAGGTGAGAAGAAGCGGCACGAGATCGTCCAGCTTGAGCTGCTCAAGCCGAAGGTGGCGATCCTCGACGAGACCGACTCCGGCCTCGACATCGACGCGCTGCGGGTGGTCAGCGAGGGGGTCAACCGGGTCCGCGAGACCGGACGTACCGGCCTGCTGCTGATCACCCACTACACCCGGATCCTGCGCTACATCAGGCCCGACTTCGTGCACGTCTTCGTCGGCGGGCGGATCGTCGAGCAGGGCGGTCCGGAGCTGGCCGAGAAGCTCGAGGCCGAGGGCTACGAGCGGTACGTCGCCGGCGCCGGTTCGGCCCGGGCCTGAGCACGGGACGGTTGAGGAGAAGGGCGCTGTCGAGATGACCACGATCGCGATCCCACCCGGGATGCCCCAGTACGACGACGTGCCGCGGTACGACGTGGATGCGGTGCGCGCGGACTTCCCGATCCTGGGACGTGAGGTCAACGGCCACCCGATGGTCTACCTCGACAGCGCGAACACCTCGCAGAAGCCGCGCCAGGTGCTCGATGCGCTGCGTGCGCACTACGAGCGGCACAACGGCAACGTCTCGCGGTCGGTGCACACCGTCGGCACCGAGGCGACCGAGGCGTACGAGGCGGCCCGGGCGAAGGTCGCGGCGTTCATCAACGCGCCGAGTCCGGCCGAGGTGGTCTTCACCAAGAACTCCACCGAGGCGATCAACCTGGTCGCGTACGCCTTCTCGAACAGCTCGCTCGGCGGCGCCGCCGTCGACCCGAGGTTCCGGCTCGGCCCCGGCGACGAGATCGTGATCTCCGAGATGGAGCACCACTCGAACATCGTGCCGTGGCAGCTGCTCTGCGAGCGGACCGGCGCCACGCTGCGCTGGTTCGGCCTCACCGAACAGGGCCGACTCGACGAGTCGAACCTGGAGGAACTGGTCAACGAACGGACCAAGCTGGTCTCGTTCGTGCACATGTCGAACATCCTCGGCACGGTCAACGCCACCGCGCGGATCACCGAACGGGTCCGCCAGGTCGGCGCGCTGCTGATGCTGGACTGCTCGCAGTCGGTCCCGCACCTGCCGATCGACGTGGTCGACCTGGACGCGGACTTCATCGCGTTCACCGGGCACAAGATGTGTGCGCCGACCGGGATCGGGGTGCTCTGGGGGCGTACCGAACTGCTGGCCGCGATGCCGCCGGTCTTCGGGGGCGGTTCGATGATCGAGACGGTGGCGATGAGCGGCTCGACGTACGCTCCGCCACCGGCCCGGTTCGAGGCCGGCACCCCGCCGATCGCCGAGGCGGTCGCCCTGGGTGCGGCGGTGGACTACCTCTCCGGAATCGGCATGCGGGCCATCCAGTGGCACGAGAAGGAACTGACCGCGTACGCCCTGGACGCCCTGGAGACCGTGCCGGGCCTGCGGATCTTCGGTCCCCGGGTGCCGGTGGGCCGGGGTGGCACGATCTCGTTCGCGCTGGACGGCATCCACCCGCACGACGTCGGGCAGATTCTCGACGCGCAGGGCGTCGAGGTGCGGGTCGGTCATCACTGTGCGCGACCGGTCTGTGTCCGGTTCGGCGTACCGGCGACCACCCGCGCGTCGTTCTACCTGTACACCACGACCGGTGAGGTCGACGCTCTGGTGCGCGGGCTGGAACAGGTACGGAAGGTGTTCGGGTGATGCAGGTCGACCAGTTGTACCAGGAGATCATCCTGGACCACTACAAGCACCCGCACGGTCGGGGACTGCGGGAGCCGTACGCCGCCGAGGCGCACCACGTCAACCCGACCTGTGGGGACGAGGTGACGATCCGGGTCACGCTCGACGGTGACGTGCTGCGGGACGTGTCGTACGACGGCATGGGCTGTTCGATCAGCCAGGCCTCGGCGAGCGTGCTGCACGAACTGCTCACCGGTCGGGAAACCGGTCAGATCTCGACGGTGCATGCCGCGTTCGTCGAGTTGATGTCGGGTCGGGGCCAGGTGGACCCGGACGAGGCGGTGCTGGGCGACGCGGTGGCGTTCGCCGGCGTCGCCCGTTACCCGGCCCGGGTGAAGTGTGCCCTGCTGCCCTGGATGGCGTTCAAGGACGCCGCGGCCCGGGCCGGGGTGGTTGTCGAGACCAGCGGTGCCGATGGGAACGAACGGAGCGAGGTGAAGACCGCGTGACTGATCAGCAGGAGATGACGCAGGAGATGGCGACCGAGTCGACCGCGTCCACGGATGCGACGGGCCAGGCGGGGGCGACCGGTTCGGTCGGCAAGGCGGCGATCGCTGACATCGAGGAGGCGATGAAGGACGTCGTCGACCCCGAACTCGGCATCAACGTGGTCGACCTGGGGCTCGTCTACGGGGTCCACGTCGACGACGAGAACGTCGCGACGCTGGACATGACGCTCACCTCGGCGGCCTGCCCGCTGACCGACGTGATCGAGGACCAGGCGCGGGCAGCCCTGACCACCGGTCCCGGTGGCGGGCTCGTCTCCGACATCCGGATCAACTGGGTGTGGTTGCCGCCGTGGGGCCCGGACAAGATCACCGATGAGGGCCGCGACCAGCTCCGCGCCCTCGGTTTCAACGTCTGAGGCGTGAGGAAGGGCCCCCTCCTATCGTTTTCTGTATAGGAAGGGGCCCTTCCTCACGCCCGGGCCGGGCGGGTCACCGACCGGACGGGAACGACACCACCTGCTGGTAGGTGGGCCGGTTCTGCCAGGCGATCAGTCGGTGCCGGACACCACCGAGCGGAGACTGCACGATCGCGTCGGCACACCACTGGTCGCCGGCCGCGCAGTGCTCGTCACCCGGATACACCTGGGCGGCGGGCTGGTCGGCGGCCGTACGCAGCGTCTCCAGCAGCATCTGCCGGCAGGCCGCCAGGTCGCCGTTTCCGCAGTACGTCCGACCGGACCCGCCGGCCACCGGATCACCGAGTACCGCCCGCAGGTCGGCGTCGACGTAGCCCCACCAGCCGTGCTGGAACGAGGAGCCCTTGTGGGTCTGCGCCGACGCGGCCGAGCCCGGCAGGTCGGAGGTGTCGCCCTGCTGGTGGCCGGAGGGTGACTCGTTGATCTGGAGGGTGTTCACCAGCGCCTGGTACAGCTCGGGGCCGAGCGGCGCGGCGAACTGGCCGCGTACCAGCAGCGGCCACCAGGCGTCGAAGACCCGGATCGCCTCCGCGTGCCGGTAGGTCCGCGAGCCCCGGGAGGTCTCGACCCGCAACGCACCCGCCGCCCGCCAGGCCCGCAACGTGCCGATCACGTCGGCCAGCCGGGCGTCGGTGACCGGCTGGCTCTCCAGCACCCGGATCAGCTCGTCCAGCACCTCGACCCCGCGCAGGTCGGTCAACCCGGCCTGCTGCACCAGGGCGGTGAGCGAGGCCCGGTCGAACTTCCGGCCGGCGGCCAACGCCGCCCGGATCGGCCGGTCCAGCAGGTCACCCCGGTGTACCGCGCCGAAGCTGAAGTTGCCGTCGGCGGCGCCGAAGTCGGCGGCCTGCTTGTTGTTCCAACTGATGTAGTAGTCCTGGTCGACCGAGTTCGGGTGCGCCTCGACCGGAAGCCGGTCGGCGGTGTTCGTCACCGGATCAAAACCCTGCCACTCGTACGCCGGGTCGGCCCGCATCGGCAGGTTGGGATTCGATCCCGGGGCGCGCAGCGGATTGAGCCCGGAGTTGAAGTACGCCGACTGGGTGGAGTTGACGTAGAACCAGTTGAACGCGTAGCCGATCTCGGACGCGGCGGTGCGGAAGGCGTCGGCGTCGCCCATCACCGCCGGGTCGTTGAACATCTGGAAGCCGATCGCCGAGTCGGCCTCGTGCCGGTACGTCGACCGGAGCCGGGTGAACGCGTGCGGCTGCCCCGCCACCATGCCACGCCACGCCACCAGCCCGAGCTCGGTGCGCCAGGCGACCAGCCGGTACGACCCGGCGGGTGTGCTGTCCGCGAGGGTCGGCTGCCACGAGTTGACGTGCGACAGTTCGTCCATCGCCCGGCACTCGCCCCGGTAGCGGTAGTGGTTGCTGGCCAGGGTCGGGGTGCTGCCGTCCACGGTGCACAGCGGCAACGCGTACGTGTCGGTGATGTCCTGGGTCGCCGAGGTGGCGCTCCAGGCGTAGTCCTGGCCCCGGCCGAGCAGCACGTAGAGGTTGATGCCGGCGAACGCGGCCCCCCGGGCGCTGATCCCCGGTCCCTGCAGCTCCTGCACCATCAGCAGTTGGGGGGCGAAGTAGCCGGTCTGCGGTCCGAACACCGCGATCGGGTGACCGGTGGCGGAGTGCGGTGCGGAGATGACCGCGGCGTTCGACATGCCGCGCTGGGTGGACCCGATGGTCAGGCCGGAGAGCGCGGCGGCGAGGTCGGCGCCCCGGGTGGGGGTGTTGTCGCCGGCCGAGCCGGTCGGGTCGGTGGCGACCGGTTCGGCCCGTACCGAGCCGGCGTCTGGGAGCACCACGCTGGGCGCGTCCGGGTCGGCGGCACCGTAGGGGAAACTCTGCCCGTCGTGCAGGGTGAGCACCGTCTCCGGGTTGTTCTGGGCCCGGAACGCCGTCCACACCCGGTCCCCCTCGACCGGTCCGTACCGGGCCCGGGCGGCGAGCCGGACCAGTGCGGACTGCATCTCGTTGCCACCGCCGCCGCCGAACAGCCCGCCGACCACGCCGGCGATCGCGATCAGGTCGGTCATCTGGAACGGCTCGGGATCGCCCGCGTTGGTGATCGCGTCGAGGTGGCCGGTGAGCACGTACTCGCCCGGGCAGTTCCGCCGACTCATGCAGTGCCGGATGTACGCGTTGATGCCGTCGATGTACTCGCGTACGTCCGCGTGCAGTTGCTCGCCCCGCGGCCCCCGGGTACGCAGTGCGTCGACCTGGGACTGCAGGTCCGCCTCCCGGTACGGGGAGTTTCGCCAGACGCTCTGTTCGAGGGCCCGGTTGCCGGGCGCCCCGCCGGCGAACGGGGTGAGGGTGCCCCGCCCCACGTGTCGCAGCAGGTCCATGGTGAAGAGGCGGTCCTCGGCTCCGACGTAGCCGGCGCCGAACATGGTGCCGCCCCGGGTGCTTCCGGTGACGTGCGGAATCCCGGTGGCCCGGTCGCGGACCACGGTGACGTCGGAGCGGGGTGAGTAGCTGCGTTCGACCTGGCCGGCGGGGACTCCGAAGGAGGCGTTGGTGAAGAAGGTGCCGATCTGGTCCTCGCGTAGTCCGGCGTAGCCGTAGACCAGGTCGGCGTACCTGCCGAGTTGGTCGGCGGAGTGCGGGGGGAGCAGGCCGAGGGTCTGGTTGGCCAGGATGTCGACGAGCGTGGCGTTGCCGTTCTGTCCGGGCGGCAGGATGTCGGCGCACGACCCGAGGCAGTGGTCGACGACGGTCGGGGCGACGAGGGCCGGAGCGACGGCGGGTCCGGTGACCGGGGCGGCGGGTACCGGCGCGGCCGGGGCGGCGGTGGGGCCGGTCAGGGCGACGCTGGCGGTGGTCAGCACAACAACCGCGACGGCGGTGAGCCGTCGGGGTGCGGCAGTTCGGGACATTCGGGGTGGCTCCTCCCGGCGGCGGACGGCAACACGTGAAGAAGACTCGTATATGAGATGGTAACTATTTGGGATGCTCGATGGATAGTGTGCTGTGGTCGGCCGGAAACCGCTTGGCGACCGGACCGTCCGAGAGCGGCGCGCCGAGGTTGATGTCCGAAAACCCGTCGCACCGGCCGGTAGGCCACGCCACACTGGTCGCCGTGATCATCCTGAAGCCCTGGGCCAGCCGAGTCGCCGTCGTCGTTCGGATGCGGCGACAGCGCCGGCGCCACGCGGCGGCGCTAATCATCTCGCGCGTGATGCGATGAGGGACGCGGTCGTCGCGGGCCTGCTCGCCGGTTACGGTGTGGCCGTACCGGTCGGGGCCATCGCGATCCTGATCATGGGGCTGGCGGCCCGTACGTCCATCCGGGTCGGCGCGGCCGCCGCGCTCGGCGTGGCCACCGCGGACGGGCTCTACGCGGCGGTCGCCGTCATCGGCGGTGCGGCGCTCGCCGGTCTGATCGAGCCGATCGCCGTGCCGTTGCGCTGGGTTGCCGTGGCCGTACTGCTCTTCCTGGCCGTCTCGGGCGCGGTGGGTGCCGTCCGGCACCGGCGTGATCCGGCCCGGGCCGCCCGTACCGACGGAGGGCTCGGCACGCCGGTCCGGGCGTACCTCGGACTGCTGGCGCTGACCCTGCTGAACCCGATGACCATCCTCTACTTCGCCGCGCTGGTGCTCGGCCGCCGGGCCGGCGCGGACTGGACGGCCTCGCAGGAGGCGGTTTATGTCCTCGCCGCCTTCACCGCCACGGCGAGCTGGCAACTGCTCATCGCGACCGGCGGCTCCCTGCTCGGCCGGGTGCTGGCCGGGCCCCGGGGGCGGCTCGGCACCGCGCTCGTCTCCAGCCTGCTGATCGTGGCGCTCGCCGTCGGCGTGCTGCTGAGCTGAGTGGAGTCGGCCGCCGCCATCCTGGCGCCGCTCTGGCCGGGCGGGTTCGGCTGGTGCCGGCCACCCTGGCCGGGCCGGTTCGGCTGGGGCGGGACGACCGGGCCGGGCTGGTGCCGGGCCGGCCGGCGCTGGGCGTACCGTCACGGGGGTGAGCAGTCGTCCCGCCGCCGGCGGCGGTCGGTGGGTGGAGGTGCCGCCGGCCCGGATGGCCCGGTGGCTCGAGAACTTCACCGCCCGGCACGGCCCGCCGGAGGTAGCCGCCGGCGAAACCGGCATCCAACTCACCGCCCCGGACGGCGCGGTTGCGGTACTGCACGCCCCGCCGGGCATGCCGGCCCCGGGCGACCTCGGCGGATTCCTCGCGTCGATGGAGACCCCACGCCGACTCGGTCTGCTGTTGGCCCGCAAGAGCGCGGTGGCGGTCGGGATCGCCGACGGGGAGCGGCTCGTGGTGTCCAAGGTGGACAGCCGGTACGTCCAGAGTCGCACCGCCGCCGGTGGCTGGTCCCAGCAGCGGTTCGCCCGACGCCGGGAGAACCAGGCCAAGGCGGCCGCCGGAGAGGCCGCCGAGCTGGCCGTACGGCTGCTACTGCCGGAGGTCGGTACGCTCGCCGCGCTGGTGACCGGCGGGGACCGGCGCACTGTCGAGGTGATCCTGGGCGACCGGCGACTGGGTCCGCTGGCGGCGCTGCGCGCCGAGCGGTTCCTCGACGTACCGGAACCCCGGCACGCGGTCCTGGTCGAGGCCGTCGTCGCCGCCCGAGCGGTCCAGGTCCTGGTCCGCGACCCCGAATGAGCCGGTCCGGGCTACCGGCCCGCGACCTGAACGAGCCGGCCGGTGACGCGGGATGAGCCGGTCCGAGGGTCAGTGGGAGAGCTGTCGGAGGTGGCCCAGCACCGTGGTCAGCGGTTGCCGGTAGTCCTCCGACACCGCATCCACGAACGCCGGGACCGCCCGGCGTAGCGCCGCGTTGTCCGGCCGGGCCGGACGTTCCGGAGTCACGGCGAGGACCCGGGGCGGTACGCCGGCCTGCTCACCGGCGACCATCTTGTGGTGTCCGTCGAGCAGATAGCCGACCAGGCTCTCCGGTGTCGGAAACAGTGCCACCACGGCGGGCCGGTCACCGGCCGCGACCCGGTCCCGGTAGGCGGCGACGACGCTCCGCTCCCGGGGCGGCCAGGGGTCGGTGCCGACCAACGCGATCTCCTCGGCGTACGTGCCGTGCCGGTCCGTCGACCAGAGCCGAGCGCCGGGCCGGGTGAAGCCCACCGGGCGTACCTGTGCGGGTGTCTCCACCGTCAGCCGGTAACGGCCCGGCGGCAGTACGCGGAGCAGCGGAGCGAGGGCGGGCAGCACCGCCTCCGGTCGCTCCGGTCGGGTCAGGTCGTCGAGGTCGGCTGACCCCCGCCAGTCGACCAGCGACCGGATCTCGCTCGTGCCCTGGTCACCGATCCGGGCGAAGCACCAGCTGTAACTCCCGGTGTCCCCGTCGACGAACGCCGGCTCGCCCGCCAGGCAGAGCAGACCGGCCAGGTCGTCGCCGGTCAGGTCGACCAGGCCGTACCCGTCCGGCACCTCGACCGGTACCGATCGGGCGGCCGGTGGCCTGTCCATCCCGTGCACCACCGCATTGTCGGCCGCCCCACCCCGGTACGGAAAGGGCAGAGTTCGCGAGCGTCAGCCGGCGGTACCGAAGGTGTCGCACGACTTCGGGTCTCCGGTGTCGTAGCCCTGCCGGAACCACTGCTGGCGCTGCGCCGACGTGCCGTGGGTGAACTGCGACTCGTCGATCCGGCCGCCGGACCGCTGCTGGATCGCGTCGTCGCCGATCGCCGCCGCCGTGTCCAGACCCTCCTGGATGTCCCGGTCGGTGAGCGCCGCGAAGATCTTCTCGCCCCGGTCGTCGGCGGTGCCGGTGGCGTTGCGGGCCCAGGCCCCCGCGTAGCAGTCGGCCTGCAGTTCCATCAGCACCGAGAGCTCGTTCGCCTCGCCCGGGTTCCGTTCCTGCTCGCGTCGGACCTGGGCCTCGGTGCCCACCAGGTCCTGCACGTGGTGGCCGTACTCGTGGGCCAGGACGTACGGCTGGGCGAACTCACCCGGCGCGCCGAGCTGCTCGGCCAGCACCCGGTAGAAGGAGAGGTCGAGGTAGACCTTGTCGTCGAGTGGGCAGTAGAACGGGCCGACGCCCGAGTCGGCCTGACCACACCCGCTGTTCACCGCCTGCTCGAAGAAGACCGTGTCGGACTCCTGGTACGGCCGGCCGAAGTGTTGCGGCATCGCCCGCTCCCAGTACGCCTGGATGGAGTTGACGTACAGCGTGTTGCGGCAGTCGAGTTGCCGCAACGCGTCCTGTGCGTCGCAGCGCTGCTCGATGGCGGCGTTGTCACCGCCGGACTGGTCGCCGTCGCCGGTCAGCGCGTTGAGTCCGAAACCGCCGCCGACCAGCACCGCCACCACGGTGACGATCAGGCCGATCAGTCCGCCTCCGCCCGAGATCGGGATCGGCAGGCCGCCCAGGCCGCCGCCGGAGCCGCGCCGGTCCTCGACCTGACTGGTGTCGATGTCGGCGTTCTCGTTGAGTTCCATCACACCCCCCGATCTGTGGGTGTGACCGGTGATACCCAGCGATCTTGATCGGTAATCCGGACCCGACCGTCCCGCGCCGCCCGGTACACTCGTTCCCGTGCTGCTCTGCGAAGGCTGAACGCCCCGCGCCGACGGAACATACGGGTCCGCCGGCTGGTTTGTGTGCCCTGAGTCAGCCTTCGACCCCGAGAGCGAGTTCGTCGAGATGATCACTGCAAGCGGTCTGGAGCTCCGTGCCGGTGCCCGGATCCTGCTCTCCGACACCACCCTGCGGGTCCAGCCCGGCGACCGGATCGGCCTGGTCGGCCGTAACGGCGCCGGTAAGACCACCAGCCTCAAGGTGCTGGCTGGCGAGGGGCAGCCGTACGCCGGGCAGATCGACCGCCGTGGTGCCGTCGGCTATCTGCCGCAGGACCCGCGTACCGGTGACCTCGGGGTCACCGCCCGGGACCGGGTCCTCTCGGCCCGTGGCCTGGATGTGCTGATGGCCCAGATGGCCGAGCTTGAGCAGCAGCTCGCCGACAGTTCCGGCGACGAACGGCTGGTCCGGCGGTACGGCGCGCTCGAGGACCAGTTCGCCTCGCTCGGCGGGTACGCCGCCGAAGCTGAGGCCGCCCGGATCTGCGCCAACCTCGGCCTGCCGGACCGGGTGCTGGCCCAGACCATCGGGACCCTCTCCGGTGGCCAGCGTCGCCGGGTCGAACTGGCCCGGATCCTGTTCCGGGACGCCGCCGAGAACGGTGGCGGCATCCTGCTGCTGGACGAACCGACCAACCACCTGGACGCCGACTCGATCACCTGGCTGCGGGGTTTCCTCGCCGGGCACAAGGGCGGCCTGGTGGTGATCAGCCACGACGCCGGGCTGCTGGAGGCGGTGGTCAACAAGGTCTGGTTCCTGGACGCCACCCGCTCGGTGGTCGACGTCTACAACGTCGGTTGGAAGACCTATCTGGAGCAGCGGGAGACCGACGAGCGGCGGCGTCGCCGGGAGCGGGCCAACGCGGAGAAGAAGGCCGGGGCGCTGATGGCCCAGGCCGACAAGATGCGGGCCAAGGCGACCAAGACCGTGGCCGCGCAGAACATGGCCCGGCGGGCCGAGAAGCTGCTGGCCGGCCTGGAGGACGAGCGGGTCGCGGACAGGGTGGCCAAGGTCCGCTTCCCCAACCCGGCGCCGTGCGGCAAGACCCCGCTCACCGCCGCCGGGCTGTCGAAGTCGTACGGCTCGCTGGAGATCTTCACGGACGTGGACGTCGCCGTCGACCGGGGTTCCCGGGTGGCCATCCTCGGGCTCAACGGTGCCGGCAAGACGACTCTGCTGCGGATCCTCGGCGGGCTGCTCCAGCCGGACACCGGGGAGGTCCGTCCGGGGCACGGGCTGCGGTTGGGCTACTACGCCCAGGAGCACGAGACGCTCGACGTCGACCGGACGGTGCTGGAGCACATGCGCAGCGCCGCGATCGAGCAGTCCGACACCGACCTCCGCAAGATCCTCGGCGCCTTCCTCTTCTCCGGCGACGACGTGAACAAGCCGGCCGGGGTGCTCTCCGGTGGCGAGAAGACCCGGCTCGCGCTGGCCACCCTGGTCTGTTCGGGGGCCAACGTGCTGCTCCTGGACGAGCCGACGAACAACCTCGACCCGGTGAGCCGGGAGCAGGTGTTGGACGCCATCGCCCGGTATCCCGGGGCGATCGTGCTGGTCACCCACGATCCGGGCGCGGTGATGGCGCTCAAGCCCGACCGGGCGATCCTGCTGCCGGACGGCGACGAGGACGCCTGGAGCGACGACCTGCTCGAACTCGTCGAACTGGCGTAGCCAGGTCCACGCCCTGCCCTGCCAGCCTGCGGCGCCCAGCCGGTCACGTGCCGGCCTGCGGCGCCGTGCCTGCCGTCCGTCCTGGCGTGCGCCCGTGCTGGCCTGCGGCGCCGTGCCTGCCGTCCGTCCTGGCGTGCGCCGGGCCACGGTGGCGTGTGCGGGCCGGGTCGCTGACGGTCAGCCGAGACCGGCGAGCCGGCCCAGCACGCCGGAGCCGACCAGGATGGCCAGGCCGATGGCGACGAAGAGCGCCGGGACCAGCCAGTGGCCCGCCCGGGTGACCAGCCGGATCACCCGGGAATGTCCGCCGAGCCCGGCCGCCACCGCGCACCAGAGCCCGACGAGGACGACAAAGACCAGCAGGTACGTGCCGGCGTCGGCGGGACCGACGGTCCGGAAGACGGGTGCGTAGACGGCGATGTTGTCGGCGCCGTTGGCGACCGTCACCGCGGCCACCCCCAGTGTTCCGCTGACCGGCTCCGGGGGGCCGGCGTCGTCGCGGTTCAGCAGTGCCCGTACGCCGAGGGCCAGTGGCACCAAGCCGAGCAGCCCGGTCCACGGCTCGGGGATCACCAACAGGCCGGCCGCGGCCGCCACGCTGGCGGTCACCAGTGCGCCGATTCCCGCGTACTGACCGACGACGATCTGCCAGGGGCGGGGACGTCCGGCCGTGCGCGCGGCGACGAAGAGCACGGTCAGTACGACAATGTCGTCGACGTTGGTGGCCGCGAAGACCCCAGCCGCAGCCGCTGCGGTGGCAACTTGATCCGCCACATGCGACACCTTACGGGCTTGATCACCATTCTGCGGAATCCACCGCACTGAATCCGAGCGATCCTCGGAAAGTTGCCCGGCGATGGCGGAACTTGCCGGGTGGGCAAGGAAACTCGACGGTTGGTTACGCCGACTCTCCGGACGGAGGAAGGAATCCCGCCCCGCGGTGCGGTGAACCCGACCGACGGCCGGGAAAACTGGACCGGCGGTGTGTCGAACATGCCCGGTGGGCGGAAAGCTGGGTGGTGGCCGAGTGAAACCTGTACGACGTGGCGCGAAACCCGGGGAGCGCTGTGGAAACCGCAGTGCCACCCCCAGCCCGGACCGGCCGGCGAGCGCAATCACTCAATCGGGAAACTGACACTGCTGTGCGTGTCGGTTGGCGAAGAGTTGATATCTAGCGCATGATCGTTCGAGGCGGTCTAATAGGTGGGACCGTATCGAACCGCACAGTCTGGGACGTGAGGAATCAACATGGCAGCCACTGGCACAGCCACCAGCACTGAGAAGGGTCGCCGGATCGTCGGGGCCGAGCGCCAGACGCTCGCCAAGGACCTGGTCAAGCGGTATACCTCCGGCGAAAGCATCCGTGCCCTGGCGGCCTCGACCGGCCGTTCCTACGGGTTCATCCACCGGGTGCTCACCGAGTCTGGTGTACAGCTTCGTCAGCGTGGTGGCGCACGTCGTCGGAAGAAGGCGTGACCCGCTCAGCAGCCTGGTCCGGAGCCGAACGCCCACGGAATCATTCGTGACCGTTGGCGTACGACTGAATTGCGACGGGCCGGTGGCGACGATGACGTTGTGCCGGCCCGACGTACTCAACGCGCAGACGCCCGAGATGTGGCGGGCGATGCATGAGTTCTCCCGGGAGCTACCCGGGGACGTACGGGTTGTCGTGGTGCGGGGCGAAGGCCGGTCCTTTTCCGCCGGGCTCGACCTGGCGGTGGCGACCGGCGTGGGCCGGGGTGGTACGACCGGCGGCGCACTCGCCGAGCTGGCCGCCCTGCCGCCCGAAGAGTGTGCCGAGCGCATCGCCGGATTCCAGGCGGGATTCACCTGGCTGCACCGCCCCGACCTCATCTCGATCGCGGCGGTGCAGGGCCATGCCATCGGGGCGGGTTTCCAACTCGCGCTCGCCTGCGATCTGCGTGTGCTCGCCGACGACGCGGTGTTTTCCATGGCCGAGGTGATGCTCGGCCTGGTCCCCGACCTCGCCGGCACGAAACGGTTGGTGGAGTTGCTCGGGTACTCCCGTGCCCTGGAACTCTGTGTCACCGGTCGGCGGGTCGACGCCACCGAGGCGGCCGCGCTCGGTCTGGCGACCGTGGTGGTGCCCCGACCCGAACTCGACGCGGCCGTGCACGACCTGACCGCGGCGGTCTTGGCCGGCGACCGGAACGCGGTGGTGGAGATCAAGGCGCTGCTGGCCGGCGCGGCCGGGCGCACTCCGGCCGAACAGCAACGGGCCGAGCGTGAGGCGCAGACCCGCCGGATGCGTGATCTTGTCGGGCTGGGCGAATAGGCTGGGACCGACGGTCAGGTGACGCCGGTCGGCCCTGGCCCGTGAAGATCCGATTACCCGTGACAGCACCAACCGGAACAGCCCCAGCCGCGACAGCGCCAGCCGTGACAGCACCAAGCCGGGCGGCGCCGAGCGGGACAGCCGACGATCGTGACAGCTCCGACGAGCGTGGCAGGCCCGTCGATCGTGGCGTTCCGCCGGTTCTGTCCGCCATGCCGGTTCTGTCGGCCCGGCCGGGACCGGTTCAGCCCGCCCGGTCGACTCCGGGAACCGGTCGGCTCTGACAGCGGGTCGGCTCCGCCAGCCCTGGTCGGCTCCGACGACCCCGCGCGGCAGGACGGATCTTTCGGGAAGATTCCGGCCGCCGCTCCGGTTGTCGTAGTGGTCGAAGACTGGGAGGTCGCGCGTGGTCAACCCGATGGGGTCCGGTGGCAGCATGGGCGGTTGGAGCATGCTGCGCTCGTTGCGTAACAGCGACGAGGTCACGGCGCACCGGGTCA
The DNA here is from genome assembly GCF_036422035.1 of Plantactinospora sonchi. Classification (NCBI taxonomy): domain Bacteria; kingdom Bacillati; phylum Actinomycetota; class Actinomycetes; order Micromonosporales; family Micromonosporaceae; genus Plantactinospora; species Plantactinospora sonchi. The sequence goes on from NZ_JAZGQK010000001.1 coordinate 40,320, forward strand.
GCCGGCGCAGCGTACGGCGGGTCGTCGAGTTCGCCCGCCCGTACCGCCGGGACATCAGCGTGTTCCTGCTCACCGTGGTGCTCGCCGCGATCATCGGCGTCGCGACACCGGTACTGGCCGGCGACGTGATCAACACCATCACCGGGGGCGGCGCCGGAGCGGGTCGGCTCGTCGTCCACCTGGCCCTGATCATCGCCGGCCTGGCGGTGCTGGACGCCCTGCTCTCCCTGGCCCAACGCTGGTACTCCGCCCGGATCGGCGAGGGGATCATCCTCAGCCTGCGGACCCGGGTCTACGACCACGTCCAGCGGATGCCGCTGCAGTTCTTCACCCGGACCCAGACCGGCGCGCTGGTCAGCCGGCTCAACAACGACGTACAGGGCGCGCAGCGGGCGTTCACCACCACGCTCTCCGGGGTGGTCAGCAACATCATCCAACTCGTGCTCACCGCCGGCGTGATGTTCACCCTCTCCTGGCAGATCACCCTCCTGTCGCTGGTGCTGTTGCCGATCTTCATCGTGCCGGCCCGCCGGGTCGGCCGCCGCCTGGCCGAGATCACCCGGGAGTCGTACGACCTCGACGCGAAGATGAACGCCACGATGACCGAGCGGTTCGGGGTGTCCGGCGCACTGCTGGTGAAGCTTTTCGGCCGGCCCGACGTCGAGGCGCGACGCTTCGCCGACCGCGCCGAACGGGTCCGGGACATCGGCATCCAGTCGGCGATGTACTCGCGGACCTTCTTCGTCGCCATGCTGCTGGTCGCCTCGCTGGCCCAAGCCCTCACCTACGGGCTCGGCGGCTGGCTGGCGGTCCGGGGCAGTGTCAGCGCCGGCACCGTGGTCACCCTCGCCCTCCTGCTCACCCGCCTCTACGGCCCGCTGACCGCGCTCTCCAACGTCCGGGTCGACGTGATGAGCGCGCTGGTCTCGTTCGACCGGGTCTTCGAGGTGCTCGACCTCACCCCGTCGATCGCGGAGAAGCCCGACGCGGTGGACATCCCGCGAGGTGCCGGCCGGGTGGAGTTCCGCGACGTACGGTTCCGCTACCCGAGCGCGTCCGAGGTGTCGCTCGCCTCGCTGGAGGACGTCGCGGCCCTGGACCGGACGGTCTCCGAGCCGGTGCTGCGTGGTGTCTCGTTCACGGTCGAGCCCGGGCAGATGGTGGCGCTGGTCGGCCCCTCCGGTGCCGGCAAGTCGACCACGTCGATGCTGCTCTCCCGGGTCTACGACGCCACCGACGGCGAGGTCCGGGTCGGCGGTGTCGATGTCCGGGACGCCACCCTGGCGTCGCTGCGGGACACCATCGGCGTGGTCACCCAGGACTCGCACCTGTTCCACGAGACGATCGCGGAGAACCTCCGGTACGCCAAGCCGGACGCCACCGACGACGAACTCTGGGCGGCGTTGCGGGGAGCCCAGGTCGAGGACCTCGTCCGGGATCTGCCGGACGGGTTGAACACCATGGTCGGTGAACGCGGCTACCGCTTCTCCGGCGGCGAGAAGCAGCGGATCGCCATCGCCCGTCTGCTGCTCAAGGCCCCCTCGATAGTCATTCTCGACGAGGCGACCGCGCATCTGGACTCCGAGTCCGAGGCGGCGGTGCAGCGGGCGCTCGCGGTCGCGTTGCACGGGCGTACGGCGCTGGTCATCGCGCACCGGCTCTCGACCGTCCGGGACGCCGACCAGATCCTGGTGCTGGACGGCGGACGAATCGTGGAGCGTGGTCGGCACGACGAACTGGTCGCGGTCGGCGGCCTCTACGCCGAGCTGTACCGTACCCAGTTCGCGGTCGCCGACTCGCCGGCCCCGTACACCGACGCGGTGGGTCCGGATCCGGTGGTCACCATGCCGCGTCCCGACTACGACCCGGTCTGATCGCCACCCGGGAACCGGCCCCGGTACCGCAGTGCCCGACGTTCCCGCCAGGCAAGGAACCCAAGACCCCAGCTCGTGCCGGCCACCAGGGGCCGGTGTCGCCGAGGCCCTGGTCAGCGTCCGGCGGGTCGAGGTGATCGCGGCCGGACGACCTCGGCCCGCAGCGCCGCGAACTCGGCGGCGAGCCCGTCCACGGTGAAGTGGGCGTTGAGTCCGCTCGGGTTCGGCAGAACCCACAGGCCGGCGCCACCCAGCGACTCCGGCTGCCGGCCGAGCCGGGCCGTACGCCGGTCGAAAGCCATCCGGTACGCGGTGACGCCCAGCACCGCGACCCAACGCGGCCGGTACCGCTCGACCTTGCCGACCAGCTCCCGTCCGCCCTGGACGAGTTCGTCCCGGCTCAACTCGTCGGCGCGGGCGCTGGCCCGCGCGGCCAGATTGGTGATTCCCAGACCGAGGTCGAGCAGCTCCGCCTGCTCGGCGGGGTCGAACTGCCGAGGGGTGAAGCCGCCCCGGTGCAGCGCCGGCCAGAACCGGTTGCCGGGGCGGGCGAAGTGCCAGCCGGTCGCCGCGGAGTAGAGCCCCGGGTTGATGCCACAGAACAGCACGTCCAGGTCCGGGGCGATCAGGTCGGGCAGCAGCCGGTCAGCCGCCGCGGCCACCTCGGCGGGAGTCGGCCGGGTGATCGTCGTACGCCGCGCCGCGGTCTTTCCCGGAGCCGATCCGGCGGCAGCCGTGTGCCCGGTCGCGGTCCGGGCGGCCGCCGTGCGCCGCGCCGACCCGGTCACGTCTGCCGGCCGCGTCTGACCGCCCATGTCACCACCAGCGCCATCGTCGACACCACGGCCAGGCAGCAGACGCCACCCGCGACCACGAGCAGAAAGGACACGAGCACCTCCCGTAGGCAACGGCTGGCAACCCTACCCGGTCCGGGAAACCGCCCCCAATGCTGCGCGCCCCGACGCCGCCCGTCTCAGATGGCCCGCAGCGCGCCGCCGTCGACCGGAATGGTGACCCCGGTCAGGTAGCCGGCGGCGGGGGAGAGGGCAAACGCCGCCACCCGGCCGAACTCCGCGGGCTCGCCGATCCGGCGCAGCGGGATCGCCGCCTCGGCGGTCGCCCGGGCCCGGTCCGGGTCCCCGGTCGCCGCGAACAGTTCGACGTTGCGGTCGGTGAGGATCCGCCCGGGCAGCAGGCTGACCACCCGGACGCCCCGGGGGCCGTACTCGTCGGCCATGTCCTTCGCCACACCGGCCAGGCCCGGCCGGAGACCGTTGGAGAGGCCGAGCCCCGGGATCGGGGCCCGTACCGAGTTGGAGAGCACCAGTCCGATCGCCCCGCCGTTGTCCAGCGCGGCCGCCACCGTACGCGCGACCCGTACCGTGCCGAGGAAGACGGTCTCGAACGAGTCCCGCCACTGGACGTCGGTGACCTGGGCGGCGGTGCCGGGGGGCGGACCACCGACCGAGACGAGCGCGCCGTCGAGCCGGCCGAACCGGTCCAGGGCGGTCGCGACCAGTGTTGTCGCCGTGTCCGGATCGGCGAGGTCGGCGGCGATTCCGACCGCCCGGTCGGCACCGAGGCGGTCTGCCGCGGCCGCCGCCCGGTCACCGTCGCGGGACGAGATCACCACCCGGGCGCCGTCGGCGACCAGACACTCCGCGGTGGCGAAGCCGAGGCCCTTCGATGCGCCGGTCAACACGTACACCCGGTCCGCGAGTCCGAGATCCATGTGAATGATCCTATGCCCTGCGGCCATCCAGTGGATCTTCGCCCTTGGCGACGGCGATCCTCTCGCCCTCAACGACGGCGAAGTGGCACCACCCGGATCCGGCCGGCCACCTGGCAGACCAGTGCGCCGCCGACCCGCCGCACCGCCGGCAGTCTGCGGCGACGGGGTGCCGTGTCACCGTCGTACCGCCAGCCGGTCTCCCGGATCGCGAGTTCCTCGGCGGCCAGCGCCGGCAGCCGACTCTCGGCGACGAGTCGGCGGGCCAGATCCCAGCCGTCCCGCAGGGACCCCCGGGTCGGCCGGGTGGCGGCCCAGTCGGCGAAGACCGGGAACCAGCGCTCACCGAGACCAGCGGCGAGCAGCGGCCAGTGCCGGGCCGTCTCACCGGCCCGTTTGCGCAGCAGCGCGGACCGGGCGACGCCGACCAGCCGATCGTCGAAGCCGGCGGGCAGCGGCGCTCCGGCCACGAGCGTCGCCACCAGCGCCGCCTGCCGGTCAGTCAACGACCCCGTCATGCCGTCTCCTCGCTCCGCTCGGTCATGTCGCCTCCTCGCTTCGCTCGGCGTCGCCATGACCTGTCGACCGGGTTGATTGCTGACCTCGCTCCGCTCGGTCATGTCGCCTCCTCGCTTCGCTCGGCGTCGCCATGACCTGTCGACCGGGTTGATTGCTGACCTCGCTCCGCTCGGTCAGGTGATCGCCGGATAGCCGGACGCCTCGGCGATCGCGTCGAGCTCGCCACGCAGCGCCGCCGCCTCCGGATAGTGTCCGTCGCGCTCCAGCAGCAGCGCCGGTGGCCGGTGCCGTGCGCACAGTTCGGTGACCAGGTCGAGGACCGCGTCCGGGACCGGGTCGGTGTGCGTGTCGTGGTAGATCCCGTCGTGGGCGGCACCACCGGCGACGTGTACGTAGCCGACCCGGTCCAGCGGCAGCCGGTCGAGCAGCGCCAGCGGGTTGGTGCCCCGGTTGCGGGCGTTGGCGTAGACGTTGGCGATGTCGAGCAGCAGCAACGCCCCGGTCCGGTCCAGGATCTCGCTGATGAACTCCGCCTCGTCCAACTCGTCGTCCGGCCAGTCGAAGAGGGCGGCGATCGGCTCCAGGGCCAGCGGAACGCTCAGTTCGGCCTGAACCCGGCTGACGTTGGCGACCACCGCGTCGACGGCCTCCCGGGTACGCGGCAGCGGCAGCAGGTGCCCGGCCTCGACGCCGCCGGCCCGTACGAACGCGATGTGCTCGCTGGCCATTGGCGCTCCGAGCAACTCCGCCACCTGTGCGAAGTGCCGGACCCGGTCCGGCTCGACCGGCTCGGCGCCGCCGAGGGAGAGCCGTACCCCGTGGGGCACGACGGCCACGCCCGCCTCGCGGAGCGCGGCCAGGGCCGGCGGGGGGCCGGCGCTGCCGACCGACTCGGCGATCACCTCGACGAACCGCAGACCGGGCAGGTCAGCGACGAATCCGGAGATCTCCGGCCGCCAGCCGATGCCGACGCCGTACGTCGTACCGCTGTTCCTGGTCATCCGCCGCATCCGCCGCATCCGCCGCCACAACCGCCGCCACCACCACAACCGTCTCCGCCGCCGGCCGCGCTGGCGCTGGAGTCGCCACCACCCCCACCGCCCCCGCCGGCCGATGCGCCGGCCCCCGAGGCCGCCGAACGCTGGATCTCGGCCTCCATGGCGAACGCCAGGTCGAGTTCGAAGAGCGCGACGGTACCGAAGACGGCGATGCCCATCGCGGCGCCGGTCACGCCGTAGGTGGCGTAGGCGGGGGAGTGCACCGGGGAGAGGTGGTGGTAGCGCGCCCGCATCCGGCGCAGCACCGTCTTCGCCGCCCTGGTCTGCCGGGGCACGGCGAACAGGAGCACCAGGCAGAGGGGGAGCAGCAGTACGAGTGAGGTCACCAGGAAGCCGACGGGCCGGTCGGCGGCGAGTCCCTCGCCGAGCCGGACCGTGCCGACGGCGAGCAGACCGAGCAGCAGCAGCGGACCGGTCCGGGCGGCCCGGCGGACGGACGACGGCAGCGCGAGTCCGTCGCGTTCCAGTCCGGACCGCAGGTCGGTGAGGGCCGACGTGACGCCGCCGTCGTTGGTCAGGTCCCTGGTCCGGGGCTGCCGGCCGGTGGCCTCGTGTACCGCCCACTCCAGCCTGCCGGCCCCGGTGGGCAGCGGTCCGGTCCGGTGGAGACGACGGTTCGGTTTCGTGCCGACCGCTCCGGCGGCTCGGAGGGCGCCGAGCGCGGTGTAGACCGCCCGCTGGTCGCCGCCGGCCAGCCAGGCGACCTGGACCGGGTGCAGTTCGTCGAGGTCGGACGGCACCCGCCCGGCGAACCGTACCGAGCGGTGGACCAGGGTGCCGACGACGAGCAGCGCGGCGGTCGAGAGGAAGAGCAGCAGAAAATTGGGGCCGGAGATGCCCCAGGTGTCGGGTTGCCCGAGTGGGTCCATCGCGGTCACTCCTGCCGTACGGTTCCGGTTGCGCCCCATTGTGGATCGGCCGTGCCAGCCGGTCGGGCTGTGGCCGTCGCCGTGCCGACCGGGTGTCGGGTCGGCGGAACAGCGGGCAGGCCGCTCATCTCGACATCACCGATCATCCGCCGCATCCTCCGCCTCCGCCTCCGCCACCGCCACCGCCTCCGCCGTCCCCGCCTCCGCCGCAGCCGCCCGTACCGCCTCCGCCGTCGCCGGACGTGGAGCCGGATCCCGGGCCGAGGGTGCGCTCGACTCCGGCTTCCGCCGCGAAGCCCGGGTCGAGCGCCCAGAGCGACGCGGGGCCGAAGAGCGCGATCCCCATCGCGGCGCCGGCCACGCCGTAGGTCGCGTGCGCCGGTGCGTGCCGGGGAGCGAGGTGGCGGTGCTGGCGGCGCAGTGCGCGCAGTGCCGCGTTCGCCGCGCGGGTACGCCGGGGCGCGGTGGCGGCCAGGATGATCAACAGGGGCGCCAACGCGACGACGGCGATCAGGAGGTACATGGTCGGCCTGCCGTTCACCGCGCCGGCGATGATCCGGGTGCAGCCGAGCGCGATCAGCGCCAGCCCGGCCAGGGCCGGCAGGAGTACCGCGGCCAGCCGGGTGCGTACCGGCACGGTGAGGCAGTCACGGTCCAGGCCGGCGCGCAGTTCGTCGAGTGCCGCCGACACCTGCGGGTCCGCCACCAGGGCGCGGGCGCGGACCCGCCGGGCGGCGGCCGCGTGCACAGCCTGGTCCAGCGGCGTCGACTGGGCCGGCAGCGGGCCGGTCGGGACCAGGAGCCGGTCCGGCCCGACACCGACCGCGCCGTAGGTGCGCAGCAGGCCGAGCGAGGTGTACGCCGCCAGCCGCGCGCCGCCGTTGAGGTAGGCGATCCGGAGCGGGTGGAGTCGCTCGACGCCCTCCGCCGGCGGCCGGCCCGCGAACCGCAGCACCCGGTGCAGTACGACGACGAGGATGAGCAGCGCCGCGGCCACCAGGTAGCCGACCAGGAAGGCCGGGCCGGGGATACCCCAGGTGTCAGCGGCCGGTACGGGGGCTTCGGCCATCGTGGGCTCCGATCATGGGAACGGGAGCCCAGTGTGGAAGATGCCCGCCACCGGCCGGGTTGTGCTGTGGCAGCAGGATCCCGCCCCTGGTGGGCGGGTGAGTCAGTTCAGGCGCCGGGTCGGCGTACCGCCTCTTCGACCAGATCGAGGACCGGGCCGAGGTCGCCTGCCGGCCTGGCCATCGCGAGCTGCAGCACGAGGCCGTCGTACGCCAGTTCCAGGAACCGGGCCAACGTTTCGATCGGTACGTCGTCCCGCAGCACACCGGCGTCCCGCTGCCTCGCCAGCCGTTCCCGGGTCGCCTCGGCGAGGCTCGCCGAGCGTTCGGCCCAGCGGCGGGCGAAGGCGGGGTCGGTGCGCAGTCGGCGGGACACCTCCAGTTGGCTGCCGAGCCAACCGGTGGTCTCCGGAGAGGTGGCGTCGTCGACCAGGTCGCGCATCACCTGGACGAGGCCGTTGCGGGCGACCGTCTCGACCATCGCGGCGGCGTCGTCCTCGGCGACGGCGAGGAAGAGCGAGTCCTTGTCGCGGAAGTGGTGGAAGATGGCGCCCCGGGAGAGGCCGGTGGCCTCCTCGAGCCGACGTACGGTGGCACCTTCGTAGCCGTGCCGGGCGAAGCAGGCCCGCGCCGCTCCGAGGATCTCCTGACGTCGGGCGTCGAGCTGGTCCTGGCTTACCCTGGGCACCAGTAGATCGTGCCAGGCCCGGGCACGCTATGCAATCCGTACGTACGTCTTGGGTTACCGTGGCCTCGGGTGACTATCATCGCCGCCGTGCCGTACCCCACACCCGCCGCACCGCTCGACGTCGCCGCCGTCCAGGCCGAGCCCGTCCCGGGCGATGTCGCCGGCAACGCCCACACCGCGGCCCGGCTGGTCGGGCGGGCCGCCGGGGCGGGCGCCCGGCTGGTCGTACTCCCGGAGCTGTTCCTGCCGGCGTACCACCCGCCGACCCTGGCCGCCGACCCGGCCGGCACCGACGTCGTCGCCGACGACGGCGGCGAGGTCGCCGATGCCCGGCTCGACCCGCTGCGCGCGGCGGCCCGCAGTCACCGTGCCGTGGTGGTGATCGGTGCCGCGGTACGGCATCCGGACGGCCGCCGGACGTGTTCCGCGTTGGTGGCGGACCGGACCGGCCGGATCTCCGCCGGGTACGCCAAGCAGCAGCTCTGGGGTCCGGACGAGAACACCCTGTTCACCCCGGGGGACCGGGGCGCGACCCTGGTGGTCGACGGATGGCGGCTCGGGCTCGGGGTCTGTTACGACGGGTGTTTCCCGGAGCACGGGCGGGCGGCGGCGGCCGACGGCGCGCACGGTTACCTCTGTCCGAGCGGCTACCTGATCGGCTCGGAGCACCGCCGCGACCTCTACTACCGGGCCCGGGCCCTGGACAACACCATGTACGTCGTCTTCGCCAATGCCGTCGGCGGGACGGCGCCGTGGCGGTTCAACGGTGGGGCCGCGATTTACGACCCGGAGGGGCGACCGGTGGATCGGGCCGCCGACCGGGGCGAGGCGGTGGTGGTCGGCCGACTCGACCCGGACGACCTGATCCGGGTCCGGGACGCGCACCGGATGCTCGTCGACCGGCGCTCTGACCAGGGCGCGGTACGGGACCTGTTGACCGGCTGACCACGTACCGTTTATTCGGGCAACCCGGTTGTTTACATGCTGGGACTGTTGCCCGACGGGGTGTGTCCCGTACTGTTCGCGAGTGCCGCTGTTGCTCCTCGATCTGGACAACACCCTGCTTGATCGGGCCGGCCCGTTCCGACGTTGGGCGGAGGGCTTCCTGGCCGAGATCGGGGCACCGGAGAGCGACGTCGAATGGTTACTCTCGGTGGATGCGGACGGGTTGACCAACCGCTGGGACGTGGCTGACGCGATCCGGGAGCGGTACGCGCTCAGGATCCCGTCGATCGACCTGGTCGAGGCGCTGCACGACGGGGTGGTGGAGAACACCCGGCTGGATCCGCTGATCGCGTGCGCGCTGCGGATCGCCGACGACGCCGGCTGGGTGCCGGTGGCGATCAGCAACGGCACCACCCGGCAGCAGGAACGCAAGATCAGGGAGACCGGTCTGGACCGCTACCTCGCGGACTGGGTGATCTCCGAGGAGGCCGGGGTGAGCAAGCCGAACCCCCGGATCTTCGCGCTCGCCGCCGAACGGGTCCGGATGCGGTTGCGCGGTGCCTGGATGGTCGGTGACAGCCCGGAGGCGGACATCGGCGGCGCCGCGGCGGTGGGTCTGCCCAGTGTCTGGCTGCACCGGGGCCGCCGCTGGATGGAGCGTCGGTACGCACCGACCCGGACCGCCGACGGGCTGATCCCGGCCCTCGCCACGGTCCTCGCCGGCTGATCGATCCCGGCCGTCGACGGCTGATTCCGGTCCTGGTCAGGGTCCTCGTCGGTGGATCCCAACCCGCGTCCGGTAATTCCGTTGACGAACGCCCGGCGGGCGACAACCATGTCTCGCGTCGGACAAGTGCCCGGGTCACCCATCCCGGCCGAGTGGAGGGAGGAGAGAGCGAAATGACTGTCGTTGTCGTGCGCTTCCGCCTGCCTTCTTCCATCTCGACCGAGGGATTCCCGCTGTGCCCGTACATGATTTCGACGACGATCACGCCGCCTACGCCCGTCGTGGCGGTGGCCGCTCCGGCGGCGGTCGACGCGCCCGGCGCTTCGACGACGACGAACCACTTCTGCTGAAACGGACGGGGCCCGCTCCGACGGCCGCCGTCGACCCCGATCTGGACCGGCCCGACGACGGCGCCCGGTGGTCCAGCTGGGACCAGGCGGTGCACGGACCGGCGCCGCACCCGGACTGGCTGGTCACCGAACTGGCCGCCACCGACACCGAGCTGGGTGTGCTCAAGACCGGCAAGGAAGCGGACGTGCACCTGGTCCGGCGGGGGATTCCGGACACCGACCGGAGCTGCCTGCTGGCGGTCAAGCGCTACCGGGAGCCCGAGCACCGGCTCTTCCACCGGGACGCCGGTTACCTGGAGGGACGCCGGGTGCGACGGTCCCGGGAGAACCGGGCGATGGAGGGGCGGACCGCGTTCGGTCGGAAGATGATCGCCGGGCAGTGGGCGGCGGCCGAGTTCGCCGCGCTCTCCCAGCTCTGGGAACTCGGCAACAAGCTGGGCAGCATCGCGGTGCCGTACCCGGTCCAGCTGCTCGGCACCGAACTGATGCTGGAGTTCGTCGGGGACGCCGACGAGGGACGGGCGGCACCCCGGCTGGCGGCGCTGCGCCCCGACCCCGACCTGCTGCGGCGGCTCTGGGACCAGCTCGTCGACGCGCTGGTCGTACTGGCCCGGGCCGGGCTGGCGCACGGCGACCTGTCGCCGTACAACCTGCTAATGCACGGGGAGCGGTTGGTGCTGATCGACCTGCCACAGGTGGTCGACGTGGTGGCCAACCCGACCGGACGGGACTTCCTGGCCCGGGACGTACGGGTGGTGTCGACCTGGTTCGCGGCGCGGGGCCTGCCGGCCGACCTGGTCGATCCGGCGGCGCTGACCGCGGTGCTGCTCCGCGAGGCGGGGCTGCGCTGACCGACGCTACTGGAGGTACTTCTCCACCTCGTTGACGCTGCGCGTCCCGGTGGTGTCCGGATCACCACCGGCCTGCCGGGCGGCGCGGCGTCGACGGAGCAGATCCCAGCACTGGTCGAGTGACTCCTCGAGCTCCCGCAGCCGGGTCCGCTCCTCGTCGGAGGTCGCCTCGACCTGCTGCGCGTGGGAGCGCAGCCGGTGCTCCTCGTCGACCAGTTCGTTGATCCGGCTGAGAATCGTCCTGTCGTCCATGCCCAAGATCCTGGCACAGCGTCAGGCCCGTCGCCCACCATCGGCGTACGGCGGCGGGGGCGGGAAGCCGGACGGGGTGCGGCACACCTCGCCGCACATCGACGTGGCTCATCGACATCGGGTCGACGCGGTTTCCTGGGTGACGGTGGAAAGCGCTTTCCTGCTTCGTCGCGTCGAGCGTTCCAGCGGTGGGGCGGCGGTCCGTAGCGGTGGTGCCCACGCGCCGTGTGGGGCGGGGGCACACGCGTTGTCCGTCACCGGATCGCCGTCCCGCTGCCATTTGGTCATTCCAGGGCGACAAGGTTGGTCTTTTGATATGAACTACCAGTCCTGGTGCCGGAAAAGCCCACAGATCGGGCATCTTCGATGCCAGGGGAAGAGCAGCCCTGCCCGCAGGGATCAGACCCCGAACGAAAAGAGCCACCATCATGGACGAAGCGACGCTGCCGACACCGCTGCGGGAGGCCGTGACGGTCACCACGGCAGGGGCCACCGGCGTGGCCCGACTGGTGATCCAGGGCCTGCTCGAACTGGTCCACGACCCGGTCGCCACGGACCGGGCGACCGAGTACCTGATCGCCCGGCTGCCGGGCTACGCCCCGATGTGGCACATCGCCAACGCGGTCCGCTCGGCGGAACCGGCCGAGGCGCTGCGGCGGATCCGGGCGGAACTCGACCACGCGGTGGAGAACACGGTGAAGGCGACCGTCACCTGGGTCGCCGAACAGGACGCACCGGTCACCTTCGCGCCGAGCAGTTCGATCGTCGCCCAGGTACTGACCCAGCTGCCCGCCCGGATCCGTACCGGCGAACCGGTGATCGCGTTGGCCGGCGCCGACGCGATCGGACCGACCACGGTGCTCAACATCCGGGGCACCAGGGAACTGGCCGAGCGGCTGCCGACCCTGGTCGTCACCACCGCGCTCAAGCTCGTCCCCGAACCGGTGTTCGCCCGGCTGGGCGCCCCGGTCTTCGAACACATCCCGCTGGATATGTTCGTCGGCGTGGTGCTCGACGGAGAGGTGCTGCCACCCGCCGAGGTCGGCCGTCGGGCCGCGGAACTGCGTGAGTGATCCGGGACGGTCACCCCGGCGCCGGCAGATCTTCCGGTGGACGCTCGCCGGTGCCGCCAAACTCCGCCACGACGTCGGGATCCTGAACCCGACCGGGTGCACGCCGCTCGCCGAACCGGCGGGCGGTGGGTGCGGCCGGCCGCGGGGAACGGTCCGTCGGTGGCGACAGAGCGTCCCGCCACCCATCGACCCGTAGCTGCCCGGGGTGCCGTGACTGGCCGCCGGGCAGCCGTACCGTCCGCCGGGTGGCCTCAGAGCACCCGGGTCACCCGTTCGTCCCGGGCACGCCGCTGCACGGTCGCGGGATCGAGGTTGGCGCAGAGCACCACGGAGGCGCCGGCGGCCAGCGGCGCCAGCAGCCACTTCACCGGATGTTCGTGCGCGGCCGCGTCGACCAGTACCCGGTCGCCGGGGTGGAGACCGAAGATCTCCGCCATCCCCCGGGCCAACCTGCCCCACTCGGCGTAGCTGGTGCCGTCGACACTGGCCGCGTCGTCCGGGTGGAGCGGCACGTACGGCCGCAGGTTGGCGTCGTGCCCGCGTACCTCGGCGAGGTAGTCCCGGTAGCCGGACGGTGGCTCGGCCAACGGTGCGGCGTCCGGCGCGAAACCCAGCACGAACCGGTGCTCCGCCTCGGGTACGTGGTCGAGCCAGTCGTCGATCCGGCCCAGCGCGGCGTACGTGACGTCGAACGGCTCCTCGACGCCCGGGCCGAGCCGGGGCAGCCCCGCCGTCGCGGTGCCGTGGAAGCTCACCGACACCCCGGCCGACCAGGTGCCGAGCAGTACGGCGGCGGTCTGCCAGTGTGGCGGCAGCAGCACGGCCGCCCGGGAACCGATGCCCAGCCCACAGCCCAGGACCAGCAGGTTCGCCGTCCGGGCGACCCACTCGGCGAGCGCCTCGGCGGAGAGTTCGGTGCGTTCCCCGGTCGCGTCGTCGTAGTAGGTGAGCAGCGGCCGGACCGGGTCCGCCGCCAACGCGGAGACGAGCGGCGCCGGTACCCCGGCCACCCGGGTCGGGTTCTGGCGCACGGTCGGGCCTCCGTCTGCTCGCTCCGCTGGTGTCAGGTCGCGTGGCGGGCCTCGGCAGACCCCGCGACGCACCGACGATACCGGCCGGGCGCCCGATCCGAGCGCGCCGAGACCGGCACGTCGTCGACGGCGCGCCCGGCGCGGACGGCGGTCAGTCGATGGTGAGCACCAGCTTGCCCCGGCCGTGCCGGGTCTCCAGCTCGCGGTGTGCCTCGGCGGCGCGGTCGAGGGGAAGGGTGCGGCGCACGTGGATCCGCAGCCGCCCCTGGTCGTGCAGTGCGACCAGTTCGGCCAACCGCTGGGCGGAGCGGAGGTCGCGGGTGACCCGGATACCCAGCTCCTCGGCCCTGGCGTGCTCGGTCAGGGTCAGGATCCGCTTCCGGTCGGCGACCAGTTCGAGCGAGGCGCGCAGGGCATCGCCGCCGGCGCCGTCCAACGCGGCGTCCACCCCGTGCGGCGCGAGCTGGCGTACCCGGTCGACCAGTCCCGGCCCGTACGCCACCGGGGTCGCGCCGAGCGCACGCAGGTAGTCGTGGTTCTCCGGACGGCCGGTGCCGAGCACGGTCGCGCCGGCCGCCACCGCGAGCTGTACGGCCACCGTGCCGACCCCGCCCGCCGCGGCGTGCACCAGCAGCGTGTCGCCCGCGCCGACGCCCAACTCGTCCAGTGCGATGTGCGCCGTCTGGGCTCCGGCGCTGAAGCCGCCGGCGACCTCCCAGGGCATGGCCGGCGGCTTGGCGGTGACCTGGGTCGCCGGGATCACCAGGTACTCGGCGTACGCGCCGAGGCGGCCGAAGCCGAGCACCTCGGCGCCGACCACGAGGTCGGTGACGTCCGGTCCGAGCTTGTCGACGACTCCGGCGAACTCGTTGCCGGGCACCGTCGGCAGCGCCGGGGAGAGCCCGGGTGGGAGCCAGCCGGCCCGGATCGCGGCGTCGTACGGCTGGACGCCCGCCGCCCGGACCCTGACCCGGATCTCGCCGCTTCCCGGTTCGGGATCGGGCAGTTCCAACAGCCGGAGTACCTCTGGTCCGCCGTGTTCGGTGAAACCCGCTACGCGCATCCGTGGATCCTCTCCCTGGTCGGTTCGGGCACGAGTCTGTTCCCTCGACCATGGTTGAGGTCAACCGTCGGTGGCGCACCACCGCGACGGGCCGGGGTCCGGTCCGCCGCGTGTGGCGAACCGGACCCCGGCCCGGTTGGTGTGGTGCCGGAACTCAGTTGGTCAGCATCTTGCGCAGCACGTACTGCAGGATGCCGCCGTGCCGGTAGTAGTCGGCCTCACCGGGGGTGTCGATCCGGACCACCGCGTCGAACTCGACGCCGGTGTCCGTGGTCACCCGGACGGTGCGCGGGATCTGACCGTCGTTCAGCGCGGTCACGCCGGTGATCGAGAACGTCTCGGTGCCGGTCAGTCCGAGTGACGCCGCGTCGGTGTCGGCCGGGAACTGCAGCGGCAGCACGCCCATCCCGATCAGGTTCGACCGGTGGATCCGCTCGTACGACTGGGCGATCACCGCCCGGACACCGAGCAGCATGGTGCCCTTGGCGGCCCAGTCCCGGGACGAGCCGGAGCCGTACTCGGTACCGGCCAGGATCACCAGCGGGATGCCGGCCTCCTGGTACGCGACCGAGGCGTCGTAGATCGAGGTCTGCTCCCCGGTCAGGTGGTTGACCGTGAACCCGCCCTCGACCCCGGGCACCAGCTGGTTGCGGAGCCGGATGTTGGCGAAGGTGCCCCGGATCATCACCTCGTGGTTGCCGCGCCGGGAGCCGTACGAGTTGAACTCGTGCCGGGCCACCCCGTGCTCGGCGAGGTACTTGCCGGCCGGCGAGTCGGCCTTGATCGAGCCGGCCGGCGAGATGTGGTCGGTGGTGACCGAGTCGCCGAGCTTGGCCAGCACCCGGGCGCCACTGATGTCGGTGACCGCCGCCGGCTCGCGCTCCATGCCCTCGAAGTACGGGGGCTTGCGCACGTACGTCGACCCACCGTCCCAGGCGAAGGTGTCGCCGGTCGGGGTCGGCAGCGACTGCCACTGCTGGTCACCGGCGAAGACGTCGGCGTACGCCTCCCCGAAGCCGGTGGCGCCGATCGCGGCCGTGATCACTTCCTGGATCTCGCTGGAGTCGGGCCAGATGTCCCGCAGGTAGACGGGCTGCCCGTCGGCGCCGGTGTCGAGCGGCTCGTTGGCCAGGTCGATGTCCATCGTGCCAGCCAGCGCGTACGCCACGACCAGCGGCGGCGAGGCCAGGTAGTTCATCTTGACGTCCGGGTTGATCCGGCCCTCGAAGTTGCGGTTGCCGGAGAGCACCGAGACCACCGACAGGTCGTGCTCGTTGACCGCCGCGGAGACCGCCTCGGGCAGCGGGCCCGAGTTGCCGATGCAGGTGGTGCAGCCGTAGCCGACCAGGTGGAAGCCGAGCTTCTCCAGGTACGGGGTGAGGCCGGCCCGCTCGTAGTAGTCCATGACCACCTTCGAGCCGGGCGCCAGGGTGGTCTTCACCCACGGCTTGCGGGCCAGTCCCCGTTCGACGGCGTTGCGGGCGAGCAGGGCGGCACCGATCATCACCTGCGGGTTCGAGGTGTTGGTGCAGGAGGTGATGGCGGCGATCACCACCGCACCGTGGTCGAGCTCGTACTCGTTGCCGTCGTCGCCGGTGACCCGGACCGGGTTGCTGGCCCGGCCCTTGGCGCCGGTGGCGGCGGAGATCAGCTCGCGGGGCGCGTCGGCCGGGTCGTTGACGTCGTTGGCCGGCGGGTCGCTGGCCGGGAACGACTCCTCGCTCGCCTCGTCGGCCGGGCCGTGCGCGGTGACGCCGTCACCGACGTAGTCGACCAGCGCGGACCGGAACAGCGTCTTGGCGTTGCCCAGCGGCACCCGGTCCTGCGGGCGCTTCGGGCCGGCCAGCGACGGCTCGATGGTGGAAAGGTCGAGCTCGAGCCGCTCGCTGTAGTCGGGCTCGGCCGCCGGGTCGTGCCAGAGGCCCTGCTCCTTGGCGTACGCCTCGACCAGCGCCACCTGCTGCTCGGTGCGGCCGGTCAGCTTGAGGTAGCGGACCGTCTCCTCGTCGATCGGGAAGATCGCGACGGTGGAGCCGTACTCGGGCGACATGTTGCCGATGGTGGCCCGGTTCGCCAGCGGCACCGCGCTGACGCCGGGGCCGTAGAACTCGACGAACTTGCCGACCACCCCGTGCTTGCGCAGCATCTCGGTGATGGTCAGCACCAGGTCGGTGGCGGTGGTGCCGGCCGGCATCTCGCCGTGCAGCTTGAAGCCGACGACCCGGGGGATGAGCATGCTGACCGGCTGGCCGAGCATCGCGGCCTCGGCCTCGATGCCGCCGACGCCCCAGCCGAGCACGCCGAGGCCGTTGACCATCGTGGTGTGCGAGTCGGTGCCGACCACGGTGTCCGGGTACGCCTGCCCGTTGCGCTCCATGATCGTCCGGGCCAGGTACTCGATGTTGACCTGGTGCACGATGCCGGTGCCGGGCGGCACGACCTTGAACTCGTTGAACGCGGTCTGGCCCCAGCGGAGGAACTGGTAACGCTCCCTGTTGCGGCTGTACTCCAGCTCCACGTTGCGGGCGAAGGCGTCCTCGCGACCGAAGAGGTCGGCGATGACCGAGTGGTCGATGACCAGCTCGGCCGGGGCGAGCGGGTTGACCTTGGTCGGGTCGCCGCCGAGGTCGCGGACCGCCTCGCGCATGGTGGCCAGGTCGACCACGCAGGGCACGCCGGTGAAGTCCTGCATCAGCACCCGGGCCGGGGTGAACTGGATCTCCACGCTGGGGTCGGCGGTCGGCTCCCAGGCGCCGAGCTGCCGGATGTGGTCGGCGGTGATGTTCGCGCCGTCCTCGGTCCGGAGCAGGTTCTCCAGCAGGATCTTGAGGCTGTACGGCAGGCGTTCGTGCCCGGCCACCGTGCTGATCTTGAAAATCTCGTAGCTCGCGTCTGCGACGCGCAGCTGGCTCTTCGCACCGAAGGTGTCGAGGCTCGCCACGTCGTACTCCTTCACGCTGTCTTCGTCCCGGCCGACACCGGCCAACCCGGGGGTCCGCCCGGCCGGGCCCGCGCGACCGGCGGGCGAGGCGGACGGTCCTTGACCAGAGTCTTTCCTACCCACTTCCGGCCGGCCCGGGTCAGGTAACCCTTACCAAAGTGTCGCTGTAATAAAACCGTACGTCCGTCTTGCTATTCGCGCAAGCCTTGGCCCACGGTGATGGCGAACGCGCCGGGGTGGAAAGACTCCGGGCTACCGGTCGAGGCGGTGCGGCGGGTGCTGGCCGAGGCGGCGGATGTCGTCTAGTCGGCGGTGGACGGTGGCGTCAGGGCCTGGGCGTGCCGCTCCCGGAGCCGCTCCCGGATCTGCTCCGGGGTGTACGCCCGGCGCCGCCGCTCGGCCCTGGCCAGCACCACCCCGGTCGCCGCGACCCCGACGAAGCCCGCCACACCGATTACCTTCCACCAGCGCATCCGCCTAGGGTAGTCGCCGGGCCCACAGGGCGGTGGGCGTGCCGAGGTGTCGTACCGAGGTGGGGGCAGTGGGCGAGCAGAGCAGCGAACTCAGCCTCGACGAGGCGGTCGAGCTGACCCGTACCGGCGACGTGTGGGTCTTCCGGGGCCGGACCGTGCCGGATCGGGCGATCCAGTTGACCACGAACAGTCCGGTCAACCATGTCGGAATGTCTGTGGTCCTCGAGGATCTGCCGCCGCTAATGTGGCACGCCGAGCTCGGCCGATCATTGCCGGACATGTGGTCGGGCAGCCATCAGCGGGGCGTGCAACTGCACGACCTACGGGATGCGGTCCGGGTCTGGGCTGTCCGGTACGGTCAGCGGGCCTGGCTCCGCCAACTCGAGCCGCCGGCCGATCACGAGATGGAGAACGGGGTGCTGCGTACCATCGCCCGCCTGGACGGCACGCCCTTCCCGTCCACCGCCCAGCTCGCCTGGCGGTGGGTCCGGGGTCGCGTTCCCGGGGGCGGAAAGCGGGCCCGGGATGTCGCGCTGGAGACGGCGTACTGCGCCGAGGTGGTGGCCATCACCTACCAGGCGATGGGCCTGCTGCCGGCCGGTCGGCGGGTGAACTGGTACGACCCCGGCCGGTTCTGGAGCGGCGACGAGCTGGAGCTGTCGCACGGCGCACGGCTCGGTGACGAGATCTCGGTCCGGGTCCCGCTCCGGTGAACGCGCCCGAACCGTCCCGCTGGCGACTGCTCGCCGCGGCGCCCTGGATCGTCGTCATGGCCGGCGTGCTGGTGATGATCGTGCTGTTCGTCGCCGCCACCGGCTACCTCGCCGGCGACCGGCGTCCGGCCAGTGCCCCCGAGCCGGTCTTCCCGTTCGTGCCCGGCAACACGCCCACCCCGGAGATCACCGTCGAGGCGTCCGGAAGTCCGAGCCCGTCGGCCGGACCGACCAGCCGGTCGCCGGTGGCGACCGCCCGCCCGACCAGCCCCGGTGCGACGCCGTCCCGTCCGGGGCAGCCCCGTCCCACCACACCGGCCGGACGCCCGTCGACCAGTGCGCCACCGAACCCCCCTCCCGCCCAGCCGACCGGGCTCACCGCCCGCTACCGGGTGACGAACGACTGGCGGGGCATGTTCATGGCCGAGGTGCGGATCCGCAACGAGGCCAGCTCGCCCCGGTCATGGACGGTCGAGCTGCGCTTCCCGTCCGGGGTGGGGCGACTGCGGGCGTACTGGGTGGACGAGTCGTCACAACCGACGCTGCGTCGGTCCGGGGAGACCTACATCTTCACCGGTGCCCAGCCGGCACCGGCCGGCGGCTCGGTGCCGCTGCGGGTCCAGTTCGAGCACGACGACCGGACAGACCGTCCCGCCCTCTGCACGGTGAACGGTGTGGCCTGCACCTTCGGCTGAGCCACGGGGTGCCGGCAGCGGCCGGACCCGGCCGTCGGTGAGACGTCGATGCTGAGCTGTCCCTCCGAGGTGGTACGCCACCTCGCACCCTCCTCCGAGGTCGGGCGCCGGCGCGTCGCCGCCCAAGGGGTGCCGGGGCGCCGGAGTGGGCCGACCGTCGGGTCAGGCCGGTGACCGGTGTTTCTTGCGCAAGATGGTGGATGCTGCGCGCTGAGGCTGCAAGGTCTTGCATCGACTTTCTGCAAAGGACTACCGTGCGGGCCAGTCCACGCGCAGAGGAAGGCCGTCGATGAAGCCGCTGCCGGTTCCCCGTACCGTCCTGCTCGCGCTCGCCCCGGTCCTGGCACTCACCCTGACCGGCGCTGCCGCTCCTGCGGCGGGTAGCCGGACGGTCGCCGCCCCCGCCGTGACCGGCTCGGCTCCCGTACCCCCGCACCAGGCCGGCGCTCCGCGCTGGTCGCGGGAACCCTCGGTGGCGGAGCTGCTCCACGCCGCGGACGGGACCCGCGCGGCGGAGGACCGGCCGACCACCGACGGCGGCCGGGCCGAGCAGTTCTACTTCGTGCTGCCCGACCGGTTCGCCAACGGCGACCCCGGCAACGACCGGGGTGGACTGATTGGCGACCGGCTCAGCACCGGCCACGACCCGACCGACAAGGGGTTCTACCACGGGGGCGACCTGAAGGGACTGCTCCGGAAGCTCGACTACATCCAGGGACTCGGCACCACCGCGATCTGGCTGGCGCCGGTGTTCAAGAACCGGCCGGTGCAGGGCAGCGGGGCGGACGCCTCGGCCGGCTACCACGGCTACTGGATCACGGACTTCACCCGGGTCGACCCGCACTTCGGCACCAACGACGACCTCAGGGAACTGGTCCGGGAGGCACACCGGCGGGGCATCCGGATCTATCTCGACGTCATCGTCAACCACACCGCCGACGTGATCCGGTACGCCGAGGACCGTTACTCGTACGTGGACAAGGCGACCACGCCGTACCGGGACGCGGCCGGGCGGCCGTTCGAGGACCGGCACCACGCCGACGGCAGCCGACCCTTCCCGCGCGTCGACACCCGCTCGTTCCCGTACACGCCGACCTTCGCCACCGGGGCGGACCGGCGGGTGAAGGTACCGGCCTGGCTGAACGACCCGACGATGTACCACAACCGGGGTGACTCCACGTTCGTCGGCGAGAACAGCGAGTACGGCGACTTCCACGGCCTGGACGACCTCTGGACCGAGCGTCCCGAGGTGGTACGCGGGATGACGGAGATCTTCGCCGACTGGGTCACCGACCTCGGCGTCGACGGCTTCCGACTGGACACCGCGAAGCACGTCAACCTGGACTTCTGGCCGCAGTTCCGGGCCGGCGTCGAGCAGGCCGCGCGACGGGCCGGCAAACCGGACTTCTTCATGTTCGGCGAGGTCTACGACAGCAATCCGGAGGTCGCCTCGACGTACGTCCGCCGGGGTGGACTGCCGGCGACGCTCGACTTCACCTTCCAGGACGCCGCCCGGGGCTACGTCGCCGGCGGCGGCTCGGCCCGCGCCCTCGCCGACGTCTACGCCCGGGACGACCTCTACACCGCCCGGGACACCCACGCCGGCCGGCTCCCCACCTTCCTCGGCAACCACGACCTGGGCCGGATCGGCTCGTTCATCGCCGGCGGCGGCACCGACCCGACCAGCCACCTGCGCCGGGACCAGCTCGCCCACGAGCTGATGTTCCTGACCCGGGGCCAGCCGGTGGTCTACTCCGGCGACGAGCAGGGCTTCACCGGCCCGGGCGGCGACAAGGACGCCCGGCAGGAGATGTTCGCCTCCCGGACCGCCGACTACCTCGACGACGACCTGCTCGGCACCGACCGGACCCACGCCGTCGACCAGTACGACCGAGGCCACCCGGTCTACCGGACGATCGCCGAACTCGGTGCGTTGCGCAAGGCGCACCCGGCCCTGCGCGACGGCCTCCAGATCACCCGGTACGCCGCCGACGGTCCCGGTGTCTTCGCCTTCTCCCGGATCGACCCCACCGAGCGGGTCGAGTACGTCGTCGCCGCCAACAACAGCACCACCCCACAGACGGTCACCGTGGACACCTGGTCGGCCGGCGCGACCTTCGGCGGCGTCCACGGCGGAGGCGACCCGGTCCGGGCCGACGCCGGAGGAAAACTCACCCTGACCGTGCCGGCCCTCGGTACCGTCGCCTACCGGGCCGGAACGCCGGTCGCCCGGCCGGCCGCCGCGCCGACGGTCCGGATCACCTCCCCGGCACCGGATGCCGCCGTACCGGGGCGGGCCGGGGTGACCATGCGGGTCACCGGGGACCCGCTGGCCACGGTCACGGTGGCGGCCAGGGTCGACGGCGGGCACTGGACACTGCTCGGCCAGGCCCGTAACCAGGGCGGCACGGTGCCGTACCGGGTCCACCACGACCTGACCGGGTTGCCGGGCGGCGCCCGGATCGAGTACAAGGCGGTGGTGCGGGACACGGCGGGGCGGACCGCCACGACCAGGTCGACGGCGACCGTGGGCACCCCGCCCCCGGCCGACGCCCGGGACTGGTTGGTGGTCCACTACCAGCGGCCGGCCGGTGGATACGCCGACTGGCGGCTGCACGTCTGGGGCGACGTCGATCCGGCGTACCAGCGGCCGTGGCCGGAGGGCCAGCCGTTCGCGGGGGAGGACTCCTACGGCCGGTTCGCCTGGGTGAAGCTCAAGCCGGGCGCCGCCTCGGTCGGTTTCCTGGTGGTCGACGCCGCCGGCGACAAGGACGTGGCCGTCGACCGGACCGTCGACGTGCGACGTACCGGCGAGGTCTGGCTCAAGCAGGGCGACCCGACGGTGTACCCGTCCCGGCAGGCGGCGACCGGGGAACCGGACCCGCCGGCCGAGGAGGGCACCGCGGTCCTGCACCACCACCGGCCGGACGGCGACTACGACGGTTGGGGGCTGCACGTCTGGGACGGTGCCGCCGATCCCGCCGACTGGTCGGATCCGTTGCCGCCCACCGGCCGGGACGCCTTCGGTCTCACCTTCCGGGTGCCGCTGGCGGCCGGGGCGACCGGACTCAGCTACATCCTGCACCGGGGCGACACCAAGGACCTCCCGGACGACCAGCGGCTCGACTTCGCCAGCGCCGGACGGGAGGTGTGGCTGCTCGCCGCCACCCCGGGTCGGCTGCTGCCGGCGACCGGCAGCGTTGCGCCGGACCTGGACATCGGAAAGCGGCGGGCGCACTGGATCGACCGGTCCACGGTGGCCAAGCCACCGGGCCAGCCGACCGACGGGCGGCGCTACGCCCTGGTCACCGCCCCGGACGGCGGCCTCGCCATCGTCGATGGTGAGCTGACCGGGACGTACACCGAACTGCCGTTGCGGGTCGAGCGCAACGGGCTGACCGAGGCCCAGCGGGCGAGGTTCCCGCACCTGTGGCAGTACACCGCGCTGCGGCTCGACCCGCGCGACCTGGCCTCGGTGCCGGCGGCACTGCGCGGCCAACTGGTGCTGACCGAACGGGACCACACCGGGGCGCTGCTCGGCGCGACCGGGGTGCAGGTCCCGGGCGTGCTGGACGACGCCTATCCGGCGGCGGCCCAGGCCCGGCTCGGCCCGACGTTCGACGGCGGTCGGCCCGGCCTGGCGCTCTGGGCGCCGACCGCCCGCAGCGTGGCGCTGGAACTGTACGACTCGCCGACCGCCACGCCGTCGGAGACGGTGGTGATGCGTCGGGACGACCGGACCGGAGTCTGGTCGGTACGTGGTGACCGGGACTGGCTCGGCCGCTACTACCGGTACCGGGTCGAGGTGTGGCAGCCGGCCGCGCAGCGGATCGTCACCGCCGCCGTCACCGACCCGTACTCGCTGGCGCTGGCGGTCGACTCCACGCACAGCCGGCTCGTCGACCCGGCGGACGCGGCGACCGCGCCGGCCGGCTGGGCGACGCAACGGAAGCCGGTGGCGGTGTCGGCGGGGCGTACCCAGATCCAGGAGGTCTCGGTCCGGGACTTCTCGATCGCGGACGCCTCGGTGCCGGCGGAGCGCCGGGGGACGTACCTGGCGTTCACCGACCCGGCGACCACCGGGATGCGGCACCTGCGCGGCCTGGCCGACGCCGGGGTCACCCACCTGCACCTGCTGCCGACCTTCGACTTCGCGACCATCCCGGAACGCCGGGCCGACCAGGCGGTGCCGGCCTGCGACCTGGCCGCGCTGCCTCCGGATTCCGACCGGCAGCAGGAGTGCGTCGGCGCGGTCCGCGACACCGACGGCTACAACTGGGGGTACGACCCACTGCACTACACCGTCCCGGAGGGCGGGTACGCCGTCGACCCGGACCGTCGGACGACCGAGTTCCGGCAGATGGTCGCCGGGATCAACAACGCCGGGCTGCGGGTGGTGCTGGACGTGGTCTACAACCACACCTCGGCGGCCGGTACCGACCCGAAGTCGGTACTGGACCAGATCGTGCCCGGCTACTACCACCGGCTGCTCGACGACGGCACCCTGGCCACCTCGACCTGCTGCGCCAACACCGCCCCGGAACACATGATGATGGGCAAACTGGTGGTCGACTCGGTCGTCACCTGGGCGAAGGCGTACAAGGTCGACGGCTTCCGGTTCGACCTGATGGGGCATCACCCGAAGGCGAACCTGCTCGCCGTCCGGGCCGCCCTGGACCGGTTGACCCTCGCCCGGGACGGTGTCGACGGCAGCGCGGTCCTGCTCTACGGCGAGGGCTGGGACTTCGGTGAGGTCGCCGGCGACGTCCGGTTCACCCAGGCGACCCAGGCGAACATGGCCGGCACGGGGATCGGCACCTTCAACGACCGGCTCCGGGACGCGGTACGCGGTGGCGGGCCCTTCGACGCCAACCCCCGGCTGCAGGGCTTCGGATCGGGCCTGTTCACCGACCCGAACGGCGACCCGGTCAACGGCGACGTCGAGCAGCAGCGGGCGCGGCTGCTGCACCAGCAGGACCAGATCAAGGTCGGGCTGGTCGGCAATCTCGCCGGCTACCGGTTCGTGGCGTCCTCCGGCGAGACGGTGACCGGGTCGGACGTCGACTACAACGGCGCGCCGGCCGGCTACACGGCCGCGCCGGGGGAGGCGGTCAGCTACGTCGACGCGCACGACAACGAGATCCTGTACGACGCGTTGGCGTACAAGCTGCCGGCCGGGACGTCGGCGGAGGACCGGGCCCGGATGCAGGTGCTCTCGCTCGGCACGGCGGTGCTGGGCCAGGGGACCGGTTTCGTGACGGCGGGCAGCGAGCGGCTCCGCTCGAAGTCGCTGGACCGGAACTCGTACAACAGCGGGGACTGGTTCAACCAGATCCGCTGGGACTGTACGCAGGGCAACGGGTTCGGCGTCGGTCTGCCGCCGGCCGCCGACAACCAGGACAAGTGGCCGTACGCCCGCCCGCTGCTCGCCGACCCGGGACTCGTACCGGACTGCGCGGCGGTGGAGCTGGCCGACGCCCGCTACCGGGAACTGCTCCGGATCCGGGCCTCGTCGCCGGTCTTCGGGCTGGCCGACGCGGCGCAGGTGCAGCGTCGGGTGTCGTTCCCGCTGTCGGGGGTGGGGGAGACGCCGGGGGTGATCACGATGCGGCTCGACGGGGCCGGGCTGGACCGGCGGTGGCGCTCGGTGACCGTGGTCTTCAACGCCACCCCGACGGCCGCGACCCAGACCGTGCCGGGGCTGCGGGCAGCGGAGGTGCTCCTGCATCCGGTGCTGCGCGAATCGGCCGACCCGGTGCTCCGGACCGCCTCCTTCGACCGGGCCACCGGTACGTTCACCGTCCCGCCCCGCAGCATCGCGGTGTACGTCGAGCCTCGGTGAACCGCGATGCCGCGGTCGTGGTGAGAAGCGGTCAGAATCTGGCCGCTTCTCCTGCGAGAGTTGTCGGGTGCCAGTGACCGACAACGCCCGCAGGGCCGGTACGCCCGGCCGCGACCGTGCCTCCCGGACCCTCCGGTCGGGCGGCACCACCACGACGACGGTGCTCGACACCCGGGCGCTCAACCGGGCGACCCTCGCCCGGCAACTGCTGCTCGACCGCGCCGACGTACCCGTGCGCGACGCCGTCGCGCACCTGTGCGGCCTGCAGGCGCAGGAACCGCAGGAACCGTTCGTCGGCCTCTGGTCGCGGCTGCGCGGGTTCGACCCGCGGGCGCTCTCCGACCTGCTGACCCGGCGGAGCGTGGTGCGGGTCCACCTGATGCGCCGTACCGTCCACCTCGTCACCGCCGACGACCTCCTCGCCTGGCGGGCCCGCCACGACAGCATGCTGCGCCAGCGGGTGCTCGGCACCTACCGCCAGGAACTCGCCGGGGTGGACCTCGACGAACTCGCGGCGGCGGGCCGGGCGGTGATGACCGACAACCAGCCACGCTCGATGCCCGAACTCGCCCGGGAGTTGGCCGAGCGCTGGCCGGCGCCCGGACCTCGCGCCCTGGGCGAGATGCTGCTCGCCGCGCTGATCCCGGTCGTGCAACTCCCGCCGCGCGGACTGTGGCGGACGAAGGCCGGAGTGAAGAACGCGCTGGTCTCCTCGTGGCTGGGGCGGGAGGTCGACCCGGCTGCCCCGGACGGTTCCGACCCGGTCGGCGCGGCACTGGCGCGGCGCTACCTGGCCGCGTTCGGGCCCGCCTCCGTGGCCGACCTGCGCGCCTGGTCCGGCCTTGCCGGACTGCCGGCGGCGGTGGCCGCGATCCGCGCGGAACTGGTGAGCTTCCGCGACGAGCAGGGCCGCGAGCTGCTCGACCTGCCCGACGCGCCGCGCCCCGACCCCGACACACCCGCCCCGGTACGGTTCCTGCCGGCGTTCGACAACACGATCCTCGGCTACCACGACCGGAGCCGGATCATCGACGACGCCCACCGGGGCCTGTCGGTTGCCAGCGCCCGGGTTGTCCTGGTCGACGGCCGGGTCTCCGCGACCTGGACCGTCGAGGCCGGCACGGTGACCGTCATGCCGCTGCGCCGCCTCTGCCGGACCGACCAGGAGAGCGTGGCCGAGCAGGCGGAGGCCCTGGCGTCGTTCCTCTCCGACGGCGACAGTCGGCGGGTACGGATCGGCGCGTTCCCGGACTGAGCCGGGTCAGTCCGCGACTCCGTACGCCCGCAGGAAGGCCCGCACCCCCGCGGCCGTGATCCGATCGGTCTCTTCCGGTGCCAGCGGAGCGACGCCCCAGTAGGAGCGGTGCACGATGTCTGTCGAGATCAGGACCATGAAGTGGGTCCCGGCCTGGCGCGGATCGCCGTGTACGTCGAGCAGGCCGTGGTCGGCCAGCGCGGCCATGACCGCGGCCAACTCGCGGGCGACGGCGCGCGGCCCGGCCTCCTGCCAGGCGTCGAGTACCTCGGTCGGGACATGCCCGGCCTCCCCGTGGATGTGCCGGACCAGCGAGAAGTGATCACGGAAGTCCGTCATCAGGGCGACCCATGCGCGGGCCAGGGCCAGCAGGTCCCGCTCAAGATCCTCGGGTCGCGGCGGACGCTCCGGATCCAGGTGCTTGCGCAGCCGGGCGAGTTGCTCGTCCCGGACCCGCCCCGCGCTCCACCGCATGACAGAGCGGAACAGCTCCGCCTTCCCGCCGGGGAAGTGGTTGTAGAGCGTACGGGTGGAGGCGCCGGCCTCGGCGGCGATCGTGTCGATGCTGGCCCGGGTGTAGCCGTCCCGCCCGAAGACCTCGCACGCGGCGTGCGCGATCGCCGTCGCCTTGTCTCCGCGTCCCCGCCGTGGCCGGGTCGCACCCGTGTCGTCCCTGGATTCCGTGCTGGTCATCGCCACCGCTCCTGAGTGCCGTCCGTCACAGTACAACGACGGTTGTAATCTCTACAACGATCGTTGTAGTTTACCGGACGCGTCACGAACCGCACCGAGGCCGCGAGGAATCGAGGGACAGCCATGCCCGACCCCACCCGAACCATCGACCCGGCAACGGCCGAGGACGCCGCACTCCGGGTCGCCGTCATCGTCGGCAGCGCTCGCGGCGGCCGCGTCGGCCCGTCCGTCGCCGAATGGTTCACCCGCCATGTCGGCGGCCGCACCGACATCGAGCTCGACGTCATCGACGTCGCCGACCTGGCCCTCCCGGTGGCCATGCCCGGCTGGGACGGCCTGCCCGCGCCCGCGCCGGCGATCCAGGTCGCCATCGCCGACGTCAGCTCCCGGCTGGCCGCCGCCGAGGCATTCGTCGTCGTCACCCCCGAGTACAACCACAGCTTCCCGGCCGCCCTGAAGAACCTCATCGACTGGCACTACGTCCAGTGGCAGGCCAAGCCGGTCGGCTTTGTCTCGTACGGAGGGCTGGGCGGCGGTCTCCGGGCGGTCGAGCAGCTACGGCTGGTCTTCGCCGAACTGCACGCCATGACGGTGCGCGACTCGGTCAGCCTGCACGGGCCCTGGTCGGCGCTGGGGGAGGACGGCACTCCACAGGACGCGTCGGTGTGCGAGGGGGCCGCGAAGGGCATGGTCGACCAGTTCGTGTGGTGGGGGCGTGCACTGCGTACCGCTCGCGCGAAGCGCTCGTACGGCGAGTGAGGGTCGTGTCTGGCATCGCGGGCCTCACCGGAGCCGGCGGCTCCACCGGGAAGAGCGGTCTGGCCCGGACCAACGGCTCCACCGCCCACCGCGCCAGCGGAGCCTCCCGGGACCTGGCCAGGGTGCTCACCGTCGTCGTGATCGGCTCGATCATGGCCGTACTGGACGTCACGATCGTCAACGTCGCGCTGCACCCGCTGGCGGTGGTGTTCGACGCGCCGCTCGCCACCGTCCAATGGGTCGCCACCGGGTACACCCTCGCCCTGGCCGCCGTGATCCCGGCGGCCGCCTGGGCCATGTCGCGCTTCGGTGCGAAACGGACCTACCTGACCGCCATAACCCTGTTCACCACCGGCTCCGGACTGGCCGCGCTGTCCTGGAACATCGAGACGCTGGTGCTGTTCCGGATCGTGCAGGGGCTCGGCGGCGGCCTGTTGGTGCCGGTCGGCATGGCGATGGTCATCCGGGCCGCCGACCGGAAACGGATGGGCAGGGCGATGGCCCTGCTCGGCATCCCGGTGCTGATCGGCCCGGTGAGCGGACCGATCCTGGGTGGCTGGCTCGTCGACACCGCGTCCTGGCACTGGATCTTCCTGGTCAACCTGCCCGTCGGCGCGCTGGCGCTGGCACTCGCGGCGCGGCTGCTCCGGCAGGACGAGCCGCAGCCGGTCCGCCGGTTGGACCTGCTGGGCCTGCTGACCCTGTCCCCGGGACTGGCCCTGCTGATCTACGGACTGTCCACCGGCGGCGAACGCGGCGACCTCAGCACACCGCAGTCGCTGCTGCCCACCGTTGCCGGACTGCTGCTGACCATAGCGTTCGTCGCCCGCGGCCTGGCCGCCCGCGCCCCGCTGCTGCGGTTGCGCCTGCTGCGCAACCGGTCCTTCGCCGCCGGTTTCAGCGCCATGGTGCTGTTTCCCGCCGGATACTTCGGCTCCATGCTGCTGGCGCCGATGTACTACCAGACGGCACGCGGGCTCGGCGCCACCGAGTCGGGTCTGCTGGGCGTACCCCTGGCCGTCGCCGTCGGCGTCTCGATGCAGATCGCCACCCGCCGGGTCGACCGGGTCTCCCCGCGGCTGATGGTCCTCTCCGGCATCGTGATCGCCGCGTGCGGTCTGTCGCTGTTCGCGGTGCAGGTCGGGCCGGAGACGCCGTACTGGAGGTTGGTGGCGGCGCTGCTGGTGACAGGGGTCGGCGTCGGCATGGTGATGATGCCGGCGAACACGACGGCCACCCGGGAACTGGCCGCCGAGGACGTGCCGTCGGGCAGCACCCTGCTGAACATCGGCTCCCAGGTGGGCGTCTCGATCGGGACGGCACTGCTGTCGGTGGTGCTCGCCTCGAACGCGGCGCGTACCGGGGACGGGCCGCGGTCGGCGCCCGCGTTCCAGCACACCTACTGGTGGGCGGTGACCCTGCTGGCCCTGGCGGCGCTACCGGCGGCGCTGCTGCCGGGCCGACGCGCGGACGCGGCACCGGCGTCGGCCCCGACGACCACCCCGCGCCCACCCGACCCGGCCTGAACCCGTCGCCTCTCCAGAAAGGCACACCCTCCATGTACGCGGTACGACTGCACGAGTTCGGACCCCCCGGAAACCTTCGGTACGAGCGCACCGCCGTACCGGTGCCCGGCCGGGGAGCGGTCCGCGTCGACGTGTGGGCCAGCGGCGTCCACCTCATCGAGACCACGTTGCGGACCGGGCGTGCGGTCGGGCCCCATCCCGCCCCGGTGTTGCCGGTCGTCCTTGGCGGTGAGGTCGCCGGGGTGGTGAACGCGGTCGGGCCGGACGTCGACGACAGCTGGCTGGGCCGCGCGGTGGTGGGCACGCTCGCGTCCCACGGTGGCTACGCCGAGCAGGCGGTGGTCGCGATCGACGCCCTCCACGACCTGCCCGGGCACCTGGACGCCGAGACCGCCGTGGCGATGGTCACCACCGGCGCCACCGCGCTCGGACTGCTCGACATCGCGCAACCCGCCCCCGGGGAGGTCGCCCTGGTCAGCTCGGCGGCCGGTGGCGTCGGCGCCCTGCTCGTGCAGGCCCTACGTCGTCAGGGCACCGTCGTCGTCGGCCTGGCCGGTGGACCGGAGAAGGTCAGGCAGGCCAGGTCGTCGGGGGCCGACATCGCCGTCGACTACCGGAACCGGCACTGGCCGGACGCGGTGCGGACAGCTCTCGGCAGCGGACGGCACGTGGACGTCGTCTTCGACGGTGTCGGTGGGACCTGGGGCCGCCAGGCATTCGACCTGCTCGCCCCCGGCGGCACTTTTGTCCTGCACGGCTGGGCTTCGGGCACCGCCACCCGCCTCACCACCGACGACATCATCGCGCGGGCCGGCACCGTCACCTGGGCACTCGGGCCACAACTGCTGCGGCGGGCCGGCACCATGCACCATCTCCAGGCCCGGGCCATCCGTGCCGCCGCAGACGGCGTACTCACACCGCTGGTCACCCGGTATCCCCTCAGCCGTGCCGGGGACGCGCACGCAGACCTGGAGAATCGGCGTGCGACAGGCAAGGTCATCCTCGTTCCACAGCGGTGAGCCGCCGCCGGGTCACCGCAGGCGACGGATCAGCATGAGCACGAGGTCGTCGTCGACGCGTACGGGGGTGCCGGGCAGGGCGACGCTGCCCCGGTACGTCACGCCCCGGCCGTCCGGCAGGTAGCCGCGTCGCAGGTACATCAGGTGGGCGGCGGAGTAGTTGACGTACAGCCCGACGCCGATCCCGGCGGTGGCACTCCGCTCCGCGACCAGCTCCTCGGCCTGGTCCATCAGGGTCCAGGCGACACGTCGGCGCCGGAACCGTGGCAGCACGTTCAGGTCCTGGATCTCCGGAACGCCGGCCGAGCGGAACGGGGCATAGCCGCTCTGCCAGGCCACCGTCAGGTACCCGGCGAAGCTGCCGTCCAGCGACGCGACCAGCACCGACCGGGTGCCAACGGCCTGCTCGGCGAGATAACGCCGGTACTGGTCGGCGGTCTTGCCGGGCCAGTTGACCTCGGCGAACGCCGCTGGGAGCAGGTCGACGTCGGCCGGCAGCAGCGGCCGTACGGTGATGGGCGACATCTGCCCATGCTGCACCCGACCCCGGGTCGGCGCGACGCGATTCAGCCCCGCTCAGCCCGGCCAGCCACGTGCCGTCCGTCCATCGGGGCTCCCCACCGCACCGTCCGCTGATCCTGACACCCGACCTGTGCGCTGACCTGGCCGCCCTGGCTCAGTGGTGCCAGGGCAGGCGTACGGGCTGGGCGGGGATCCGGTCGGCGACCAGGTCGGTCAGCACGGTGACCAGGTCCAGAGGGTAGACGACCTCGTCGGTGGCGGCCAGTTCCTCGACACTCCACCAGCGGTGCCCGGCGTACGTACCGCGTTCCAGCGTCTCCATCCGGTCGGTGTCCACCCGATGCGAGTCGACCCGGTACCGGAAGAAGTCGTCCCGGAAGACGCCCTCGGCCCAGCTCATCTTCGCGTACCCGGTGGTGTAGGCGACCGGGACGCCGAGCGCGCCCGGGGCGACCAGCAGGCCGACCTCCTCGTGCAACTCCCGCGCGGCGGCCTGGGCCAGTGACTCGCCCTCGTCGACTCCGCCGCCCGGCACGAGCCAGTAGTGCGCGGCTCCCGGGCCCGGCTCGCCGGTACCGAATCGGGAACGCAGCAGCAGGACCCGCCCGGTCCTGTCGAAGACCAGCACCCGGGCGGAACGGCGTCGGTACGTCGG
Organism: Plantactinospora sonchi; assembly: GCF_036422035.1. Taxonomy (NCBI): domain Bacteria; kingdom Bacillati; phylum Actinomycetota; class Actinomycetes; order Micromonosporales; family Micromonosporaceae; genus Plantactinospora; species Plantactinospora sonchi. The sequence goes on from NZ_JAZGQK010000001.1 coordinate 71,509, forward strand.
CTCAGGCTCCGGCACCGCGTCAGGTTATCCGGATCACCCCGGACCGCCGACGGATTTTCGCCGCCGGGCCAGGCCACCTGGCCGGTGAACCACGCCGAGGATCCGCCGCGCTCGGGACGCGGCGGACACCGGGTGTGCCCGCCCCCCGAACGGGTAGACGGCCGGTCGGGGAGCTGCCGGGAGGAGAGGACATGAGTGGTACCACCTACCGGTCGGTCGACGTCGACGGTGTCTCGGTCTTCTACCGGGAGGCCGGTCCCCGGGACGCGCCGACGCTGCTGCTCCTGCACGGCTTCCCGTCCTCGTCGCGGATGTTCGAACCGCTGCTGTGGCGGCTCGCCGACCGGTTTCACCTCGTCGCGCCGGACTACCCGGGGTTCGGGCACAGCGACGCGCCGGACCCGCGCGTCTTCGCGTACACCTTCGACCACCTCGCCGAGATCGTCGGCAGGTTCACCGAGACGCTCGGGCTGTCGAGGTACAGCCTCTTCGTGCAGGACTACGGCGGGCCGATCGGTATGCGGCTGGCGGTCGCGCATCCGGACCGGCTCGCCGTGCTGGTCGTGCAGAACGCGGTCACGCACGAGATCGGGCTCGGACCGAACTGGGCGGTGCGCCGGGCCTTCTGGGCGGACCGGGCCGCGCACGAGGCCGAACTCCGGGACAACTTCCTCTCCCCGGCGGCCACCCGGCAGCGGCACGTCGGGACGAGCCCCAGACCGGAGGCGTACGACCCGGACCTGTGGGACGACGAACTGGCGTTCCTGCGGCGCCCCGGGATCGCCGACATCCAGGTCGAGCTCTTCCACGACTACCGGAGCAACGTCGCGAGCTATCCCCGGTGGCAGGAGTGGCTGCGGGAACACCAACCGCCACTGCTGGTCGTCTGGGGACGGTACGACACCTCGTTCCAGGTCGAGGAGGCCGAGGCGTACCGGGGGGACGTGCCGGAGGCCGAGATCCACCTGCTCGACGCCGGCCACTTCGCGCTCGACGAACAGCCCGACGAGGTGTCCCGGCTGACCGCCGACTTCCTGATCCGCCGGGTCGTCCCCGTCCACTGAGGATTCCCGGCGGCCGGACCGGCCAACCCGGTCTCCGCGTGCGTACACTGCCGCCGTGTCCGGCTATCGACTGGGAATCGACTACGGCTCTTCGAACACGGTGGCGGTGCTTCGCTGGCCGGACGGCCGCAACCGGCCGCTCCTCTTCGACGGGTCACCACTGCTGCCGTCGGCGGTGTTCCTGACCGGAGACGGCGACCTGCTTCCCGGCCGGGACGCGTTGCACAGCGCCCGGCTCGACCCGACGCGGTTCGAGCCGAACCCGAAACGGCGGATCGACGACGGCACGCTGCTGCTCGCCGACCGCGCGGTATCGGTCGGCGAAGCCGTCGCCGCCACGCTGCGGCGGATCGCCGAGGAGGCGGTTCGGGCCGGTGGCGACCTGCCCGACGAGGTCGTGGTGGGCTACCCGGCCGGATGGGGGGCGGTACGTCGGAACGTGGTGACCGAGGCGACCGTCCGGGCGGGACTGCCCGCCCCGACCCTGGTGCCGGAGCCGGTCGCGGCGGCCGGCTACTTCACCGCCGTACTCGGGCACGCGGTCCGGCCCGGACACCTGCTGGTCGTCTACGACCTCGGGGCCGGCACCTTCGACGTCAGCGTGGTACGCCGTACCGGCGACGGGTTCGAGGTGTGTGAGGTGGACGGGCTCGCCGACCTCGGCGGGCTGGACCTCGACGCGCTGGTCGTCGAGCGGGTCGCCGCCGCCGTCCGGCCCGGACACCCGCAGGAGTGGCAGCGGGTCACCGCGCCGGCCGACCCGGCCGACCGTCGACACTTCCTGGCCTTCTGGGAGGACGCCCGGACCGCCAAGGAAATGCTCTCCCGGCAACCCCACGCCGGGCTGTACGTGCCGCTGGTCGACCGGGAGGTCTCGGTCAGCCGGGAGGAGTTCGAGGCGCTCGCCCGCCCGTACCTGGAACGTGCCGCCACCCTGACCGGGCGGCTGATGTCGCGGGCCGGCGTCGACGCCGACAACCTGGCCGGGGTCTTCCTGGTCGGGGGTGCGTCGCGGGTGCCGCTCGCCGCCACCACCCTGCACCAGGTGACCGGGGTGGCGCCGACCGTGCTGGAGCAGCCGGAGATCGTGGTCGCCGAGGGCGCCCTGCACGCGGTCCGCCCACCCCACGCCGCCCGCGCAACGACCACGTCGGCGCCGGTGAGCGCGACTCCGGTCAGCGGGTCGCCGGTCAGCGCGGTACCGCTCAGCCCGGCTCCGGTCAGCGGGTCGCCGGTCAGCGCGGTACCGCTCGGCCCGGCCCCGACCAGCGGTCCGCCGACGGCCCCACCGGTCCCGGTGCCGTACCCGCCGGTACCCGGCCAGCCGGTGTCGGCCTGGCCGACGAGTCACCAGCCCGGGTGGGTGCCGGGCGGTCCCGGCCCGCAGAATCCGGCGACCGGATGGCCCGGCGCGGCGCCGCCGCACCCGTCGCCGCACGTCCAGGCGTTCCAGGCCGTCGAGCGCAGACCCGTACCACGCGCGGTCTGGATCGGCCTCGCCGTGCTGGTCGCGCTGCTGATAGTGCCGTGTGCCGTCTCGGGACAGATCGCGCTACTGGCGAGCCTGGCCGGCGGGATTGTCATCGCGCTGCTGCTCCGGCCGGCGCTGCGCTGGCGCCCCCGGAGCGGCTCCGGCTTCATCCGGACCCGACCCGGTGCCGCCGTCGGTGGCACCGTACTGACCGCGTTCGGGGTGGCGGGGGCGTTCATGGCCGCCGTCTTCACCACGGTCACGCTGGTCGTGGAGAACGACCAGGAGGATCTGCGGGTCCTCGCCGTCGCCGTGTCGATCGCCGCCGGCGTCGGACTGGTCTGCGGCGGCAGCGGCGTGGGGCTGCTGCTGCGGTCCGTGCGCCCGTACCCCCGGCTGTGGGTCGACTCCGACGGCATCGGATACCAGCCGGACCGGGGACACCGGTACCACCTGCCGTGGTCGGAACTCGTCCGGGTCGATCTCGTACCACTCCGGCCCGGCCTGCCACCGGCACTGGTCGCCGTACCCGCGCCGACGTCCTCGCTCCACCAGGACCCGGCGTACGCGCGACTGCGGCGCCCGGAACTCGGCGCCCTTGTCGTCGACGACCTGCCCCGGCTGATCCGGGACCCGAACCTCGAGCTGTCCCGGCTGACCGGCGCCCTCGCCCGGCACCGTCCCGTCGGTGCCGGCCAGCCGAACCCCTGATCGGACGGTCGACCCGGTTCCGGGTACCACCAGCGGTGTCCCGGGGCGCGGTGGTGGTCGTCGAGGGGGCGATCCGGCACGAGCGACTGCGGCTGGCCGACGAGCCGGAGCGGCGCAGGAGCAGTTGACTCCGTAGGGCCCGCAGGGTGAGCCGACCGGACCGGGCGGCTGAGCGTACGCCGGGGGCGGCGACAGCGACGAATATGGCGTACGGCCGGCCGCCCGGCATGGTCTGCTCGACAGGGCGCGGGTGTGGCGAGGGGGAAACGGAATGGCACACGACGACGAGGTACCGGCCTCGGTGACCTTCATCGGCACCGCGACCACCCTGCTGCGCCTCGGAGACTTCACCCTGCTGACCGACCCCAACTTCCTGCACGCCGGCCAGCGCGCCTACCTCGGGTACGGGCTGTGGACAAAACGCCGCACCGATCCGGCCCTCGGGATCGACCAACTGCCGGGCCTGGACGGCGTGGTCCTGTCCCACCTGCACGGGGACCACTTCGACCGGGTGGCCCGGCATGGGCTGTCGAAGGCCGTACCGATCATCACCACGCCGGCGGCGCAACGGCGGCTACGGCGCTGGGGTTTCGCGGCCGCCGAGGCCCTGCGGACCGGAGAGAGCCACCAGCTCCGACGCGGCGACCAGACGTTGCGGATCACCGCTGTCCCGGGCCGGCACGGGCCGGGACTGGTCAGCCACCTGCTGCCGCCGGTGATGGGTTCGATCCTCGACCTCGAGCAGCGGGGTCGGCGTCGACTCCGGCTCTACATCACCGGGGACACCCTGAACCGGCCGATGCTCGCGGCGATCCCGGAGCGGTTCCCGGACATCGACGCCATGCTGATCCACCTCGGCGGCACCCGGCTCCTCGGCCTCCTCGTCACGATGGACGCCCGGCAGGGCGCCGACCTGGTCGGACTGATCCGCCCCCGGATGACCCTGCCGGTCCACTACGACGACTATCCCGTCTTCCGGTCACCGCTGCGCGACTTCCTCGACGCCGCCCGTCGCCGAGGGCTGGCCTCCGGGGTCCACCCCCTCCGGCGTGGCGAGACCGTCGCGCTGCCGCGCCACGCCGACACCGGTGTCGGCACGGCGACCCGCTGACGGCGTACGTCCGGGCTCGGTGTCCTGGCGGCTGCCGGCCCGGCGGGTGGTCAGGCCGGCTCCGGCGGCCGGCGCCCCGCCAGAACTCCCGACCGGGGTCGGGACGCTGGTGCGTGGACAGCAGGTACCCGGCGAAGCCGGTCCGTGGGGACGGCGGTGGCGAGGTCTGTCCGGCGCCGAGGTCGGCAAGGACGATCTCCAGCCCGCGACCGTCCACCACGGCGTGGTAGGCGGTGAGCACGAAGATGTGCTCCTCCGGCCCGGTCCGCACTACCCGGGCACGGATCGGCGGCGGCCTGGCCAGGTCGAACGGAGTCTCCGCCTCGAGGCGCAACGCCTCGTCGACCAGTCGTCGCCGTTCCGCTTCGTCATGGCCGCCGAGGTCCTGGACGATCACCGGCATCGGACCCGGCGGATGGAGCACGGCATGCCGGCCGTCGTCGGGTAGCGCCATCCGCAGGGCGTCGTGTCGACACACCACACTGTCGAGTGCGGACCGCAGGCCCGCCAGGTCCAACCGGCCGCTGAGTCGCCACGCCACCGGGAAGATCGAGCTTGACGAGCACGCGGATCGACCGTCCGGACCGCCGGTTGCCCGGCGTCACCACCAGCGGCGACGCCGGGCAACCGGCAGCACGGCGGGGCCCGGGGGCACCGGTCACCGCCCCGACGGTGCCGCACGGGCCCGGCGGCGACTACCCCGCCATCTCGATCTTCAACAGGTCGACCTGGCCGAACAGGTCCAGTTCGACGTCGCGGACCTTGGTGGAGTGCCCGAAGTTGTTCTGTCCGAAGCGGAGCGGGATCACCGGCATGTCCCGGACGAGGATCTCCTCGGCCTGCTGGTACTTCTTGATCGCCTCCGCCTGGTTCGGCGCGGCCACGCCCTCCTCGACCAGCCGGTCGAAGTCCGGGTTGCTGTAGCCGTAGTAGTTCGACGAGCCGCCGGTGGTGTAGAGCGGACCGAGGTAGTTCTGCATCGACGGGTAGTCCATCGACCAACCCAACCGGAACATCCCGACCGGGGTCTTCTCCTCCAGCTTGGTCAGCAGGTCGGCGAACCGCGACTCGGAGGTGCCGACACACTCCACCCCGAGGTTGTTGCGGAGCTGGTTGCAGGTCGCGTCGATCCACTCCTTGTGACCGCCGTCGCCGTTGTAGGAGATCTGCAACCGCGACGGACCGCCCGCGGCCTGGTACGCCTCCTTCGCCCGGACCGGGTCGAACTGGCACGCCTCGCCGCAGGTGTCCGGCCGGGCGCCCGCCACCAGCGGGGAGACGAAGGCCCGGGCCGGGGTCTGGGTGTCCTTGAAGATGGTCCGGATGATCTCGTCCCGGTCGATCGCCATCGAGATCGCCTTGCGCACCTCCGGGCGGGCGAACTCCGGCTGGAACGTCGGGAAGGCCAGGAACTGGAAGGACGACAGCGGGCTGCGCTTGAACCGGTCGCCGAGGTCGTCCGGCGCACTGCCGATGTTCTCGGTCGAGATCTGCCGTACCACGTCGAGGTTTCCGGCGGTCAGATCGGCGTACTCGGCGGACAGCTGCTGGTAGATCTGGAACACCACCCCGCCGATCTTCGGCCTGGCCCCGGGGTACGCGTCGTACCGTTCGACCTCGATCCGGGAGTCGTGCTGCCAGGTGCCCTTCATCCGGAACGGACCGTTGCCGATCAGCGCCTCCTCGAAGCCCTCCTTCAGCACCCCGTCGGAGGCCCAGGCGGCGTTCGGCAGCGGCGCGAAGACGTGGTAGCCGAGTACCGACTTGAACTCGGCGAACGAGCTCGACAGCGTGATGGTGAAGGTCTGCTCGTCGACCTTGCGCAGGCCGGTCAGCTTCCGGGCCTTCGGGTCGGGCGCCCGCTGCGGGCCCTCGCCGTCCGGATCGAGCGACTGCAGGTCCTCGTACCCGGCGATCTTCTCAAAGAAGTACGAGCCGCCGTTGCCGTTCGGCCCGTACGCCGCGTGGTTCCACGCGTTGAGGTAACTGTCGGCGGTCACCGGCTCGCCGTTGTGGAAGGTGAAGCCGCTCCTCAGCCGTACCGTCCAAAGTGTGTTGTCGGTCGACTCGATCGACTCGGCGGCCACCTCGACCGGCCGCTTGTCGGCGTCGAACTCGACCAGTGGCGTGAAGAGCGCGGCCAGCACCTGGGCGCCGGCGCTCTCGGTGGTGTTCGCCGGGAGCAGGTGCTGCGGCTCGACGAGACCGATCCGGACGGTGCCGCCACCCGGGTCGGCGGGGTCGTCGCCGCCACCGACGCACGCGGTGGCGGCGAACACCACGGCGAGCGCCACCATGACGGCTTGGCCGGGGTGTCGCCCCGAGCCCTTCGAGGTCAGGCGTCTGGGTACCGGCATGGAGCAGCCTCCTTCACAGATCGCCACCGACCCGACCGCGGGCGCCGGCGGCGGCGCCGCGCCTCGCGCGGCCACTTCCCACCAGTTACGAGCCGGCCGGCCAGGTTCGGCAATGCTTTTGGCTGGGCCCAAACCATCCGGGAGACCGACAACTGGCCGCCGGGGCGACAGCGTCTGGTGATCAGGCGGCGGACGGTCCGGCGCGGACGACGAGGACCGGTACCGGCCGACGGTGGTGTGGAGTCCGAGGTGGAGGTGGTGATGATCCGGATCTGGCTGGGACCCGACGACATCGCCCGGACCCGGATCGCCCCCGCGCCGCTGCCGCTGCACGAGATCCTCGTCAGCCTCGCCACCGCGCCCGTCGTCGACGACCCGGAACTGGTCCGCCTGCTGCGCGATCTGCGCCTCGGCGCCGGGCCGGCGAGCCCGGTCCGGGACGCGTCCGGTCCGGGCGGTGGCGTGGACGCCGGTGTGCGCCCGGCCAACCTGCTCGCCCCGCTACCCGAGGACCCCAGCCTCGAGGGCGCGTTGGAATGGCTGGTCACGAACTCGACGTACCGGGTACGGAGTCTGGCGGCCGCCGTCCGGGCCTACTACGAGCGCGGGGTGGCCGATGAACTCGCCGCCTGGGAGTCGGTGGTCCGGCTCGACGTGGCCGAGCGGAGCCGGTCGCTGGCCACCGGCGGGGTGGAGGCGCTGCTGGGTCTGCTCGACCCGCTGGCGGCCTGGCGCAACCCGGTGCTCGCCGTCGCGTCCCCGGTCGACCTGGACCTCCGCCCGGACGGCACCGGACTGGTGCTGGTGCCGTCCGTCTTCGCCCGCCACCTCTGGGTCGGGAACCAGCCCGATCCGGCCGTCGTGGTCTTTCCCGTGCGCCGCCCCCGTGCGGTGGGCAGCCACCCGGCGCGGTCGCACTCGATGGACGGGCGGTCGGTGGGCGGTCGCCCCGACGACCCGCGCCGGGTCCGGCCGCCCGTCCCGGCGTACGCCCCGGCCACCGCCGATCCGCTCATCGCGCTGCTCGGTCGCTCCCGGGCCGCGGTGCTGCGCGCCGCGCTGGTCGGGGCGAACACCACCGACCTGGCCCGACGGGCGGGGATCAGCACCCCGTCCGCGTCGCAGCACGCGAGCGTGCTGCGGGACGCGGGTCTGCTCCGGACCACCCGGCACGGCCGGGCCGCACACCACACGCTCACCCCGCTGGCCCGGGCCCTGCTGACCGCGTACGAAACCGCGACCCGCCGCTGACCCCGGACCGGAACGGTGCCGGCCGGTCAGAACGGCGCCGGCAGGTCCTAACCATGGCGGTCAGAACGGTGCCGGCAGGGCAGGAACCGTGGCAGTCAGAACGGTGCCGGCCGGTCAGGACGGTGTGTTCCCATCCCGACCGGCCGACACGGCAGGTTCAGCCGGGCAGTCGGGGACCGGCGGCGCGCTGGGCGTCCAGCCACGCCTCGACCTCGTCGGCGCGGCGGGGCAGCCCCGCCGACAGGTTGACCGCGCCATCCGCAGTGACCAGTACGTCGTCCTCGATCCGGATCCCGATGCCGCGCAGTTCCGCCGGAACCAGTTCGTCCTCGGGCTGGAAGTAGAGCCCGGGCTCGACGGTCAGCACGTAGCCCTCGCCGAGCGCGCCGTCCCGGTACTGCTCCTTGCGGGCGTTGGCGCAGTCGTGCACGTCCAGGCCGAGCATGTGGCCGAAGCCGTGCAGCGTCCACCGGCGGTAGATCATCGACTGCTCGTCCATCGCCTCCTCCACACTCACCGGCAGCAGCCCCAGGTCGGCGAGGCCCTCGGCGAGCACCCGCATGCAGGTGCGGTGCACGTCCTTGAACGTGACGCCCGGCCGGATGAAGTCCATGCCGGCCTGCTGGGACGCGTACACGATGTCGTAGACCTGTCGTTGCAGCGGGCTGAAGGTGCCGGAGACCGGGACCACCCGGGTGACGTCGGCGGTGTAGAGGTGGCGCCCCTCCACCCCCATGTCCATCAGCAGCAGCTCGCCCGGCCGGGTCTGGCCGGTGTTGCGGATCCAGTGCAGGATCGTCGCGTGCTCGCCCGCCCCGACGATCGAGCTGTAGCCGACGTCGTTGCCGTCGTGTCGGGCGCGCAGCCCGAACACACCCTCCAGCAGGCGCTCGGCGACCGGCCGGTCGGCGGGCAGGATCCGGGCGACGTCCTCGAAGCCGCGCACCGTGGCGTCGATCGCCTCCTGCAACTGGGCGATCTCCCACTCGTCCTTGACCAGCTTGTGCTCGGAGATGACGGCGGCGAGTTCGCGGTCCCGGCCCAGTCGGGCGGCCTCCTCGGCGTCGGTCTGCCGGGCCTCGTACGGCCGGACCGCGCCGTCGACCGACGGGTCCAGACCGCGCAGCACCCGGGTACGCCTCGGCGCGCAGTCGGCCAGCGCGTCCGCCAGCTCGGACAGCGGCCGGGTCTCGATGCCGAGTTCGGTGGCCTTCTCGGCCAGGGTGTGCCGGCGGCCGACCCAGAGTTCGCCGTCCCGGCTGCGGAAGAACTCGTCGTTCTCCCGGGACGACCGGGGACGCATGTAGAGCAGCGCGTCGTGCCCTGACCCGTTCGGGCGCATCACCAGCACACTGTCCGGATCGTGGTCACCGGTCAGGTAGACGAAGTCGCTGCCGGGCCGGAACGGGTAGTCGGTGTCGTTGGCCCGTACCTTCTCCGGGCCGGTCGGGATCACCAGGGTCTCCCCGGAGAACGCGGCCGACAGCGCCGCGCGACGCTTGGCGTGGTTGGGCACCTCGGGGCGCGGCCCGACCGGCAGTGTGGTGTCCTGCCAGCCCTGCCGCATGAAGGTGAGGAACTTCTCCGGGAAGTCCGGGTCGTGTGACTCGGTCCGTGCGGTGTCAGCCTGCGCTGACCCGGTCCGCGCTGACTCCGTCGGCGCCGTGCCGACCTGCGCCGACCCGGTCCGCGCCGGCTCCGCCGTGATGTCGGTCCGTTCGTCTGACATCGCCGCTCCTCCCTGATGCCGCCCGGGTGTCCCCCGGTCGCTCTGCCCGCCCCGGACTGGTCGAGCCCGGCGTCGGGGTGTTGATCACCCGCCTTGGCCTGATGCGACCGTACCGCGCCCACGCCGCCGTGGTGTACGGGCGTCAGGTGTGCCGGCGGTGCCGGCACGCCACCGGGCAGCGCGTGGAAAGATGACCGCCATGTGCGGACTCCTGGCCTTCTTCAGCGCGCACGGCAACGCCGGCGCACATCGCGACGCCCTGGCCGGTGCGTTGGAATGCCTGCACCACCGAGGACCGGACGAGACCGGTGTGGAGGTGATTTCGACCCCGGACGGGTACACCGACGCCGTCTTCGCGCACAAGCGCCTGTCGATCATCGACGTGGCACTCAGCCACGAGCCGCTGCCGTACGCGAACGGCCGCTACCTGCTGACCTTCAACGGCGAGATCTACAACTACATCGAGTTGCGCGAGGAGCTGGCCCGCAACTTCGGTGCGCAGTTCGCCACCCAGGGTGACGGCGAGGTGATCGTCGCCGGCTTCCACTACTGGGGTGAACAGGTCCTCAACCGGCTCCGCGGCATGTTCGCCTTCGTGATCTGGGACCGGCAGCTCCGTCGGGCCTTCGGCGCCCGGGACAACTTCGGGATCAAGCCGCTGCACTACCTCCAGACCCGGGACGGGGTGTACCTGGCGTCGGAGAAGAAGGCGCTGCTGCCGTTCGCGCCGTCGGCGCACCACGGCGACGCGGGAGTCGACCGCGCCAACCTGTCGCACTACCTCACCCTGCAGTACGTTCCGGAGCCCGGCACCCTGCACCAGGGCATCAACCGGATCGGGTCGGGGGAGTACCTGACCTGGTCGCCCGGGCAGCAGATCGAGATCCGCCGCTGGTACCGGCCGGTCTTCCGGCCCGCCCCGGTGCCGGAGCCGGAGCGGCTCTACCACCAGATCCGGGAGACGCTGCGGGAGAGCGTCCGGATGCACATGCGGGCGGACGTGCCGGTCGGCTCCTTCCTCTCCAGCGGCATCGACTCGACCGCGGTGGTGGCACTGGCCCGGGAGTTCAACCCGAACATCCTGACCTTCACGGTCGGTTACGACGTGCCGGGCTACTCGGAGATCGAGGTGGCCCAGGACTCCGCCAGGCACCTCGGGGTGACCACCATCCCGACCAAGATCGGGCCGTACGACATGATGAACGCGCTGCCCAAGATCGTCTGGCACCTGGACGACCCGGTGGCGGACCCGGCCCTGGTGCCGCTCTACTTCGTGGCGAAGAAGGCGGCCGAGCACGTCACGGTGGTCCTCTCCGGTGAGGGCGCGGACGAGTTCTTCGGCGGCTACACGATCTACCGGGAGCCGCTCTCGCTCGGCACGGTCAACGGGCTGCCCGGCGGGGTGCAGAAGGGCCTGCGGGCGGTCTCCAAGGCGATTCCGCAGGGGGTCAAGGGGAAGAGCTTCCTGGAGCGCGGCACCACCCCGATCGAGCAGCGCTACTACGGCAACGCCCGGATGTTCACCGAGGAGGAGAAGCAGGACCTGCTCCGCCGCTACGACCCCTCGGTGCGGTACACGGACGTCACCGCGCCGATCTACGCCGAGTGCACCGAGCTGGACGACGTCACCAAGATGCAGTACGTCGACCTCTACACCTGGCTGCGCGGCGACATCCTGGTCAAGGCCGACCGGATCTCGATGGCGCACTCGCTGGAGGTGCGGGTGCCGTTCCTGGACCGGGAGGTCTTCGAGGTCGCCGCCGGCATCCCGGTGGACCTGAAGCTGCCGCCGCGCTCCGACGCCACCAAGTACGCGATGCGTCAGGCACTGAACGGCGTCGTCCCCCCGGCTATCGTCAACCGGCGCAAGCTCGGCTTCCCGACCCCGACCCGGGTCTGGCTGGCCGGCGAGATGTACGAGTGGGCCCGGCACGTCTTCTCCATCTCCGGCGCCGGTGACCTGCTCGACCTGTCGTACGCCATGCGGCTGCTCGACGAGCACAAGCGGGGCGAGGCGGACCACTCCCGCAAGGTCTGGACGGTGCTGGTCTTCTGCATCTGGCACGCGATCTTCGTGGCCAAGACCCTCGACCCGGGGATCGAGCGCAACCAGTCCGCCCTGCTCACCAAGCCGGTGGTCGGCTCCATGGTCCGCTGACGGTGTAGGGAAGGGCCCCCATCAACGTTCTCGGTAGCGGAAGGGCCCCTTCCTGACCGCCAGAGCCTGCACGTGGACACGGGACGGGCCCGGCGCCATCGGCGCCGGGCCCGTCGCGGTGTGCGGTGGTGGTTACGCGCTGCTGCAGGTCGGCGTGGGTACGGCATTGGTGCTGCCGCTGACACTGCCGACAAATCCGAACGTGGCGCTCGCCCCCGGGGCGAGACTGCCGTTGTGCGCGACGTTGCGGACGGTCACCGAACTTCCGCTCTGGCTGAGCTGGCCGTTCCACAGACTGCCGATGGTCTGGCCGTTGGCGTACGTCCACCCGGTGGACCAGCCGCTCAGTGCCGAGGTACCGGAGTTCCGGACCGTGACCTCGGCCTGGAAGCCGCCGGACCAGTTGCCGGTGAGCCGGTAGGTGGCGGTGCAGCCGGACGTTCCGGCCGGCGGCGTGGTCGGCGGGTTGCCCGGCGGGGTGGTGGGCGGGTTGCCCGGCGGGGTGGTCGGGGTGCCCGGGCCACCGCTGCCCGGACCGACTCCGGTCACCTCACCGTTGCCGCCGTCGAAGACCACGTCGGAGCAGCCGAAGAAGTTCTCCTGGCTGTCCGAGCGGACCCAGCGGGAGTAGATGATGTGCCGGCCGCTCTTACCGGTCGGCAGCCGACCGCTGAAGTAGTAGTGCCCCTCGTTGCTGCCGACCGCGCCCTGCTGCGGCGGGTTGGTCACCGTGAGGAACGGCGTGGCCTCCAGGCTGCTCCAGGCCAGCGGGCTGCTCGGGTTGAAACCGTCCCGGGTCACGTAGAAGTAGAACGTGCCGGGGTGGTGGGCCCAGTTGCTGTACTTGAAGTTGAAGTTGCCACCGGCGGTCAGGTGGGTCAGCGGCCAGTCGTTGCGGGCCAGGTTGAACCCGCTGAAGGTGCTGTTCCCGCCGCTGCACAGCTGCCCGTCCGGGACGAAGCCGGTGGTCCGGCCGCCCGCGTCCGAGCGCAGCACGCTGAACCAGTTGTAGAGCGTGTTGGCCCCGCTCTGCGCGACCGCCGCCGCACACGCCGGGTTGTTGGGCTGGATGTTGCCCTGCGGGCTGAGCCCGTCCTTCCAGCAGAGGAAGGTACGGCTGCCCGGCGCCATGGCGGCACCGTGGGCGGCCACGGGAGCGGGGTTCACCACCGTGATGACACCGGCGGTGAGCGCGGCCACGGCACCGAGGACCGCGATCCTGCGTAGACGTTTCACCGAGTTTCTCCTTCTTGGGGGCAGTGTCGCAGCCGCGTGGACGGCGCTGCGGACAACCTGCGGGGGACCCGTCTGATCACGGGCGCCCGCTAACCGACACTGGGCGCGACCTCGTCGCGCTGCCCCGGCAGAGGTGGTGGGCTGGTATCCGCCGAAAGACAGGAGACGACGCGGCGCACAGTCCGATCACGGATCTGTGCCCTTCGCGTGGCCCTGCCGGCACCCGGCACAGCGCGTCAGCCCCCGCACTGGCTCGGTACGGGTTATCGCATCACGGATCGACGCCTGACGCAATAGGCAAGTTTCGATGCGGAAATTCCACTCGGTCAGTACCGCTCGACGAGGTGCTCCCGTCCGCCCGGCGGCTCGTACGGCGTCGGCCAGAACTCGGTGATCCGGCTGACCAGCCCGTGGGCGTCGAACTCGAAGAAGGAGAGGGCCGACAGCTCCGACCCCTCGTGGGCGACCCGGATCCAGGACGCCCCGTGTCGTCCCTCGCTGACCACCCGTTCCACGGTCACGTGCCAGTCGCCCGGGTACTCGATGTTGAACCGCAGGAACCGCTCCCGTCCCACGATCCGTTCCCGGGTCTGTGGCAGGTCGTAGACCACGTCCTCGGCGAGCAGGGCGCCGACCCCCGCCCAGTCCCGCCCCTCACAGGCCGTCCAGTAGCGGGATACCGTCTCGGATTGCTCGATCATGACGGTGGAGTGTGCCGGGTGGGTGTGACAGAGCCCGCCGGTGTGTCAGGGTCGGGCTGTCGGTCGGCACATGTCGTGGCCAGGGGCCGCCGGGCGGGGCGCCCGAGCCACGGCCGGGGGCGGTTCGGGAGGACGGATGGGGTACGCGGTGGTGCTCGGCGAGGCGCTCGTCGACCTGCTCGACGGGGAGTGCGCCGGGGCGCCCGTCTACCGGCAGGCGGTCGGCGGAGCCCCGCTCAACGTCGCGGTCGGGGTGGCCCGGCTCGGCGGGGCGGTGGAGTTCGTCGGGTCACTCGGGGACGACGTACTCGCCGGGCGGATCAGGAAACTGCTGGACGCGGCCGGCGTCGGGCAGCGCGGGGTGGTGGAGAGACCGGTCTCCACCACACTCGGCGTGGTCACCTTCTCCGGCGCCGAACCGGACTTCCGGTTCTACGGCACGCCACCGTCGTACGGCCTGCTCGGGCCGGAGGAACTCGACGTACCCCTGGTGGAGGGTGCCGGAGTCCTCTACGCCGGCTCGATCGCACTGCTCAGCCCGCCGGTACGGGCCGCCGCCCGGCGTGCCTGGGGGCTGGCCACCGGCTGGAAGGTCTTCGACCCCAACGTCCGGCCCCGCCTGCTCGCGGACCGGCTCGCGGTCGACGAGCTACGGGACCTGGTGGCCGAGTTCGCCGCCAGCGCCGACCTGGTGAAACTCAGCGTCGCCGACGCCGAGGTGCTGTACGGCGACGACGCCGGGGCGACCGCGCCCGGCGGCCGGGACACCGACCGGCTGGCCGAGGCGGCTGCGGCGCGGCTGCGGGGGCTCGGCGCCGGCGCGGTCGTGGTCACCGGGGGCGCCCGTGCTGCCCTGGCCTGGGCCGGACCGACCGGCGGCCCGCAGTGGCTGCCGGCGCCACGGGTCGACGCCGTCGACACCACCGGCGCCGGCGACGCCGTGATGGCGGCGCTGATCGCGGACCTGCTCGCCGACGGCCTGCCGGCGTACCCGGCCGGCTGGCGGGACCGGGTCGACTTCGCCCTCCGGGTTGCCGGACTGGTCTGCGAGTCGCCGGGCGGCGCGGTGGCGATGCCGACCCGGGCCGACGTCGCCCGCCGTTTCCCGGCCTGACCGGCTCAGGCGTCGCCGCGCAGTTCGGCGTAGCCGCGCCGGACGGCGGTCAACGCCACCTCCGGACCGAACGGCGCGTGCCGGGCGAGCTGCTCGACCGGGGAGTGGTCGGCGTCGCCGTCCCGGATCAGCCAGGCCAGTGCGGCCAGGTCCTCGTGCTGGGCCCGGACGAAGTCCGGGCCGACCACCGCGCCGTGCCCGGGCACCACCACCGAGGCCGGCGTGGTGAGCCGGAGCAGCGCGGCCACCGTCTCCACCCACTCCAACGGGTACGCGTCCTCGAACGCCGGCGGCCCGCTCTCCTCGATCAGGTCGCCCGCCACGAGTACGTCGGCGTCCGGCACCTGGACGACGAGATCCCCGTCGGTGTGCCCCCGACCCAGATGACGCAGCAGTACCGGTCGGCCGCCGACGTCCACCGTCGTCTCGTACTGCACGGGATGGCTGGGGGCGAGGATCCGGGTCCGGGCCACCTCGGTGGCGAGCGCCGGCTCGGCGGGCAGCACCTCGTCGTACGCCTGCCGGCGGACCAGCTCCGGCTGGTCGCGGAGCCGTTCGACGGTCAGCTGGTGGGCGTAGACCGGGTACGACGGGTCGGCGGCCAGGGTGTGGTTGCCGAAGCAGTGGTCGAAGTGGTGGTGGGTGTTGACCACGACGAACGGGTCCGAGGTGAGTTCCCGGGCGGCGGCGACCAGCTCGGCGGCCTGGGCGGCGGTGGAGAGGGTGTCCACGACCAGCGCCGCCCCGTCCCCGACCACCAGGGTCACGTTCACGTCGAGCATCGGCTGGCGCAGGACGTACACCCGGTCGCCGACCTCGGTGAAGGCGAGGGTCACGCCACCTCCCCGGCACGCGCGGTCATGCGGACCCGAGCGCGCGCTCGACGAACCGGTGGCGGTCGACCAGGACCCGTTCGACCCGGCCCTCGGCGACCGTCGTCGACCCCTCGGTGACCGCGACCTCGAAGAGCAGCCGCCGTCCGTCGACCTTGGCGAGCCGGGCCAGCGCGACGGCGGTCCGGCCGACCGGGGTCGGCACCCGGTGGTCGAGTTCGACCCGCATGCCGACGGTGGTCATCCCGGCCGGCAACCGGCTCGCCGTGGCGGCCACCGTCGCCGCCTCGGCCAGCGCCAGCACCCGGGGCGTACCCAGCACCGGTACGTCACCCGAACCGACCGCCTGCGCGGTGTCGGCGTCACCGACGGTCAGCTCGACCCGGGCGCTCAGCCCCGGCGGAAAGACGCTCTCCGGCTGCGGTGGCCCGGACCCCGCCCCGGACTGTTCCTGCTCCATGAGGCAGAGCCTAGGGCCTGGGCGGGCTCCGGCACGCCTCACCGCGCGTTCCCGCGCGTCACGGACATCCGGGATGTCAGGTTGCCGAACGTAACCTGATGGTCCGGGTGGCGACCGGGTCCGAGGTGGGCCCGATCGGTGGGTCGGGAGCCGCCGGGAGCTGTCTGGGCGGCCGTCAGTCGGGCAGGTCGTCGCGCATCTGTTCAACCTGCTGCTGCAGACGGTCCACCGCGTCCCTGTCGTTGAGGAAAGTGGTGACCCCGGCCGCGAAGGCGATCGCCACCAGGACCGCCAGGATGCTGAGTATCAGACCGCCGAGGGCCACGCTCCGACCCGTGACCCCCGGCCGGCGAGCCATCCGCAGTCCGACGATGCCGAGAACGACACCGATGATGCCGAGTACGAAACCGACCGCCGACAGGATGACGGTGAGAGAGCTGATGAGGCCGGCTACGCCGAATACCAGGGCGAACGTGGCTGCCGTGCTGGTTTTCGCCGCTGTCGTGGTGCCGTCGTCACCCCGGTGCATCGGATAGGCCGCACCACGGCCGGGCACCTGCCCTTCTGCTGCGGACATGTCCTCCTCCTTGCTCCGGTGACCCGGGGTATCCCCGCTTCCCTGGAAGCCATGCGCATGTCTGACGCCGAACGGCCCCACCTGGTCCGCGCTTCACCGGCACCGTCCGAGACGGGACCACTGGCGGACGAGGATCCTGGCCTGGCCTGGCCGTCGACGGGTATCCGGTGGATCGGAGCGAAGGAGGGAATCCGCGATGAGGATGAATCAGGAGCAGGTGAACTCGCTGTACGGCCGGCGTGTTCACGACAGAACCGGCACGAAGGTCGGAAACATCGGCAACGTGTGGGCGGACGCCGCCGGCGAACCGTCGTGGATCAGTGTGAAGACGGGGTTGTTCGGCCGACGGGAGTCGATGGTCCCGCTCCAGAACGTCAAGATGGGCCAGGATGACCTGACGGTGCCCTATGACAAGGACATGGTGACGAACGCGCCCCATGTCGAGGCGAGCGTCGACGAACCGTTGAAAACCGATGAAATCGGGCAACTATACGCTTACTATGGCATCAACCAGGGCCCACAGCCCGACGGCCGGACGACGGCGACCGGACGGGAGGAGATGACCCGCTCCGAGGAGCGGCTGCGGGTCGGCAAGGAAAGCCAACCGGCGGGCACCGCCAGACTCCGAAAGTATGTGGTCAGCGAGAACGTGCACACGACCGTGCCGATCGAACATGACGAGGTGTGGGTGGAACGCGAGCCGGTCACCGCCGACGCCCGCGGTGGCACCCGACCCGAGATCGGCGAGGCCGAGCGCGAGATGGTGCTGACGGCAGAACGACCCGTGGTGAGCAAGGAACGGGTCCCGGTGGAGCGGGTCCGGATGTCCGAGGACCGGGTGACCGAGGAACAGTCGATCGACGAACCGGTACGCCGGGAGAGGATCGAGGCGGAGATGCCGGAGAACCGTCGGCGGGGCCGCCGCTGACGGGGAACGCCACCCGGACAGACGACGCCCGGCCGGTCGAACCTGACCAGCCGGGCGTCGGGCATAGCCTCCGAGGACGTCCAGGTCAGGGCCGGCGGAGCTGCTCGGCGGTGATCCGCTGGGTCAGCCAGGCCGGTACGGCGATCAGCACCAGCCCCGCCGCCAGCGCACCGGCGGCGAGCCAGAGCGTCGGGGCGACCCGGTCCAGCACCACCCGTACCCCGACGTCGAGCAGGCCGGCCATCACACTGGCCACGGTGACCGTCGCCAGACTGGCCAGGACCAGCCCGGTCACCAGCGGCAACGCCCCGAAGCCGAGTTCACTGCCGGCGACGGTGCCCGGGCTGGTGCCGACCACCGCGAGGGTGGCGTTCTGCCGGCGCCGTTCCATCGTCCGGTCCACCGCAGCGGCGGCGAACGCGCCGATGCCGAGCAGGAAACTCACCACGAGACCGGTGACCAGCAGCGTGACCAGCAGATCCGCGTCGAAGCCCTGCCGGATGCCGAAATCACCTTGCAGATAGCCGGCCGGGGTGTGCGCGGCGAGCACCTGGACGGCCCGGTCGGCGGCGGCCAGGTCGGTGGCGACCAACAACGGCCAGGGGTCCGGAGTCGTCGGCAGGTTGGCGGCGACCGGCGCCTGGCGGGTCACCAGCAGCGCGCCGGAGACACCGAGGTTGAACCGGGGGCGCAGGTGCAGGACCTGGTCCGGCACCGGGACCTTCGTACCGCTCTCGGCGACCACCTCGGTACCGGGCTCCGGCAGCGGCCCCATCGGAAACTCGTCCGCCAACCGGTAGACCGCGCCGTCCCGGCAGGACTCGCCGGGGTCGAGCCGGTACAGGCCGGTCAGGTCGGCGCAGTCGGCCACCAGCAGGTTGCCCGGGGTGCCGGCCACCGTCGCCGGCACACTGCGCAGGTCGAGAATCTGGACGCCGGCCACCTGACGGAACGGTGCCTCCGGGATCGGCACCGGACCGAGCAACTGGTACAGCAGGTCGTCGCCGCTGGCGCCGCTCGTGCGTTCGGTGGGTACCAGGTCGCGGTCGTTGGCGATCAGGCCGACCCCGAGCGAACCGAGCCCCACCACGTAGACGATCACGGTGAGCGCGGCGACCAGCCGGGGCGCGACCCCGGGCGCGTGTCGCAACCTGGCGGCGGCCAACTCCAGCCAGACCGGGGTGCCGGGCAGCCGCTCCAGCAGGGCGGCGAGCGCGTACCCGAGGGTCGGCAGGGCGAGCGGCAGGGCCAGCCCGGTCAGCAGCAGCGAGCCGGCGAAGAGCAGGCCCTCCGGCAGCCCGGGACCCGTCCGGCCGAGCAGTCCGGCCAGCACCACGCCGGCCAGCCCGGCGACCAGCGGCCCGAGTCGCCACAGCCGGGGACGGCCGGCCGGGGCGTCCCGGCGTACCGCGAGCGGGTTGACCCGGGCCGGCCGGGTGGCGAAGGTGCCCACCGCGACCGCGTAGCCGACGGTCAGGACGAGCACGACCGCGATCACGACCGCCGGTACGGCGACGTCGGCGGCGTACCAGTGCAGCCGGCCGATCCGCCAACCCTGCGACAGTGGGGTGAGCAGGAGGTAGCCGAGCAGGCCGAGCAGCGCGCCGCCGGCGGTGACCACCCCCGTTTCGACCGCGTTGACCAGGGTCGCCTGCCGGGCCGACACGCCCAGCAGCCGGAGCGCGGCGATCCGCCGGTCCCGGGTGGAGGCCGAAAGCCGGGCGCAGGTGGCCAGGAAGACGCCGAACGGGACCAGCACGAACAGTCCGAAGGCGATGGCCAGCAGCCGGGCCGGGGTGAAGACGTCCGGCCCGGAGGACTGGGAGCCGAGCGCGTACACCAGCGGTGCGCCGAAGCCGGTCACCGGGTGGTGCTCGCGGAACCCGGCCGCGCCGGGCGGGACCGCCACCGACTCGCCGCCGACGTAGGCGAACAGTTCGTCCGGGGCGAGCAGGCCGGCCGGGCCGACCGTGCCGACGATCCGCTGCGGGAACCGTCCGGCGGCCCGCGAGTCGGTGGCGATCAGGTCGCGCAGCGCGGGGGAGACCACCACCTCCCCGGGCCGGGGCAGGGCGGCGACGCCGGGCGGGCGCGGGCTGCTCGGATCGGCGCCGATCACGACGGTACGCCGCAGCACCCGACCGCCGATTCCGTCCTCGATGTTGTGGATCCGCAGCGGAGACGGGCTGGTCCCGGTGTCGTCCTGGACCGGGGTGCGGGCCTCGGCCCGGTCGTGTTGGGCACCGGCCACCGAGACCGTGGCCAGCGACGCCAGCACCAGCAGTACACCGAGCGCCGCCCCCGACGACATCAGCGCGGTACGCAGCAGCCCACCCCGGCCGGAGCCGATCGACAGCCGCAGTCCGAGCCAGATCCACCGCCTCATCGCGGTACCGCCTTTCCTCCGGGACCGCGAGGTCACGCCGTCACCCGCCCGTCGCGGAGGAAGACGGTGCGGTCGGCGTACGCGGCGACCCGGGCCTCGTGGGTGACCATCACGACCGCGCTGCCCTCCTTGCGGGCCAGCCCGGTCAGCGCGTCCAGCACCACCTCGCCGGCGGCGCTGTCCAGCGCGCCGGTGGGTTCGTCGGCGAAGACCACCGCCGGTCGGTGCACCAGGGCCCGGGCCACCGCCGCCCGCTGCGCCTGGCCGCCGGAGACCTGCCCCGGACGTCGGTCGGCCAGCTCGTCGACCTCCAGGTGCCGGAGCAGTTCGGCGGCGCGGGTCCGGGCCTCGGCGCGGGGTACGTCGAGCAGCCGCAGCGGCAGTTCGACGTTCTGCCGCAGGGACAGCTCCGGCACCAGGTCGCCGAACTGCAGTACGAAACCGAACGAGTGCAGTCGCAGTCGGCTGCGGCGACCGTCCGGCAGGTTGTCGATCCGCTGGTTGTCGACGACCACCATGCCCTGATCCGGCCGGAGGATGCCGGCGAGGACGTGCAGCAGGGTCGACTTGCCCGAACCCGACGGACCCATGACGGCGACGATCTCGCCGGTGTCGATCGTGATCTCCGCGTTGTCCAGTGCGATGGTCTGGCCGAACCGGAGGCTGAGGTTGCTGGCCCGCAGGATCATCCGTGCTCCTTGTCCGCGCTGTGCCGCCGGCCGGTGCCGGTGCTGTGCTGCTGGGGAGTGGTGCTGTGCCGCTGGTCGGCGTCGTGGACCAGCGCGGCGAGCCGGTCGAGTCGGGCGACGGCGCCGTCGATCCACCTGAGGTCGGCGTCGAGGTGGTACATCTCGAAGTCGGCGTCGAGCTGGCCGATCAGGTCGCCGGCCTGCCGCTGCGCGCGCATCTCGCGCATCCGGGCCAGGTGGGCCTGCCGCTGCCGGTCGAGCATCGGCTCGGCGGCCCGGCCGCTGGAGAGCGCGATGAGGACCTTGGCGAAGAGCACCTTGCGGCTGCCGGTGACCTCGGGCACCTCCGGCTCGTCGAGCCAGCGTTCGAGCTCGCCGACGCCGGAGTCGGTGATCGCGTACACCCGGCGGTCCGGGCCGACGCCGGCCGCGACCCCGGCCAGACCGATCAGGCCCTCCTTGTCGAGTCGGCCGAGAGTGGCGTAGACCTGTGCGGACTTGAGCGGGCGGCTGTTGCCGAACCATTCGTCGTAGCGCTGGCGCAGCACGTAGCCGTGCTGGGAGTGCGGCTCGAGCAGGCCGAGCAGGATCCGGGAGACCGACATGCCGGCACCGTAGCAACTCAGTTGCTACCGTAGCAACTGAGTTGCTACCACGATCTCGTCGGCGGGAGAGGAGCCCGCTCGGCGGAGCGGCTGCCGGCCGGGAAGGAGCCGACGGTCATTCCGCGATGTCCCTGCCTCAGCCCGGAGTTGGGCCGCCGTTAACCTGGACGGCGATGCACGCGACCGTCACAGACACCCCACCCGCCACGCCACCCGGGCCGTCCGCACCGGACAGCCGCCGTCGGTTCGTCGCCATGTCCATCTGGGCGGTGGCCTTCGTCGCCTGCTGGTTGCTGATCGGGCTGCCCACCGACCCGCTCTACGCCTTCGCCTGGCTCTGGGCCGCCACCATCGCCTGGCGCAGCGACCGGCCCTGGCGTACCCACCTCGGCTTCGCCCGTGACTGGCTGCCGGTGGTGGTGCTGCTGGCCCTCTACAACCTGTCCCGGGGGTTCGCGGACAACGGCGCCACGCCGCACGCGTACGAGCTGATCGCCGCCGACCGCTGGATGTTCGGCTGGCTGATGGACGGTCAGGTGCCGACCATCTGGCTGCAGCGGTACCTCTACGACCCGGACGGCATCCACTGGTGGGACGTGCTGGTCAGCTGGGTGTACTTCTCGCACTTCGTGGTCACCCTGACCGCCGCGGTGGTGCTCTGGCTGCGGGACCGGGGCCGCTGGGCCGCGTTCATGCGCCGCTGGGGCTTCCTCTGCGCCGCCGGTCTGGTCACCTACTTCGCCTACCCGGCCGCGCCCCCGTGGTGGGCCGCCCAGTACGGCATGCTGTCGGACGTCGCCCGGATCTCCACCCGCGGCTGGCGTGAGTTCGGCATGCACGGCGCGGGCAACCTGCTCAACGCCGGCCAGATCGCCTCCAACCCGGTCGCCGCGATGCCGTCGCTGCACACCGCCTGGGCGCTGTTCGTGGTGGTCTTCTTCCTCGGCGTGACCCGGCGACGCTGGTGGCCGCTGCTGCTCTGCTACCCGCTGGCGATGACCTTCACCCTGGTCTACGCCGGTGAGCACTACGTGATCGACGTACTGGTCGGTTGGGCGTACGTCGGGCTGACCTTCCTCGTGGTCGGGCTGGCCGAACGGTGGTGGGCGGCGCGGAAGGCACGCCGCCGCAGCGGCGGAGCCGAACCGGTGGACACCGGTCCCGAGCCGGCGTCGGCGGCCACCCCCGAGTCCGCCCCGGCGGATGCGGTGCCGGGCCAGACCGGACCGGGTTCGGCAGCGGTCGGTGCGGAGCAGAAGGTGGCCGGACCGGCCCCGGAGACCCCCGGCCCGGACCGGACGGTCAGCCTCGGCCGCTGACCGCCGGGGGGCGGACAATTTCGG
This sequence comes from Plantactinospora sonchi, assembly GCF_036422035.1. Classification (NCBI taxonomy): domain Bacteria; kingdom Bacillati; phylum Actinomycetota; class Actinomycetes; order Micromonosporales; family Micromonosporaceae; genus Plantactinospora; species Plantactinospora sonchi. The sequence continues at coordinate 94,233 of NZ_JAZGQK010000001.1, forward strand.
CCACTGACCCCGGCGGCGGTCAGCCTCGGCGGTTGGACCAGGCGGGCGGGTCAGCCTCGGCTGGCGACCCGGGCCGACCGGGCCCGTGCGGTCAGTTCGGCCGCCAGCGCCCACGCCTCGTGGACGTCGCGGTCCTGTGCCGCCGCGCTGGGCCCGCCCGCGGTGTCCGCGTAGACGGTGGCCAGGCGCAGGCGTCGCTGCAGCGGCCCCTGTACCACCCGGACGGACTGGATCCGGGCGTACGGCACGATGACCAGCTCCCGGGTCAGCAGTCCGGACCGGACGGCGAAGACCCGCGCGGAGAGGCCGGCACCGAAGGCGTTGCGGGCCAGCGGATGTACCCAGCGGGCCCGGGCCGGCGGCGGGGTCAGGGTGCCGGTGAGCGCCACCCCGGGCAGCACCTCGGCGACGATGCGCTGGGCGGTGGCCAGGTCGCCGACCGGGAGCAGCCGGTCCGGCTGGTTCCGGTCGGTGGACTCGCCGACCGCGTACCCGGCCACCGACAGCCGTAGCCGCAGCCAGCCCTTCATCCGCCAGAGCAGCGGCCAGGTGACGTTGATCGCCTGCAGCCGGTTCAGCGGTACCGCCTGCGCACGGGTCTCCAGCAGGCCGTGCCGGACCCGCAGCGCGGCGTCGTCCCGGCCGAGCTGGAAGCCCCAGTCGTCGAGGACCCGGCGGATCGGCTGGAGGATCACCCCGGCCATCGCGGTGAGGGTGCTGGCGACGGCGATGAACGACCACGAGTCCTCGGTGAGGAACTGCACCACCACGAACGCGACGCCGAACGGCAGCAGGAACGCCTGCGGGGTGAGCAGTTGGCTGACCAGCAGGTCCCGGTTCGACACGGTGTGCAGGTGCCGGCCGGGCACCGAGCCGGCGCCGATGGCGATTCCCGGCAGACCCGGCACCGCCACGGTGGGCGTCGGCGGCGCGCCGACCGGTGCGGTACCGGCGGGTTCACCGGCTGGCGGAGCAACAGTCGGGGCGCCGGCCGCTCCGGCCGGCAGTTCCGGTCCGGGCTGTGGGACCGGGCCGGCCAGGCTCAGCAGCCGTTCGCGGAGCACGACCGCGTCGGCCACGGTGAGGTACGCCAGCGGCGCTTCCGTCTTGCCGCCGCCGACCACCTCGAGCCGGAGTTCGGCCAGCCCGCTGAGCTGTGCCAGCAGCGGCCGGACCACCTCGACCGCCTGCAGCCGTTCCAGCGGGATCGCCCGGGTCCGCCGCCACACCAGGCCCTCGTGGATCCGCAGTTCCCGGCCGACCACGTGGTAGCCGGTGTTGTACCAGCTGATCACCGAGAGCGCGACCGCGCCGACCAGCAGCACCGCCACCAGCAGGCTGAACCAGCCGAGGCCGACCCGGGACAGCGTCGACCAGGAGAGCGCGGCGACGATGACGACCAGCGACTTCGCACCGTGCAGCACCGGGCTCAGCGGATGCAGCCGCCGCGACGGTTCGGCGGCGTCGCCGCTGCTCACAGACCCTCCGCCCGATCCTCGCCGAGCGCGGTGAGCCGGTCGCGGAGCCGGGACGCCTCGGCCGGGGGCAGACCCGGCACCCGGGCGTCGCTCGCCGCGGCGGCGGTGTGCAGCTGCACGGTGGCCAGGCCGAAGGCCCGCTCCAGTGGTCCGGCGGTGACGTCGACGAACTGCATCCGGGCGTACGGCACGATCGACAGGCGCCGGACCAGCAGGCCGTGCCGGACGAGCAGGTCGTGGTCGCGTTCGGCGTACCCCCAGGCCCGGACGGCGCGCGCGATGACGACCAGCTCCCACAGTGTCAGGCCGACGAGCAGACCGATGCCCAGCCCGAACAACCAGTGCCCGGTCAGCGCGAGGCCGACGCCGAGGCCGACGAGGATGACCAGCACGGTGATGCCGAGCCGCACGGCCTCCACCCAGATCAGGTTCCGGGAGACGGACTGCCAGCGTACGGTCTCCGGCCATGGTTCGAGCGGATCCATCGACCCGGCCGGCGGAGCGTCCACGGCGGTGCCGGCCGGTTGTGCTCCGGCCGGCGGCGGGCTCGCGGCGCCGACCGGTGGCGGAGCGTCAGAGATGTCGGCCGGCGACGTGCTCGTGGTGTCGCGCGCCGGTGGAGTGCCCGGCGGGACGTCGGCCGGCGGGAATCCGGGACCGTGGTCCGGGGTGGCGGCGGGCGCGTCGGGGTGACCGCCGCCGTCTCCGCCCGGGTCGCCGTTGTTGCGCACGTGGCCGGGTTCGCTCACGTCGCGTGCCTCGTTCGCTTCGCTCGCCTCACGTGTCGAGCGTAGGCGATCGGTCGACCGGGGCGACCTCACGGAGGAACCCGCGCGCCCCGAGGAAGTCGCCGAGGGACTCCCGGTGCTCGGCGCAGGCGAGCCAGGTCTTCCGCCGTTGCGCCTCGTGCAGCCGTGGATTGTTCCAGCGCAGCGCCCAGATGGCCGACGTCCGGCAGCCCCGGGCCGAGCAGACCGGTGACACCGGGGCGGGGGACCTGTCAGTCACGGCCGCGAGTGTACGCCGCGTCCGGCGACGCGCCGGGGCGGAGAATCCTGGTTCTCCCTTCGCGGTCGGTCGAGCGGACGTGCGAGAGTTGGGACGGCGCCCGTCGCCGACGCATCTGATCCCGTGACCCTGCTGTGGAGGACCGGTGGCCCAGCCGACCACGCCCGACGCTCCTGTTCCACCCGACGTCTCCCGTGGTGCACCCGGCCCGGGCGGTACGACGCCGGCCGAGGACGCCAGCCTGCTCGAACGCGCGTTGTTCGAGGTCAAGCGGGTGATCGTCGGGCAGGACCGGATGGTGGAGCGGATGTTCGTCGCCCTGCTGGCCCGGGGGCACTGCCTGCTGGAGGGCGTACCCGGCGTGGCGAAGACCCTCGCGGTGGAGACCCTCGCCAAGGTGGTGGGCGGCACCTTCGCCCGGGTCCAGTTCACTCCGGACCTGGTGCCGGCGGACATCGTGGGCACCCGGATCTACCGGCAGTCGAGCGAGAAGTTCGACGTCGAACTCGGGCCGGTCTTCGTGAACTTCCTGCTCGCCGACGAGATCAACCGGGCGCCGGCCAAGGTGCAGTCCGCGCTGCTCGAGGTGATGTCCGAGCGGCAGGTGTCGATCGGCGGGCAGACCCACCCGGTGCCGGACCCGTTCCTGGTGATGGCCACCCAGAACCCGATCGAGCAGGAGGGCGTCTACCCGCTGCCGGAGGCGCAGCGGGACCGGTTCCTGCTGAAGATCATCGTCGGGTACCCCACCGACGTCGAGGAGCGGGAGATCGTCTACCGGATGGGGGTCAGCCCGCCGGAACCCTCCTCGGTCCTCACCCCGGTCGAGCTGATGGCGTTGCAGCAGAAGGCCGACCAGGTCTTCGTCCACAACGCGCTGGTCGACTACGCGGTCCGGCTGGTCCTCGCCACCCGGGCCCCGGCCGAGCACGGCATGCCGGACGTGGCCCAACTCATCCAGTACGGCGCCAGCCCGCGCGCCTCGCTCGGCATCGTCCGGGCCACCCGCGCCCTCGCCCTGATGCGCGGACGGGACTACGCGCTGCCCCAGGACGTCCAGGACATCGCCCCGGACATCCTCCGGCACCGGCTGGTGCTCAGCTACGACGCGCTGGCCGACAACATCCCGGCCGACCACGTGGTGGACCGGGTGATGTCCACGATTCCGCTTCCCTCGGTCGCACCCCGGCAGCACGCCACCCCGGCCGGACCGGTGCCCGGGATGCCGCCCGGGGGCGCCCCCGGACCGGTCTCACCGGTCTCCGGCCCGGCGTGGCCGGGACGCCCGCCGGCATGACCGACCGTACGACGACAGGTGCCAACCCGGGCCGCGCCGAGGCGGTCCTCTCCCGACTCCAGCTGCTGGTGACCCGGAAGCTGGACGGCCTGCTCCAGGGGGACTACCTCGGCCTGCTTCCCGGCGCGGGCACCGAGGCGGGGGAGTCCCGCGAGTACCGCCCCGGCGACGACGTACGCCGGATGGACTGGCCGGTGACGGCACGGACCACGGTGCCGCACGTGCGGCGTACCGTCGCCGACCGGGAACTGGAGACCTGGCTGGCGGTGGACCTCTCGGCCAGCCTCGACTTCGGCACCGGACGGTGGCTGAAGCGGGACCTGGTGATCGCCGCGTCGGCGGCGATCGCCCACCTGACCGCCCGGGGTGGCAACCGGATCGGCGCGGTGATCGGCAGCGGCGGTCACCGCCCCGGTGCCGGTACGCCCGACGTGCTGCGGCTGCCCGCCCGTCCCGGCCGCAAGGAGGCCCAGGGGCTGCTGCGGACCATCGCCGGGATGGAGATCCAGCCGGGGCGTACCGACCTCGGTGGCCTGATCGACGCCCTGAACCGGCCGCCCCGGCGGCGCGGCATGGCGGTGGTGATCTCGGACTTCCTGGCCCCGCCCGAGCAGTGGGGTTGGCCGGTACGCAAGCTCGGCGTCCGGCACGACGTCCTCGCGATCGAGGTCGTCGACCCGCGTGAACTGGAACTGCCGGACGTCGGGGTGCTTCCCGTCGTCGATCCGGAAACCGGTGAACTGCACGAGGTGCAGACCGCCGACCCTCGGCTGCGGCAGCGGTACGCCGCCGCGGCCGCCGCCCAACGCGCCGCGATCGCCCACGCGTTGCGCGCCGCCGGCGCGGCGCACCTGCGGCTGCGTACCGACTCTGACTGGCTGCTGGACATGGTGCGGTTCGTCGCGGCGCAGCGACACGCCCGTACCCGGGGGACGACTCGATGATCCGTTTTCTTGAACCGTGGTGGCTGCTGGCCGTCCTGCCGGTGCTCGCCCTCGCCGGGGCGTACGTCTGGCGGCAGTTCCACCGCCGTACGTACGCCATGCGGTTCACCAACGTGGAACTGCTCCGTACGCTCGCCCCGAAGGGGCTGGGCTGGCGCCGGCACGCCGCCGCCGGCGTTTTCCTGCTCGCGCTGCTGGTTCTCGCCACCGGCATGGCCCGACCGTCGGTGGACCGGAAGGAGCCGTTGGAACGGGCGACGATCATGCTCGCCATCGACGTCTCGCTGTCGATGGAGGCCGACGACGTGGCGCCGAACCGGTTGGAGGCCGCCCAGGAGGCGGCGAAGCAGTTCGTCGGCGAGCTGCCGCCGAGCTACAACCTCGGACTGGTGGCCTTCGCCAAGTCCGCGAACGTCCTGGTCCCGCCCTCCAAGGACCGGGGAGCGGTCACCCAGGCCATCGACGGCCTGGTACTGGCCGAGGCGACGGCGACCGGTGAGGCGGTCTTCACCTGTCTGGAGGCGATCCGGTCGGTGCCGGCGGACGGCGCCCAGGGCATTCCACCGGCCCGGATCGTGCTGCTCTCCGACGGTTACCGGACGGCCGGGCGGTCGGTCGAGGAGGCCGCGGCGGCGTCCCAGGCGGCGAACGTGCCGGTCTCGACGATCGCGTTCGGCACCGACTCCGGGCAGGTAGACATCGGTGGCCAGGTGCAGCGGGTGCCGGTCGACCGGCTCGCGCTGGCCGAACTCGCCGAGACCACCCAGGGTTTCTTCTACGAGGCGGCCTCGGTCACCGAGTTGAAGCAGGTCTACCAGGACATGGGAAGCTCGATCGGGTTCCGGACCGAGGCCCGGGAGATCACCCACTGGTACGCCGGGATCGCGCTGCTCCTGGCGCTCTGCGCGGCCGGGATGAGCCTGCTCTGGACGTCGCGGCTGGTCTAGCGGATGCCTCGTGGACCCCGGCGCGGTGTGCCGGGATCCACGAGGCACCCCCGGCTCGGCGGCGACGTGTGCCGCGTCCGGCCGGCCGTGGGCGCCGGGCCTGCGGCAGGCGTGCGGAGGCCGGTCAGGCGTCGGACAGCTTCGGCGGGGCCGGTCACCGGCGGCGCCGACCGCGTGCCTGCGACAGCGCCGGCGCGGCCGGGCATGCCTGGGACAGGTCCGGTGGCGCCGGTCACCGGGACAGGTCGGGTGGCGCTGGTCACGGGGTGGCGCGGACCAGCATGAAAAGGACCACGACCCAGGCCGCGGCGAGAGTGAAACCCAGCGGGGCGACGTAACGGTGCATGATTCTGCTCTCCGGTGGCGACTGAGACTCCCCGGGCCGGCGCGGGGCCGGACGACGGGTGAGTCTGGGGATCAGCGGACGCGCACACGAAGTCGTGACCGGGCACTCCACGCCGGCGGCTCGGACCTGACGGGAACCGAGACACGCGCAGCGCACCGGATGCCCGGGTTCGGGCTCGGTGCTGCGGGGTGGAGCGAGGCTGGGTCAGTCGGGCCGGTGAGTCATGGCTCAGGCGGACTGACGAACGGCCCGGCCACGACTGGGAGGATCGCTATCTCGCACAGCGATCACCTCCAACACGTCGACGGGGCCGGGAACGCGAGTCATCGTACACCCGGGCGGTCGTCCGGCTGAAATTGACCGACGTGCTCCGGACTGTCGGTCATCCGACGTCGTGGCAGCACCGGCCCACCCCGCCGACGATCCGCCGCCACCCCGGCCCGATCCGCCGCGTCCCGGTCGGCGCCGGCCGCGGACCGGCCGACCAGACCGGCCAGGACCAGGCAGAACAGTGGCAGCCAGGCCAGCCGGGCGACCAGCCAGCCGGCGCCGTCCGGCACGGTGTGCAGCCCGGGTACGCCGTCGAGGCCGACCGCCCGGGCGCCGAGCGCGGCCAGTGCGGTCACCCCGAGCAGGGTGCTCTGGTGCCAGAGGTAGACGGCCATCGCGGCGCGGTTGACCCGGCGTACCGGACGCCACCGGTCGGGTCGGGCCAGCCAGCCGGCCAACGCGGGACGGACCAGCAGCGCCACGCCGACCTGGGCGAGCGCCAGGCAGACGGTGAACAGCGACGGCGGGTCGAGGTTGGAGACACCGTCGCCGGGCACGCCGACCGCGCTGGCCGGGTAGTCGGCGAGCAGCACCAGCGCGGCCATCCCGGCCGCACCGCCGAGCAGCAGCAGCCAGCCGGTACGCCGGTGCCCCACCCGCCCGACCGAGGCGTCCCGGGCCAGCGCGATGCCGAGCAGGTACGGCACCAGCCAGGCGGCGAGCAGTGCCACCGGCACCCGCCAGGCACCGTCGCCGGGACCGGCACCGCCGTCCGGGCCGGCCAGCCGACCGATCAGGTCGGTCAACCCGACCACGGCGACCGCGAGGGCGGTGGGCCGGACCGGCCCGTACCGGTCCAGGGCGCGGGACAGTGGGCCGGTCAGCGCGAACAGCACGGTCAACGGCAACAGGAACCACAGTGGACTGACCAGGAGTGTGCCGGCGGTCCGCAGGGTCGCCTCCGGTACGCCGAGCACCGCCGCGCCGGCCAGCACCACCGCCCAGCCGCCGAGCAGTACGGTGACCGGCCGGACCAGCCGACCGAGCCGCTGCCGGAGCCAGGGGCCGGGGTCCACCCCACGGCCGGCGGCCGCCCGGAGTGAGCGGGCCGAGGCGTACCCACTGACGAAGAAGAAGAGCCCGAGCGTCTGCAGCAGCCAGGTCACCGGTACCAGCTCCGGCATGGCGCGCAGCGGACTCGCCGTGCGCAGCGCGCCGTCCGGTGCCAGGACCAGGGCGGTGACCAGCCAGTGTCCGAGCACCACACCGGCGATCGCGTACGCCCGCAACCCGTCCACCGCCCGGTCCCGGTCGCCGTCCGGGTTCGCCGGACGCCCCGCCGGAGTCCGGTTCCGGTCCGTCGGGTGTGCGGGCCGGGCAACAGTCGGGTTCATCGGACGTCCTGCCCGTTCGTGGTCGCGTCCGGACCGAGTACCACCTGGGCGATCGCGTGCAGGGTGTCGCTGCCCGGAACCAGGTAGCCGTCGTGTCCGGAGACCCGGTCGACCGGCAGCGGCCGGGCACCGAAACCCGGCGTCGCCGGCCGTACGCCGTGCCCGACGTCACCGACACGCAGCGCCGGGATCCACCGGATCCAGTCGTCCGGTGCCTCGGCGGCCCAGACGGCGGCCCCGGTGCCGAGCTCCCGGGCCCGGTCCACCCCCATCCCCACACCACCGACGCTCACCAGGGCGGTCACCTGGGGCGGCAGCGCCGGCCCGGCGAGGCCGAGCAGCAGCGCACCGTAACTGTGCCCGACCAACGTGACCGTCGCCGCCGGGCGGTGTCGGACCAGCACGTCGACCAGCCCGACCAGGGCCGGTACGCCGGCCCGGGCGCTGTCCGGGCGGGCCGCGGTCAGGCCCACCCCGTCCGGCGGGTCGTAGCCCAACCAGGCCAGCACGGCGACCCGGGCACCGGGGCCGGTGGCGTGGAGTTCGTCGTACAGGGCGCGGGCCTGGGCGGCCGGGGCGCGTCGGGTCACCCCGCCCAGGCCCCGGTCGAAGTTCCGCAGCGTGCTGGCCACCCCGGGCACCAGCACCACGATCCGGTCGGCGGTACCCGGGTCGCCCAGCACCTCCACGATCCGGCCGTCGCCGCGCGGGTCGAAGTCCAGGAAGGACCGGCCGGACGAGACCCAGTCGGCGTACGGCGCTCCGGCGGCCCGCATCGCCGACGCCACCGACGGGTAGCTGTCGACAAAGCCGGTCACCGTCGTCGGCGGGGCCGCCTCCGCCGGTGGCGGTACCAGCAGGCCCAGGGCCAGCAGGCCACCCAACGTGCCGCGGACCGGTCGTCGCCACACCATCCGTCTCATCCCCCTCCGTGCCGCCCCCGGAACCGGTACAGGCCGGCCGGGTTGATCTCGGAGAAAGCGTGCGACGGCGGTGGGGGTCCGGTCGTCACCCCACGGACGGGCTACCGGAGGACCACGGGACCACCTGGAGTACTACTCACCCGCCGTGACCAGCCCGGACTCGTACGCGACGACCACCGCCTGGGCCCGGTCCCGCAGGTTGAGCTTGGCCAGGATCCGCCCGACGTGCGTCTTCACGGTCTGCTCGGCGACGAAGAGGTCACCGGCGATCTCGGTGTTGGAACGGCCCCGGGCGATCAGCCGGAGCACCTCGGTCTCCCGGGGGGTGAGCCCGGTGAGCGAGGTCGGTCGGGGCCGTTCCCGGTCGGGGCGCCCGGCGAACTCGGCGATCAGCCGCCGGGTCACCGTCGGGGCGAGCAGTGCGTCCCCGGCGGCGACCACCCGGACCGCGTGCACCAGGTCGGCGGCGGGGGCGTCCTTGAGCAGGAAGCCACTCGCCCCGGCCCGCAACGCCTCGTAGACGTAGTCGTCGAGGTCGAAGGTGGTGAGGATGAGCACCCGCGGACGGTCCTGGTCGGGCCGGTCCCCGACCAGTTGCCGGGTGGCGGCCAGCCCGTCCAGCACCGGCATCCGGATGTCCATCAGCACGACGTCCGGGTCCAGCCGCCGCACGGCGGTGACCGCCTCGGCGCCGTTGGCCGCGTCGCCGACCACCAGCAGGTCGGGCTGGGCGGCCAGCAGGGCCCCGAAGCCCTGCCGCACCATCGCCTGGTCGTCGGCGATCAGCACCCGGATCAACGACTCTCCTCCTCCGCGCGGTACGGCAGGTACGCGGTCACCGCGTACCCCTGGTCGGTCGGACCGGCGGTGAGTGTGCCACCGAGCAGCCGGGTTCGCTCCCGCATGCCGGTCAGCCCGTGCCGGGGCCCGCCGTCGGCGCCGCCGACCTGCCCGGCCACCCGTCCGCCCGGTCCCGCCGGTCCGTTGCGGACGTCGACGGTCAGTGCTGTCGCGTCGGTGTCCAGGACGACCCGCACGGTGGCGCCGGGGGCGTGCCGGGCGGCGTTCGCCAGCGCCTCCTGGACGATCCGGTACGCGGCCAGCGCGACCGCCTCCGGCGGCCGCCCGGCCGGGTCGGAGGGTTCGTCGTCGGCCGGCCGCCCGACGTCGCCGGGCGGGGTGCCGGCGGGCTCGGGGTCGGACAGACCGTCGAGGGTCACCGACATCCCGGCCCGCCGGGCCGCCTCGACCAGTTCGGGCAGCTCGGCCAGCCCTGGCTGCGGTGCGGTCTCCGGGGCGGCCGACTCGCTGCGCAGTACGCCGAGCAGTCGGCGCATGTCGGTCAGCGCCTCCCGGGCCGAGCCGGCGATCGCGGTGAACTCGGCCCGGGCCGGCTCGGCCAGCCCGGTGAGCCGGTACGGCGCGGTCTCCGCCTGCACCGCGATCATCGACATGTGGTGGGCCACCACGTCGTGCATCTCCCGGGCGATCCGGGTGCGTTCCTCCAGCACCGCCCGACGGGCCTGCTCCAGCTCGCTCCGCTCGGCCTGCTCGACCAGGGCGCGCTGGCTCTGCCGGCGCCGCCGCACCTGGTCGGCGAGGATCAGCAGCACCGCGAGGAACACGGTGACGCCGTGCGCGTTCCCGCTGCTGGTGGCGAAGAAGTAGACCGGCCACAGGGTGAGCAGATTCGCCCAGGCCGCGACGCCGATGCCGGCCCGCCCGGCCACCACCACCAGCACGAACAGGAAGACGAGGATCTGCACCGGGTTCCACGGCCAGGCCTCGTCCCTGGTCGCGTTGAACGTGCCGAACAGGACCGCCAGGTAGCCGACCCGCCAGGCGAGCAGTGGGCGGTACGGGGCCAGCGCCGCCGGCAGGGTGGAGCCGACAGCGATCAGCAGCGCGGCCGGCAGCGGCAGCTTCCGCTCGTCCGTCAGGTACTGCGCGGCGGCGGCGGTCAGCCCGATCAGCGCGAGCAGCAGCACCGGGACCAGATAGGCCCGCACCCGCGGCCACCGCCGTCCCCGGCCGACGGGTGGCGCCGGTGGGTAGTCCGGGCCGAGCAGGAGCCGCCGCAGGTCACCCAGGGCGAGTCGCAGTACGCCGACGGTGCCGTTCTCCATCCGCGTCAGGGTACGGGCGGACGATCTCCCCCTCGTACCCCCGTGGCACGATTCCGCACGTCGTACCTGGGTACGACGCGCCCCGGTTACTGATTACCTGCCGGTAGCGCCTAGTCTCCATCGCGCACCACCGTGCGCGTCCGTCACGTCAGAGGAGGAGACACCGTGGCCCGAACTGTGCTGGTGACCGGGGGTAACCGGGGCATCGGCCTGGCCATCGCCCAGGCCTTCGCCAAGCAGGGGGACCGGGTAGCGGTGACCCACCGGAGCGGCAATCCGCCGGCCGACCTCTTCGGCGTACGCTGCGACGTCACCGACGCCGACCAGGTCGACGCCGCCTTCTCGGCCGTCGAGGCGGAGTTCGGCCCGGTCGAGGTGCTGGTCGCCAACGCCGGCATCACCAAGGACACGCTGCTGATGCGGATGTCCGAGGAGCAGTTCACCGACGTGCTCGACACCAACCTGACCGGCGCGTTCCGCTGCGCCAAGCGGGCCGCCACCAAGATGGTCCGGGGTCGCTGGGGTCGCATGATCTTCATCTCCTCGGTGGTCGGCCTCTCCGGCGGTGCCGGTCAGGTCAACTACGCGGCCAGCAAGGCCGGTCTGGTCGGCGTGGCCCGGTCGATCACCCGGGAACTCGGCACCCGCAACATCACCGCCAACGTGGTCGCGCCCGGTTTCATCGACACCGACATGACGGCGGTGCTCGGCGACGACCGCAAGGCGGAGATCATCAAGTCCATCCCGGCCGGCCGGATGGCCGCCGCCGACGAGGTGGCCGGCGTGGTCACCTGGCTCGCCTCCGACGCCGCGGGCTACATCTCCGGCGCCGTCATCCCGGTCGACGGCGGCCTCGGCCTGGGCCACTGACCGCCGACGGCGTCACCGCCTCACCTTTTCAGCCCGAACGCAGGGAGGATCTGCACGTGTCTGGACTGCTGGCCGGCAAGCGGCTGCTCGTCACCGGGATCATCACCGACCAGTCGATCGGGTTCTCGGTGGCGAAGCTCGCCCAGGAGAACGGCGCGACCGTGGTGCTCACCGGCTTCGGCCGGATGTCGCTGGTCGAACGGATCGCCAGGCGGCTGCCCGAGCCCGCCCCGGTGATCGAACTCGACGTGACCAACACCGAACACCTGAACACCCTGGCCGACCGGGTCCGGGAGCACGTCGACGGGCTGGACGGGGTGGTCCACTCCATCGGCTTCGCGCCGCAGAGCTGCCTCGGCGGCGGCTTCCTCGACGCGCCCTGGGAGGACGTCGCGACCGCGGTGCACGTCTCGACGTACTCCTACAAGTCGCTCGCGGTGGCCGCGCTGCCGCTGATGAGTCCGGGCGGCGCGGTGGTCGGGCTCACCTTCGACGCCACCAAGGCGTGGCCGGTGTACGACTGGATGGGCGTCGCCAAGGCCGGGCTGGAGTCGGCCTCCCGCTACCTGGCCCTGCACCTGGGCGCCAAGGGGATCCGCAGCAACCTGGTCTCCGCCGGCCCGCTGCGCACCATGGCGGCGAAGTCGATCCCCGGGTTCGAGCAGTTCGAGAACGCCTGGACCGAGCGGGCCCCGCTGGGCTGGAGCCTGACCGACCAGGAGCCGGCCGCCCGGGCCTGCCTGGCGCTGCTCTCCGACTGGTTCCCGGCCACCACGGGTGAGATCGTTCACGTCGACGGCGGCTACCACGCGCTCGGCGCCGGCAAGATGTAAGGAAGGGGCCCTTCTTGTCGCCGGGCGGTGGCCGGCGGTGCGGAAGGGCCCCCTCCTGACCGCTCCGGCCGGCGGGCAAGAATGGTGCCATGTCGTACGACGCGGTGGTGTTGATTTCGTTCGGCGGCCCGGAGCGGCCCGATGACGTCCTGCCGTTCCTGCAGAACGTGACCCGGGGCCGTAACGTCCCGCCGGAGCGGCTCGCCGAGGTCGCCGAGCACTACCGGCACTTCGGCGGCGTGTCACCGATCAACCAGCAGAACCGGGAACTGCTGGCCGCGATCCGGGCCGACTTCGCCGCGCACGGTCTCGACCTGCCGGTCTACTGGGGCAACCGGAACTGGCACCCGATGCTGGCCGACACCGTCGCCCAGCTGCGCGACGACGGCGTCCGGTCCGCGCTCGGCTTCGTGACCAGCGCCTACGCCGGCTACTCGTCGTGCCGGCAGTACCTCGAGGACATCGCGGCAGCCCGGGCGGCGGTCGGGCCGGACGCGCCCCGGGTCGACAAGCTGCGGCAGTACTGGGACCATCCCGGATTCGTCGAGCCGCACGCCGACGCGGTCGCCGCCGCGCTGGCCACCCTCGCCCCGGGCCGCCGGGCCACCACCCGGCTGGTCTTCACCGCCCACTCGATCCCGGTCTCGATGGCCGCCACCGCCGGCCCGGACGGCGGCCGGTACGAGGCACAACTGCGCGAGACGGCCGCGTTGGTCGCCGCCGCGGCCGCCCCCGACCTGCGCCACGACCTCGTCTGGCAGAGTCGATCCGGGCCGCCGCAGGTGCCGTGGCTGGAGCCGGACATCAACGACCACCTGCGCAGCCTGGTGGACGAAGGGGTCACCTCGGTCGTGGTCAGCCCGATCGGTTTCGTCTCCGACCACCTGGAGGTGGTCTGGGACCTCGACACCGAGGCGGCCGACACCGCCAAACAGCTCGGCCTGGACTTCGTCCGGGCCGGTACGCCCGGCACCGACCCACGTTTCGTGGCGATGGTCCGGGAACTGGTGCTGGAGCGACTCGATCCGGCGAACGCGGTCCCGCGACGGCTGGCCGGATCGTCCGACGGCCCCCGGCTGCCCGCCTGGGACACCTGCGGGGTCGACTGCTGCCAGCCGCCCCGGCGGCCCGGGCCACGGTGACCGTGCACGCCCGTCACGCCGAACCTTCCCCTGATCAGGAGAGACATGAAGCAGTCACACCAGCGGGCCGTCCGACGTGGAGGCGCGGCATGATCGAGCGTAAGCCGGTGCAGAGCTGGCTCACCGACATGGACGGCGTACTGGTGCACGAGGGGCAGCCGGTGCCCGGCGCCCCGGAGTTCGTCAGCCGGCTGCGCGCCTCCGGCAAGCCGTTTCTGATCCTCACCAACAACTCGATCTACACCGCCCGGGATCTGCAGGCCCGGCTGAACCGGATGGGATTCGACGTACCGGAGGAGTCGATCTGGACGGCGGCGCTGGCCACCGCGCAGTTCCTGGCCGACCAGCGCCCCGGCGGTACGGCGTACGTGATCGGCGAGGCCGGCCTGACCACCGCCATGCACGCGGTGGGGTACGTCCTCAGCGACTACGCCCCGGACTACGTGGTGCTGGGGGAGACCCGGACCTACAGCTTCGAGGCGATCACCAAGGCGGTCCGGCTGATCGACGGCGGGGCGCGGTTCATCTGCACCAATCCGGACCCGACCGGCCCCTCGACGGAGGGCGCACTACCGGCCGCCGGTTCGGTCGCCGCGATGATCTCGAAGGCGACCGGGGTGGAGCCCTACTTCGTCGGCAAGCCCAACCCGATGATGATGCGCTCGGCGTTGAACACCATCGACGCCCACTCGGAGACCACCGCCATGATCGGCGACCGGATGGACACCGACATCCTCTGTGGCCTGGAGGCGGGGCTGGAGACGATCCTCGTGCTGACCGGGATCAGCACCAGGACGGAGGCCGAGCGGTACCCGTACCGGCCGTCCCGGATCGTCGGCTCGGTGGCCGATCTGATCGACGAGATCTGACCGTCGTCCCGGAGTCGGGGGGGGGGGGGCGGCCCCCGCCCCCCCCCCCCCCGGCCGGCCCCGGGCCCCAACCCCTGGGGGGGGGGGCGCCGCGCCGCCCCCCCCCCCCCCCCCGCCCCCCGCCCCCCCCCCCCCCCCCCGGGCCCCCCCCCGCCGCGACCCCGGTCCGGCGGCCGGCCGCCGTGCGTACCCTGTCCTGGCTGCTCGCGGCGACCGCCGTGGCCACCGTCGTGGTCGACGTGCTCAACTGGTGGTACGCCCCGGAGCGCGGCTTCGGGCTCGCGGTACGCACCGGCTGGGCGCTGCTGCGTACGCTCGGTTTCCTCATCCTCATCCGGCACGTCCGGCGGGGTCGGGCCGCCGCCCGCCCGTTCGGCCTGATCCTCGCCGTGACCACGATCTTCGCGGTGGGCCGGCTGATCGTGCCCCGGGCCGGGGTGCCGCCGTTGCCCGGGCTGCTCGGGTTCGCGATCCTCACCGCGCTCTGTGTCGCCGTCGTCTGGCTGCTCTACCGCTCGCCGTCGGTACGCGACCATCTCGTGCGGCACCCCAACCGGCTGGTGATCGACCGGCGGGGGGTCTCCTGGCAGGAGGCCGCCCCGCGCCGGCCTCCGGTGACCGGCTGGCTGCTCACCGCCCGGGTGGCGGCGTTCACGTACAGCCCGTTGACCCTGGTGCCCTGCCTGGTGGCAATCGGCACGATCCTCGACGGGCGGCTGCTCGCCGCGCCTACCGTGGTGCTGTGGTTCGTCATCGGCGTCGCGGTCAGCTACGTGGTGCTGTTCAGCAGCTTCTTCCTGCTGCGCGGCAAGCGGTGGGCGGCCGTACTGCTGGTGCTGGTGACCGTATTCGTGCTCGCGGTGAACCTGCCGCTGTGCTGGTTGCTGCTCGGGGTGGACGGCCTGGTCCGGGACGGTACGCCGCTGGTCGTCGCCGCGGCGATGACGCTGTACGGGTTGCGGCGGGCCGGGCGGGCCGCCGCGGACGGACCGGTCCCGGATCCGGACGCGTCCGGGCCGGATCCGGGCGGACTGCGTCAGGATCCGGCCGGGCCGCCGGTGAGCGCACGTCCCGGGTGAGGTGAGCGGCCGTGGAGACCGTCGACGTGGCGGTGGTCGGGGCCGGTCCGGCCGGCGCGAGTGCGGCACTGGCCGCCCGCCGGCTCGGCGCGAGCGTGCTGCTGTTGGACCGGGCGGACTTTCCCCGGGACAAGGCGTGCGGGGACGGCATCGCGGCGCACGCGCTGGACGTACTCGCGGAACTGGGCGTGCCGGACGCGGTGGCCGGTTACCGGCCGGTGCCGGCGCTGCGGCTGGTCGCGCCGGGCGGCGGCCAGGTGGCGCGTCCGCTGCCCCGGCCCGCGTACACGGTGCCCCGCCAGGTCTTCGACGCCCGGCTGGTGGCGGCGGCGCTGGCCGCCGGAGCCCGGCTGCACCGGCATCCGGTGCGACGGGTGGAGGTCCGGGACGGGCTGGTGGTGCTCGACGGTCTGGTGGCGGCCCGGGCGGTGGTCGGCGCCGACGGCGCCGGCTCGGTGGTCCGTCGCGCGCTCGGTCACGGCGCCAACCCGGACGGGCACCTGGCGCTGGCCATCCGGGGCTACGCGCCGGCCGCCGCCGGCCCGGTCGAGCAGCGGATCGTCACCTCGGCCCGACACTGGCCGGGCTACGCCTGGGTGTTCCCGATCGGGGACGGGCGGGCCAACATCGGGTACGGCGAGGTGCTCGCCGGGCGTCCGCTGCGCCGGGACCAGCTGCTGGAGCGACTTGCCGCCCTGCTACCCGAGATCGACACCGCCGCCGCCACCGGGCTACGGGCCCACCACCTGCCGTTGTCGACCCGGCGTCCGGTTCCGGGACGGGGCCGGATCGTGCTGGCCGGGGACGCCCTGTCGCTGATCAACCCGTTCACCGGCGAGGGGATCTTCTACGCGGTCCTCTCCGGTTCGCTCGCCGGGGCGGCCGCCGCCGGCTCACCGCACGTCGCGGCGGACCGCTACGCCGCCGCGCTGCGGCGGCGGCTGGGCCGGCACCTGCGGCACAGTTCGGCGGTGGCCTGGCTGGCCCGGCGCCGGACGGTGGTGGACACGGTGGTCCGGGCGGCTGATCGGGACGCCGAGGTATTCCGCACGCTCGTCGAGTTGGGCCTGGGAGACGGCCGGTTGAACCTCCGGACATTGACCAGGATGGCCGCTGCCGTCCCTGCGGCGGCCGGGCGGCACTTCCCTCGGCGGTTCTGATCGGTACGCTGCAGGGGATGAGTCTGCGCGACCTTATCTATTCGGTGTACGAGCGACGCCTGACGGCGAAGCTCGCCGGCAAGCCCGTACCGAAGCACGTCGGGGTGATGTGTGACGGCAACCGGCGGTGGGCACGGGAGATGGGCTTCCTCGACCCGAACGACGGGCACCGGGTCGGCGCAGCCAAGATCAAGGAAGTGCTGGGCTGGTGTGACCAGGCCGGTATCGGACACGTCACGTTGTATCTGCTGGCCACCGACAACCTGCGCCGCCCGGCCAGCGAGCTGGACCCGCTGGTCCAGATCATCGAGGACCTGGTCGTCGAGCTGGCCGAGGAGGGCAACCCCTGGCGGCTGCGGATGGTCGGCGCGCTCGACCTGCTGCCGGCACAAACCGCGGCGGCGCTGAAGTCGGCCGAGGAGCGGACCCGGGGCCGGGTGGGTGGCGCCCAGGTCAACGCCGCGGTGGGGTACGGCGGTCGGCGGGAGATCGCCGACGCGGTCCGCTCGCTGCTCTGGGAGCACGCGGCGGCCGGCGGCACCATCGAGGAGCTCGCCGAGGTCCTCGACGTGGAGCACATCGCGGAGCACCTCTACACCAAGGGTCAGCCCGACCCGGATCTGGTCATCCGGACCAGCGGTGAGCAGCGGCTCTCCGGCTTCCTACTCTGGCAGTCGGCGCACTCCGAGTTCTACTTCTGCGAGCTGAACTGGCCGGACTTCCGGCGCGTCGACTTCCTCCGGGCCCTGCGCTCGTACGCCAACCGGCAGCGCCGCTACGGCGCATAGCCGGAGCTGGCACGGCGCCGTCGACACCACCGCCAACGCCGGGGCAGGCGACGGCAGGGGCCGGACAGGGCAGGTGTGTGCCGGCGGTCAGGTGAGCCGATGCAGAGCCTCGGTGAGGAAGTCGCCGAGCGCCTCCGGAGACTCGATGGTCAGGTCGGCGGCGGTCGACACCTCGTCGCCGGTCTCCGGGTTGGCGACGGCGACGCAGACGCCGAAGAAGTCCGGGTCGGCGGCCTCGCGGGCGCGTAGCGCGGCGAACGCCTTGATGTCCGAGACGTCGTCGCCGAAATACCACGCGCAACTGGCGGACCGGACCGCTTCGCCGATCACCATGCCCTTGTCGCGGTCGACCGGGGGTTTGAGCTCCAGCACCATCCGGCCGACCTGCAGCCGCAGGCCCAGTCGTTCGGCCTGTTCGCGGCCCCACTGCTCGACGACGCCGGCCAGGTGCGGCGCGGTCCGCCAGTGCAGGGCGACCGAGAGCCGCTTGTACTCCACGAGCGTGCCCTCCGGCAGTTCCGCGCGGGCCCGGTCGGTGAGTTCGGCCATGGTCGGCACCCAGGGCAGGGCGGCCTCCTCGGTGACCGTCTCACCGGAGGCGAGCATGTGCTCCAGGCCGTAGAGCCCGTAGATGTCCACCCCCTCGACGCTGGCCAGACGGTCCCGGAGGAACTCCACCGGCCGGGCCGAGACGATCGCCACCCGTTGCACCACCGAGGTGAGGGCGTTGATGGCCGCCAGCGCCTTCGGCGCCGGTTCCACCGCTGTCGGATCGTCCCGTACCGGGGCCAGGGTGCCGTCGAAGTCGAAGAAGAGGACGCAGCCCTCGAGCCGGTCGGCAGTGGCCCGCCAAGCCTGCTCCGCAGTCAGGGAACGGGGCGGGGGCTGCTCCCCCGTGTTGATCGGCCGCACGGGCGTCAGCGTACCTCGGCGGGTTGCCGCCGCAGACGTCAAAGCGAAAACGTCTCATCCGGCGTCGCGGCGGCAACCGCTCGTCCGGTGCTCAGTCGTCGCCGCTGATCATCGCCCGGCGTCCGCGCAGCCGGGGTCCGATCGGCACCACCGCCGGGTCCTGTGCCCGGCTCAGCAGGTATCCCTCGACAAATCCCGTGTTGTGGTCGCCGGTGTTGCGGTCCAGTTCGTTGAGGCGGGCGACGAGAAATTCGGTGAGCGCGGTGAGCCGCGCGTTGAGCCGTTCGTGGAGATCGGCGACGACGGCCAGGACGGTCGCTGTTCCGGCGACGGTCAGGGCGAGAGCGTTGACCAGAAACGGCGCGGGGCTGCCGCCACGGACCGCACCGACCACGACGTTCGTGGTCACGCACAGGGTCAGGGACACCGACGCGACAACAACTGCCATCCACTTCAGGGTCATGGCTAGACCCCTCCTTCTGTCCCGCAGGGCTGGGTTCGGCCTTGTCCCGTCCCCCCGCCGACGACGAGCCCAAGCAGTACGAAGAGGCACGTTAGCGTGGGTTTTTGATTACCGGAGGTGGTTGGATGAGTGCCATGCGCGAAGTTGCACCATCTGAGTAACTAGCTAGCTCGTTTGCCACCTTTTCGGGCTTCTGTTGGCAAAGCAGGACGATAAGCCAGATAGCGGATGGTCTCCCGGATGTGGAACTTCTCCGCGTCGGAGACGTTGGGGTCGACCAGGCGACGCAGCAGTGCCTCCACGTCGGGGTCCATCGGCGGCGCACTCGGTGCCGGGCGTGCCGGGGAGTGCCGGTCCCAGCCCAGTACGCCGAAGGCGACGCCGGGATCCAGCCCGAGCCCCTCGCAGAACGCGACGACCCGCTTGGCCTCGGGGTCGCTGGCCCACTCGCCGCGTACCCAGCGGTTGATCGTCTGGCGGGACACGCCGGTGCGTCGGGAGACCTCCGTGCCGGTCCAGGCGCGGGTGGCGCGGGCGTCGTCGAGTGCCTTGCGTACGAAGGCGGCGAAGGCGATCTTCCGTCCTTGACTGCGGTCCGGCACTCGTCGACGGTACGGCCAGCCGTCCCGTTCCGGGGGGTCTGGGGTTGGTGTGTACTGCGTGCGTGACAAGGGCTCACGTTTCCGTGGTGTCCTAGCACGGCTTGTGTCGAGGGGTATCACGTGGCCACAATAGGTGTACGTAGGTGTGGGGGTAATCAGACAAAGAGCTGATACTGTCACGCGTATGGGACGATTTACGGTGTGTCTCGTGCTTGAGGCATTTCGTGCTCACGGGGGTCACACTCCCGTGACAGGAGGAGTCCGGTGACCGAACTAGCAACCCGGGCCCAGGCATTCGGTCTGATCGCCGACGGCGTCGCCGCCGGTCTCACCGCGCCCTGGCGGCTCTACCTCGCGCGCGGCTGCCGTTACCTCTCCCTGAACGTGGGTGACCGGGCGGAATGGAACTCGTGGCGCGCCCATCTCGGCTGTCCGGAGCTGAGCGTGCGGGTGTACGACGCCGGGGGCGAGATTCGCCGGGCCTCGGTTGCCGAGGTCGTGCTCGACGGCTGCCGGATCAGCGTCGAGTTGATCGAGGAGGTGAGCACCGACGATCTCGACCGGCTGCTCATCTCCGATCCGACCTCCTTCGATGCGGAGGAGACATGAGCGAGCGGACCGGCCGACTCGGCGGGATGGCTCACGGCGACGCCGGAGACCACGAGGAGAGGCCGTGAGCGGGATCGGAGTGGATGTGCACGGGAAAGGAGTACGCGGCGGGGGCGGTCAGCGGGTCGGCCGGGATCGGGGCGGGGTGACCGGGTGAGTCCCTTCTTCGCGGTCTTCCTCATACTGCTGCTCGCCTCGTCCAGCTACGCCGTCGGGCGGTTGCACGGCCAGCTCAGCTACCGGCTCGGTTACCGGTTCGGTTACCGGCAGGGGTACTTCGACGGTGACCGGGGGGCCTGGAACCGTCGACGTCGGGAGGCGCAGGCGGCCATCGCCTCGGTGTTGGCGGTGCCATCACCCACCACACCGCACAACGCCCACACCGTCGTAGGTCAGGGAACGACGTATACGGGCGCCTCTTTCGCGGGGACCGCGACCAACGGCGGACGGCACTCCACCGACGCCTTCGCCGGTCGGAATGTCTGACCGGTGCGCGGTGGGGTGAGCGGTCACCCGCGAGCACGGTGCGCCGGTCCGTCACGGACGCGCACCGTCGGGATCACGTCAGACCGGTGACGGTGATCCCCGCCGGCCGGGATGTGCGCAGGGGGCATGCATCCCGGCCGGTCCGCCGGCCCTCCTGACGCCCGTGCCAAGTCGCACACTCGGATGCCCTAGCCCAAGCTGGCATTCTCCGGTTAGCGTCTAGGCATGGCGCGGGGTCATCCCGGGCCAGCCGGCCGGCCCGGACCTTGCGACCATGCACGCCACGGGGCCCGCATCCGACCCCGTGTCTCCGGGCACCGGACGAGGCGGACCGCGGGTGTACGGGTGCACGCCCGCCGGAGCAGGCCTGTGACGACTCGCCGTACCAATCCTCGGGCCGACAACCAGAACGCGACCGCCGCCGAGAAGACTCCGGGCCGAGCCCGGGGCGGGCGCCGGACCAGGACGTCTCCGCCGGCTGACGCCGCGGAGCCCGGACCAGCAGGCCGGGCGTACGTCCTGGACACCTCGGTCCTGTTGTCCGATCCCGGAGCCTTCCACCGCTTCGCCGAGCACGAGGTGGTCGTGCCGCTGGTGGTGATCACGGAACTGGAGGGGAAGCGTCATCATCCGGAACTGGGCTGGTTCGCCCGACAGTCCCTGCGTCTCCTCGACGACCTGCGGGTCCGGTACGGGCGGCTGGACCAGCCGGTGCCGGCCAACGAGTCGGGCGGCACGCTGCGGGTGGAGCTGAACCACAGCGACGACGGCGTACTGCCGCCCGGGTTCCGTACCGACTCCAACGACGCGCGGATCCTCTCGGTCGCGCTCAACCTGGCCGCCGAGGGGTGGGAGGTCACCCTGGTCAGCAAGGACATGCCGCTGCGGGTCAAGGCGGCGTCCGTCGGGCTGACCGCCGACGAGTACCGGCACGGCCAGGCCAGCGATCCGACCTGGACCGGGATGGCCGAGCTGGAACTGGCCGAGGAGCAGGTCAACAAGCTGTACGAGGACGTCTCGCTCGACCTGGACGAGGCCGCCGGCCTCCCCTGCCACACCGGGCTGGTGGTGCACTCGCCGAGGGGTTCCGCGTTGGCCCGGGTGCTGCCCGACAAGACCGTACGGCTGGTCCGTGGTGACCGGGAGGCGTTCGGGCTGCGCGGTCGCTCGGCCGAGCAGCGGGTGGCGCTCGATCTCCTGCTCGACGAGTCGATCGGCATCGTGTCGCTCGGCGGCCGGGCCGGTACCGGCAAGTCGGCGCTCGCGCTCTGCGCCGGCCTGGAGGCCGTGATGGAGCGCCGACGGCACAAGAAGGTCGTCGTGTTCCGGCCGCTGTACGCGGTGGGCGGCCAGGAGCTGGGATATCTGCCCGGCTCGGAGGCGGAGAAGATGTCGCCCTGGGCGCAGGCGGTCTTCGACACCCTCGGCGCGGTGGTCCACGAGAACGTGGTGGACGAGGTCCTGGCCCGGGGAATGCTCGAGGTCCTGCCGCTGACCCACATCCGCGGCCGGAGCCTGCACGACGCCTTCGTCATCGTCGACGAGGCCCAGTCGCTGGAGCGCGGGGTGCTGCTCACCGTGCTGTCCCGGGTCGGTCAGGGCTCCCGGGTGGTGCTCACCCACGACGTCGCCCAGCGGGACAACCTGCGGGTCGGACGACACGACGGGGTCACCGCGGTGATCGAGGCGCTGAAGGGGCATCCGATCTTCGCGCACGTGACGCTGACCCGTTCGGAGCGGTCGCCGATCGCCGAGGTGGTTACGGATCTGTTGGAGGACGTACCGCTGTAGGGGGCCTCGCGGGTGGGGTTCGCCCGGATCAATGGTGATTCGCGGCGTGACCCAGATCACATTTCTCTCTGCTGGTTTCCCAGCAGCCTCACCTTGCGCAATGGTGTCCTTCGAGCGTCCACGGGCGGCGGGAGATAGTCGAGAATCATTTCTCCCGCCGGCCACGGCACCGACGGCCCCTCGGTCGATCGGAGTCACGACCGGGTCAGGTCGGGGCGCTCGCGGCGTGCACGGGGCAGACCCGAAACGGGTTCCGGCGCGTCGTGTCCTTGCCCCCGACGAAGGGAACACTCTGTGAGTCGGCTGTGGAGCCGGTTCGGTGTCCGGGGACTTGCCGTCGCGTTGCTCTTCGGGGGCGTCGGCGGCGGCTACTACCTCGGCGAGGACCGGGAAGCGCAGCAGCGGAGCATCGACGCCCAGTCGGCCTACGACGCGCAACAGGCCGAGTGGGACCTGATCCGCCAGCAGCGCGCGGCACACCTGCTCGCCACCCTTGACCAGCGGGCCGCCGAGCGGGAGGCCGCGCGGAAGGCGGCCGAGGTCGCCGAGGCCGCGGCGGAACGGGCCAAGCGGACCGAGGAGGCGGTGAGCCGCAAACGGGAGCGCGAGCGGCGGGAGAAGGAGGCGGCGGAACAGGCGATCAAGCCGTACGACGGACCGATCCCGGACTCGTGCAACGAGTACAGCGGCAACCGGGCGATCGGTTGCGCGCTGCTGCTCGACGCGGGCTTCGAGCTGGCCGAGATGCCCTGCCTCGACAAGCTCTGGACCAAGGAGAGCGGCTGGAACCCCAAGGCCGCGAACCCGTCCGGCGCGTACGGGATTCCGCAGGCCAGGCCGGGGAACAAGATGGCCACCGTCGGCTCCGACTGGCAGACCAGCCCGGCCACCCAGATCAAGTGGGGACTGGGCTACATCAAGGGCCGCTACGACACGCCCTGCGGCGCCTGGGCGCACTCCCAGGCCGAGGGCTGGTACTAGGCGCCCGGCGGGCACCGGACCTCTGCGAGGGGGCGTGGACCGATGGTCCGCGCCCCCTCGGCGTACCGGTCCCTGCTCCTTCGTCCGGGCCGGCGGGCGTGTGACGGCCGGCTCGCGCGTCGGACTCAGGTGGCGGTGGGCTGCCGAAGCTGATAGCAACGTGAGGGTGACGTTCGACCCGTACTCCGGGGGTAACGACCCCCACCGGTTCGGCACCGAGGCGTTCTACGCCTCGCTGGGCCGGGCCTTCGTGGCCATGTGCGCCGTCGTACCGGTGCTCTTCGCGATCGAGGCTCTCGACACCTGGCTGCAGGCGGGGCTCGACGCCACCGCCGGGATCATCCCCAGGCACATCGAGGGACTCGACGGGGTCTTCTTCAGCCCCTTCCTGCACCACGGTTGGGACCACCTCTACAGCAACAGTGTGCCGCTGATCCTGCTCGGCACCTTCGTGCTGGCCGCCGGGTCGCGTCGGTTCATCTACTCCACACTCGTGATCATCTTTGTCAGCGGCCTGGGTGTCTGGTTCACCGGTTCGCCGCAGTCGATCGTGGTGGGGGCGAGCGGCGTCGTCTTCGGCTATCTCGGGCTGCTGTTCATGCGCGGCATCGTCGAGCGGAGCTGGTGGAACCTCGGTGTGGTCGTCCTGGTCGGCCTGCTCTACGGCTGGCAGTTGCTGGGTGTGCTGCCGACCGATGAGTTGATCTCCTGGCAGGGTCACCTGTTCGGGCTGCTCGGCGGCATGATCGCCGCGGTGCTGTTCCGTCGGCGCCGGCCGCGCGACGACGACCCGTACCGGTCGGAGTCCAGCATGACGTTGCCCTGACGGGCTGGCTCCCGGATCCCGGAAAGGGTTTTCCTGTTTGGTCCACCCGGGGGTGGGACGGCTATTGCCTCGATCCCCGTCATCCGCCTACGGTCGACAGCAGCAAGCCCGTGATCAGGCCATAGGCGGAGAGCGACGGTGAGCACATGCGCGAGGTTGATGTCGCGATAATCGGGGCTGGCCCCACCGGGTTGTTCGCCGCGTACTACGCGGGGTTCCGGGGGCTCTCGGTCGCGGTCATCGACGTGCTGCCGGAGCCCGGTGGGCAGGTCACCGCGATGTACCCGGAAAAGATGATCTACGACATCGCCGGGTTTCCCTCGATCAAGGGACGCGACCTGGTGGCCAACCTCGTCACCCAGGCGGCCACCTTCGGTCCCGAGTACCTGCTCGGGGTCCGCGCCGAGAAACTCTCCTACCTGGACGGCCGACCGGTGCTCAGTCTCGCCGGCGGCGACGTCCTGCGGTGCGGCGCGATCATCGTCACCGCCGGTCTGGGCAGCTTCACCCCGCGACCACTGCCGGCGGCCGAGAACTTCGTCGGTGGCGGCATCGTCTTCTTCGTACCGCACCTGGCCGATCTCGCCGGGCAGGACGTACTGATCGTCGGCGGGGGCGACTCGGCGTTCGACTGGGCGCTGGCGCTGCAGCCGCTGGCCAGGTCGGTCACCCTGGTGCACCGCCGGGAGAAGTTCCGGGCCCACGCCGCCACCGTCGACCGGGTCCGGGAACTGCCGGTACGGATCATCGTCAACGCCGAGGTGACGAGGCTGCACGGCGACGGCGCGGTGACCGGGGCCGACATCGTGGTGAAGGGCGGGGAGGTCGAGACCGTGCCGGTCGACACCGTGGTGGCGGCGCTGGGCTTCACCGCCGACCTCGGGCCGCTCACCGAGTGGGGCCTGGCGCTCGACAAGCGGCACATCCTGGTCGACAGCACCATGATCACCAACCTGCCACGGGTCTTCGCCGCCGGCGACATCACGGAGTACCCGGGCAAGGTCCGGCTGATCGCCACCGGCTTCGGCGAGGCCGCCACGGCGGTCAACAACGCCGCCGTGGTGATCAACCCGGCCGCCCACCTCTTCCCCGGTCACTCCTCCGACGCGGGCTGACCCGGCGGACCCGTGCCGCGCGGAACCTGCTGAGACCGGCCTGATCGCCGCCGGCAGGAACTGAGCGGCCGCCGGTGGTGTCCGACCGATCGGCGGGACCGGACCTGCGGCCACCGGTCCGGTCGCGACCGACCGGACCGGTGACCACGAACGGCTACTCCTGTTCGCCCAGCGGACGGCCGTCGAAGTCGACGGCGGAGTAGAGCGCCAGCTTCTCCAGCCGGTGGTAGGAGTCGATCACCCGGATGGTGCCGCTCTTGGACCGCATCACGATCGACTGCGTGTACGCGCCACCGGCCCGGTACCGCACCCCGCGCAGCAGGTCCCCGGAGGTGACACCGGTGGCGACGAAGAAGCAGTTGTCCCCGGTCACCAGGTCGTCGGTGCCGAGCACCCGGTCCAGGTCGTGCCCGGCGGCGAGCGCCTTCTCCCGCTCCTCGTCGTCGCGCGGCCAGAGCTTGGCCTGCATCGCCCCGCCCATGCACTTGAGCGCGCAGGCCGAGACGATCCCCTCGGGGGTGCCACCGATGCCCATCAGTACGTCGACGTCCGACTCGCCCCGGGCGGCGGCGATCACGCCGGCGATGTCGCCGTCGCTGATGAACCGGATCCCCGCGCCGGCCCGCCGGATCTCCTCGACCAGCTCGGCGTGCCGGGGGCGGTCCAGTACGCAGACCACCACCTCGGCGACGCTGGAGTTCTTGACCTGGGCGATCCGGCGCAGGTTCTCCGCCACCCCGGCGTTGATGTCGATCACGTCGGCGTAGACCGGCCCGACCGCGAGTTTCTCCATGTAGAAGACGGCACTCGGGTCGAACATCGCCCCCCGCTCGGCGACCGCCAGCACGGCGAGTGCGTTCGGCATGCCCTTGGACATCAGCGTGGTCCCGTCGATCGGGTCCACCGCGACGTCCACCTCCGGCCCGGAGCCGTCGCCGACCTGCTCGCCGTTGAACAGCATCGGGGCGTTGTCCTTCTCGCCCTCGCCGATCACCACCACCCCGCGCATCGGGATGGAGTTGATCAGTTTGCGCATGGCGTCGACGGCCGCGCCGTCGCCACCCTCCTTGTCGCCCCGGCCGACCCACCGGCCCGCTGCCATCGCCGCCGCCTCGGTCACCCGGACCAGATCGAGCGCCAGGTTGCGGTCGAGATTCTGTGGTACCCGGGTCCTGCTGTTGGTCATGTCGGTTCCTCCTCGCGACACTGCGGGGTGGCCCGGCACCGCGTGGCGTCCGCCCGCGGCCGGCTTTGTCAGGGATACTGACACGCTGGTCAACTTAACGCCGGTTCGGGGGCTGGTGGCCCGGATCCCGGTAACCGGTGGAGCTGCCAAGATAGGTGGGTGGACACCACTGAGGCCGCCGGCCGTACCCCGGATGACCGCCTGACCGACGAGCCCGGCGGCCGGGACGCGTCGCCGCCGGCAGCGGACGCCGCCCCGGACGGTTCCGGGGCCGACCAGCGGCAGGTCGTGTCGACCGCGATCCGGTCCCAGCGTTCACCGAGGGACATCGTCATCTCGCTGCTGGTGCTGCTCGTGCCGATCGCCCTGCTGATCGGCCTCGGCCGGGCCTTCCTCGGCGCAGACACGCCCACCGAGGTCGATCCGGCGCCGATCGTCCAGCAGGCCCGGGCCGCCAACCTCTTTCCGGTCGGCGAGGTGACCGGGCTGGGCGACGGGTGGCACACGGTCACCGCCGACTTCCGGCGCGCAGACACCGGCGCGACGCTGCGGATCGGGTACCTGACCCCGGACGACGACGGCGTGCAGGTGGTACAGAGCAGCGTGCCGGCCGAGCGGCTGCTGCCGGACGAGCTGACCCGGGACGGTCAGCCGCGGGGCGCGGTCGAGATCGGCGGTCGTAGTTGGCAGCGGTATACGGCGCGCGCCGATGAGCTGGCGTTCGTGCTGTTGGAGCCGGGGCGGACGGTGATCGTCGTCGGTCCGGCGTCGGAGGACGAGCTACGCCGACTGGCGGCTTCCCTGACCTAGCCGGCGGCGAGATCGCCGGAAAATGTGGCACCCACCCGCTACGCTGCGGCGGCTTCACATTCCGGCGGCCGTTCCGTCGCCGGGCCATTGTCTGGGGAGATCGACTGTGACCATTCGACGGTGGGGCGTTGCCACGCTCGCTGCCGCACTCCTGTTCGTGCCGGGCCTGACGGCCTGCGGGCAGACGGAGGGCTCTGAGCCCGGCTCGCAGGGGACCGGTTCGGGTTCCGTGCCGGCCGACCCGAAGGAGGCACTGCTCGCCTCCACCAAGGAAATCGCCAAGGGCAACTTCCGGTTCACCATGAAGGGCCAGGAACTGGACGGTGAGGGCCTGGTCCACCTGCCCAGCCGCAGCGCCCAGATGAAGATGAACGCGGGCGACGCGGAACTCGGCTTCTCGATGAACCTGGATCTGATCTACATCGAGCCGGACAGCTGGGTGAAGATCCAGATCGAGGGCGCGGAGGGCCTGCCCGGTCTGGAGAAGCTGAACACCGGCAAGTACCAGCACCTGGACCCGTCGAAAATCAAGGACAACGACGACCTCAGCTTCGACTTCGAGGACGTCGACCCGGCCGGTACCGAGATTCTGACCAAGGCCATCGTCGACGTGCAGAAGACCGGCGAGGGGGCCTACAGCGGCAACCTCGACCTGACCAAGGCGACCGACGCCGGAATGGTCGACGAAGAGGCGATCAAGACGCTCGGCGCCGACGCGGGCAAGGTGCCGTTCGAGGCCAAGCTCGACGCCCAGGGGCGGCTCAGCTCGCTGACCATCAAGATGCCGGCCGCCGGTGAGGCGAAGGCGCACGAACTCGTGGTCACCTACACCGACTACGGTGCGGCCACGGGTGCCAAGAAGCCGGCCGACAGCGAGGTCGTCGAGGCGCCGGCCGAGACCTACGACCTGTTCAACAGCTGATCACCGGTGCCGGGTGGGGCGGTCTCCGACCGTGCCACCCGGCCCTCGGTGGCCCACCCGTCGCCGCCCGGACCTTCCCTCCACCGCTGCGGCCAGGTCGCCGGTGACCGGTTCCGCTGGCCGGCTCAGGTCGACGAGGTCTGTCGGGCCTGTCGGGCGGTTTCGATCCGCTGCCGGGCGCCGTCGAGCCAACCCTGGCAGATCTCGGCCAGTCGCTCGCCCCGTTCCCACAGCGCCAACGACTCCTCCAACGAGGTGCCACCCGCCTCCAGCCGTTCGACCACCGTGGCCAGCTCAGCCCGGGCCTGCTCGTAGCTGAGTCCCTCGGCCGGTGCGCCGGCGCGCTTCTCCGCATCAGTCATGGTGGTCCCATTCCAACATGACGCGACGCCGGAACGGTCGGCGGATCACCGTCGCACGGTCGCGGTCAGTTCACCCTCGGCCAGCCGTACCCGCAGCGGGTCGTCGGCGGCGACCTCCTCCGGTGCCCGTACGACGTGTCCGTCGGCGCGCTGCACGATCGCGTACCCGCGCTGCAGGGTCGCGGCCGGCGACAGCGCGCGGAGCCGGGCGAGAGTGTGCCGCAGCTCGTCGCTCGCCGTACCCAACCGGTGCACCACGCACCGGCCGGCGCGGTCCCGCAGCGCCGTGACGTCGGCGGCCCGCTGGTCGAGCATCACCTGCGGCCGGGCCAGCGCCGGCCGGGACCGCCACCCGTCGAGCCGGTGCCGCTCCCGGTCGATCATCCCGACGACCGCCCGGTCGAGCCGGTCGCGGGCCAGTCGGATCAGCCGGACCTCCTCGCCGAGGTCGGGGACGATCCGCTTCGCGGCGTCGGTCGGGGTGGAGGCGCGCAGGTCGGCGACGTAGTCGACCAGCGGCGTGTCGGTCTCGTGGCCGATCGCGCTGACCACCGGCGTACGACAGCCGAAGACCGCCCGGCACAGCGCCTCGTCGGAGAAGGGGAGCAGGTCCTCGACACTTCCGCCGCCCCGGGCCAGCACGATGACGTCGATCTCCGGATCCGCGTCGAGCACCCGCAGCGCGTCGATGATCTGTGGCACCGCCGTCGGGCCCTGCACCGCCACGTTCACCGTACGGAACTGGACGGCTGGCCAGCGCCGCTGGGCATTGGTCAGTACGTCACGCTCGGCCGCCGAGGCCCGGCCGGTAATCAGACCGATCCGGCCCGGCAGGAAGGGCGGACGGCGCTTACGGGCCCGGTCGAAGAGCCCCTCGGCGGCGAGCAGCTTCTTGAGCTTCTCCAGCCGGGCCAGCAGTTCACCGAGCCCGACCTGCCGGATCTCGTCGGCGCGCAGGCTCAGCGTGCCCCGGGCGGCGTAGAACTCCGGCTTGGCGTGCAGCAGCACCCGGGCGCCCTCGGCCAGTTCCGGGGCGCCCGCGTCCACCACGTCCCGGTTCGTGGTGACGGTCAGGCTGAGATCGGCCGACGGGTCGCGCAGGGTGAGGAAGACCGTGGCCGCGCCGGGCCGCCGGCTGATCTGCGCCACCTGGCCGTCGACCCAGACCCAGCCGAGCTTGCCGATCCAGGCGCTCAGCTTCTGGCTGACCACCCGGACCGGCCAGGGCTCGTCGGGCGTACTGCGCGGGGCGCCGGACTCGGTCATCCGGTCAGCCTACGGCGGCGGGAAGGAGCGGGTACCGCACCGGGGCGGTGATCTCCGCGGCGGCGGTCGCGTCGCGACCGGCCGTGCTGGCGACGGGCGGACGCCACGGCGGAACGTAGACTGGTCGGGTGACCGAGGCTCAGGCGACACCCCAGACCGGTAAGCGTGTCCTGCTGGCCAGGCCCCGTGGCTACTGTGCCGGCGTCGACCGTGCGGTGCAGACCGTGCAGGAGGCGTTGAAGCTCTACGGGGCGCCGATCTACGTCCGCAAGCAGATCGTGCACAACAAGCACGTGGTCTCCACGCTGGAACGGCAGGGCGCGATCTTCGTCGAGGAGAACGAGGAGGTGCCGGAGGGCTCGATCGTGATCTTCTCCGCGCACGGGGTGGCGCCGGAGGTGTACGAGCAGGCCAAGGAGCGGTCGCTGCGGGCGATCGACGCCACCTGCCCCCTGGTGACCAAGGTCCACCACGAGGCCCGCCGGTTCGCCGCGGAGGATTACGACATTCTGCTCATCGGACACGAGGGGCACGAAGAGGTGATCGGCACCGCGGGTGAGGCGCCGGCCCACATCCAGCTCGTCGACGGTCCGGAGGACGCCGACAAGGTGACCGTACGGGACCCGTCGAAGGTGGTCTGGCTGTCCCAGACGACCCTCTCGGTGGACGAGACCATGGAGACCGTGGCCCGGCTCAAGCGCCGCCTCCCGCTGCTGCAGTCCCCGCCCAGCGACGACATCTGCTACGCGACCCAGAACCGTCAGCACGTGGTCAAGGAGATCGCGGCCGAGTGCGACGTGGTGCTCGTGGTCGGCTCCCTGAACTCCTCCAACTCGGTACGACTGGTCGAGGTGGCGGTGGACGCCGGTGCCCGGGCCGGTCACCTGGTCGACTACGCGTCGGAGATCAGCGACGACTGGCTGGTCGGGGCGGGCACGGTGGGGCTGACCTCCGGGGCGAGCGTGCCGGACGAGTTGGTCCAGGAGGTGCTCGACCACCTCGCCGCGCGGGGCTTCACCGACGTCACCGAGGTGACCACCGCCGACGAGCGGCTCACCTTCTCCCTGCCGCAGGAACTCAAGCGGGACATGAAGGCCGCCGCGGCGGCCCGGGCGGCGAACGGGAACGGGCGGGGTGTCGTACCCGTCTGATCGGCCATGAGGACGTTGCGGATCGCCGCCGTCGTCCTGGTCGCCGGACTGGCTCTGGCGGCCTGTGACGGGTCGACACCACCGGATCAACCGGAGGGAACGCAGATGACGTCGCCCGCCCAGCCGGAGCCGACCGGTGCGGCGCCGGGGCCCGCCGGTCCCGGTGTCCCGTCCGGCCCGCCGTCCACATCGACCGGTCCGACCCGGGGGGTGCCTCCGTCGGCGGGATCGGCGATCACCCTGACCGGCGTCGTCCGGGAGGGTGTGGAACACGGCTGCTACCTGCTCGACAACTATCTGCTGGTCGGCGGCCCGCGCGAGGTGATCACCGCGGGTGGTCGGGTGACCGTGACCGGCCGGGTCCAGGCCGACCTGATGACCACCTGCCAGCAGGGTGTGCCGTTCATGGTGGAGACCGCGACCCGAGGTTGACCGGCCCCGGGCAGCCCGGCGGGATGGGCTCGCGGCTCAGTCGACAGCGGGACGCGGCGTCGGCGGGTCGAGCAGCTCCGGGGCCTGCGGCTGCCGGGGTGCGGTCTCGACCTGGGGCGGGACCGGCAACTCGTCGCCGGCCACGCCCAGCTCGGCCAGCTTGCGGGCGCTGACCAGCACCCGCGCCTCCAGCGAACCGACCGCACGGTTGTACGCGGTCACCGCGCCGCCGAGCGCCCCGCCCAGCTTCGACACGTGCTCGCCGAGGGTGCCGAGCCGGCCGTACAGCTCCCGGGCCAGGGTGTGTACGGCCACGGCGTTGCGGGCCAACGCCTCCTGCCGCCACGAGTAGGCGACGGTACGCAGCAGCGCGACCAGGGTGGCCGGGGTGGCCAGCACCACGTTGCGGGTGAAGGCGTGCTCCAGCAACGTCGGGTCCCGCTGCAACGCCACGTCGAGGAACGGATCGGCCGGCACGAAGAGCACCACGAACTCCGGCGACTGCGCAAAGGCCGACCAGTAGGACTTCGCGGCCAGTGCGTCGACGTGTGCCCGCAGGTGCCGGGCGTGGTTGTCCAGCTGCCGGTCCCGCCCCGCCTCGTCCCGGGCCTCCATCGCGGTCAGGTACGCCTCGAACGGCGCCTTGGCGTCGACCACCACCGTCCGGCCGCCGTACAACCGGACCACCAGGTCGGGGCGTACCCCCTGGTGGTCGGTGGCGGCGGTGACCTGCTCGGAAAAGTCGCAGTGCTCCAGCATCCCGGCGGCCTCGACCACCCGGCGGAGCTGGTGCTCGCCCCACCGGCCGCGGACCTGCGGGGCGCGCAGCGCCGCCACCAGTTGCTTGGTCTCGGTACGCAGTTCCCCGGAGACGCCGGCCATCGCGCGGACCTGCTCGCGCAGTTCGGCGTACGCGTCGACCCGGTCCCGTTCCAGCTCGGCGACCCGCTGCTCGTAGCGGCGGAGGGTCTCGTGCAGCGGCGCGACCGCCCGGGCCACCGCCTCCTGGGACTGCGCGGTCGCCTCGTAGGTGAGGGCGCGCATGGACTGCTCCAGCCGTTCCTCGCCGTCCCGGGTGGCCCGCAGGGTCGTGTCGAGTCGGGCGATCTCGGCGCTCGACCGGGCGGTCGCGGCGAGCCAGCCGACCGCCCCGCCGGCGACGAGACAGACCAGCACCACGGCGACCGTCGTCAGCTCCACGGAACGAAGCATGCCAAACGGGTACGACCGCCCGCACGCCTCCCGCGTCAGGTGGAGTCCTCGCAGCTCCTGGGTACCGTTGGGGGATGGCCAACATGATCTGGTTGCTGCTGCTGGTGGTCCTGCTGGCCGGCGGGTTCCTCTGGTGGCAGCGGGAGAGCACGACCCGTAGGGAACGGGAACTGGCCGACGCGCGGGCCGAGGCGAGCCGCTGGTACGAGCGGCTGGGCGGGCAGCTGATGAACCTGCACGGCGACGCCCCGGCGGTCCGGCAGGCGCTGGCCGACGCGGGGGAGCGGTACACCGCGGCCGGCAGCCAGCTCGAACAGGCCCGCACCGCCCGGCAGTACGAGTTGGCCCGGGAGACCGCGCTGGAGGGGCTGGCCTACGTCCGGGCGGCCCGGGTCGCGCTCGGCATCGATCCCGGCCCCGAACTGCCGCCGCTGGCCGCCGCCCGGGGCGCCGGCGCGCTCACCACGCCCCGCGAGGTGCAGGTGCAGGGCGAGACCTTCCGGGCCGGGCCGCAGCCCGGTGCCGGCACCCCCTACTACTACCCGGGCGGGCGTTGGCAGGGCCGGCCGGTACCGGCCGGGTGGTACTCGACCCCGTGGTGGAAGACCGGTCTGGCCGCCGGAGCCGGGGTGCTGGGCGGCATGTTGATCGCTGACGCGCTCTTCTCGCCGGCGTTCGCCGATCCCGGCTACGGCTACGACGCCGGCTACCAGGAGGGCTTCGCCGACGGCGGGGACTTCGACGGCGGTGACGCGGCGGGCGGTGACTTCGGTGGTGGCGATTTTGGCGGCGGTGACTTCGGTGGTGGTGACTTCGGCGGCGGCGGGGACTTCTGACCAGCGGAAACCTCCGTCCGGTCGGCGTGCCTGACCGCTGACCGGAACCGCCGGCGGGTGGGGGCATCGGGACCGGCCGGACGGTGGTTAACCGGCCGGTGGATGGTAGGGCTGGCGGGATGGTTCGGGCCGGCGCCGCGCGGCAGAGTCGACAACTGTGAGCGTTGAGGTGGAGACCGTGGCGTTACGCCGGCCGGGTACGGCCGTGCGGTGGTTGGGCAGTCTGGCCGTGGCGGGGTTCGCGGTCGCCGTGATGACCGTCACCGCGCAGGCGGTCGACCGGTTCCACTGGTGGGCCGGCTTTGTCCTGGTGCCCGGCGCGTTGATCGCGGCGACCGGCGGCCCTTTGCTGTTCCGCACCGGTGGCCGGGCGTTCGTCGGATACGTGCTGGCCTGTGTCGGCGGCCTGGTCTTCGCGGTCGGCGGGCTGCTGATGCTCGGGCTGATGAGCCGTGGCTGGCCGATCATGATCACGTTGCCGGCGCTGGCGATCACCGGCACCTATCTCTGGCGGTCGGGTGATCCGCTGCCGAGGGCCTTCCACCGCACCATCGCGATGCTGGCGGTGGTCACCGCCGGGCTCGGCGTCACCTTCCTGTTGATGGTCAACGACGTGCTGGACTTCGGCTCGACCGGCTGGTGGGGCGGGTTCATCATGGCCGCCGGGGTGGTCATCCTCGGCAACGGGCTGGAGCTGCTCCGGCACCGGATCGCCTACCGGGCCCAGGCGGTGACGCTGGCCGTCGGCCCGGCGTTGATCGCCCTGCTGCTCGGCCTGCGTTTTTTGCGCGACTGGCCGTTCTGACCGGAGCGCCACGCCGCGACGAGCCGACCGCCGGGTGGCCGGCACCGGACCGCCTCACCACTCCTCGCCGGCGCGTACCACCCCCACCTCGTACGCGAACACCACGGCCTGGACACGGTCCCGCAGGCCGAGCTTGCCGAGGATCCGACCGACGTGCGTCTTGACGGTCGCCTCGGCCACCGTGAGCCGCTCGGCTATCTCGGCGTTGGAATGACCCCGGGCCACCTCGACCAGCACCTCCCGTTCCCGGTCGGTCAACCGGTGCAGCCGCTCGTCGACCGGTGACCGGCCGGTCGACGGATCGGGCAGGTACCCGGCGAACGCGTCGATCAGCCGCCGGGTCACCTGCGGCGCGACCACCGCGTCGCCGGCCGCGACCGCGCGGATCCCGGTGAGCAGGTCGACCGGGGGTACGTCCTTGAGCAGGAAACCGCTCGCCCCGACGCGTAGTGCGGCGAAGACGTACTCGTCCAGGTTGAACGTGGTCAGCACGAGAACGCGGGCCGGGGAACCCGACTCGACGATCCGCCGGGTGGCCTCGATCCCGTCCAGCACCGGCATCCGTACGTCCATCAGCACGACGTCGGGGCGGAGCGTACGGGTCATCGAGACGCCCTGCTCGCCGTCGCCCGCCTCCCCCACCACCAGCAGGTCCGGCTGGCTCTCCAGCACCATCCGAAAGCCCATCCGCAGCAGCGACTGGTCGTCGACGAGCAGTACCCGGATCGTCACACCGAACCCCCCTCGTCGAAACGGAGCCGGGCGACCATTCGCCAGCCGGGACCGTCGGTCCGGGGCCCGGCCTCGACCCGGCCGCCGTACGCCGCGGCGCGCTCGATCATCCCAGCCAGCCCGTGCCCGCCGTCGGAGGTCGGCACGGCCGGTCGTCCGGCGCCGTCGTCGACAACCTCCAGGTCCACGCCGTCGTCGTGGTGGTGCAGCCGGACCTCCACCTGGGCACCCGGGCCGGCGTGCTTGAGGGTGTTGGTGAGTGCCTCCTGCACGATCCGGTAGACGGTGAGATCGGCTCCCGGACCACGGTCGTGCGGGACGCCGTCGATGCTGAGCCGGACCCGGGGTCCCGCGGCACGGACCTGGGCGAGAAGACCGTCGAGGTCGTCCAGCCCCGGCTGGGGTGCACGACCGACGGCGTCCTCGCGCAGCAGGCCCAGCAGGCGGCGCATCTCGCCGAGGGCCTGGCGGCCGGTGGTCGCGACCTTCTCCATCGCCTCGGCCGCCCGTTCCGGCGTGGCACCCGCGGTGTACGCGGCGCCGTCGGCGAGCGCGACCATCACGGCGAGGTTGTGCGCCACGATGTCGTGCAGGTCCCGGGCGATCCGGCCCCGCTCGGCGGCGACGGCGAGCCGGGTCTGCTGGTGCCGTTCCCGTTCCCGCTGGCGGGACAGTTCCGCCAGGTACGTCTGCCGGATCCGCAGCGTCACCCCGAGGAGCACGGTCGCGGCGAGACCGAACGTGACGAAGCCCAGTGCGGTCCAGTTCCGGGCGGCGGACAGCAGGAACGCGACAGTCGGGATCTCGATCACCGCCACGACCGGCCACAGGTGCCGCCAGCCCCGGTGCCGGGCGACGGTGTAGACCGCGACCGCGACCACGATCTCGGGAAAGATCCCCTCGGTCCTGACCCCGGCCAGCACGGCCCAGCTGACGACGAGGACAAACACCGCCCAGAACACCGGTACCGGGGCCCGTCGCCGCCACACCAGTGGCATGTGGATGGCGAGGAACCACAGCCAACCGGTGACGCCGAGCCCGGGGAGCGCCGCCGGCCCGTCCAGTACGACGAGCAGCACGACGAGCCCGGCGTCGACCCAGCGCGGATGTCGGCCGAGCAGGTCCGCTGCCGCACGTACGGTTGTCGGGGTGGGACGCATGGTCACGAGAGTAGGGCGCGCACGGCGTCAGGCGTCGCGACGGAGCAGTACGGCCAGTCCACCCGCGAGCGGCAGTACGGCCCAGCCGAACAGCACCGCCGCCGACACACCGGGAGACAGCATCTCGAACGGCGCGCCCGCTCCCTGCACGCTGTACATCGCCTGCCCCGCGACGGTCGGCACGTACTTCAGCACGGTGTCGCCCCGGTCGCCGGGCAGTACCGGTGCCAACAGCGCGGGGAGGACCAGCAGGACGAGCACCAGGGTGGTGATCGCCCCGGCCGTGTGGCGGAGCATCGCGCCGATGCCGAGGCCGAGCAGCCCCATCAGCACCGGGCAGGCCGCCGCCCCGACGATCGCGCCGGGCACTCCGGGGTCGTTCAGCGAGGCGCCCCGGTCGCCGAGGAGGACCTGGCAGACTCCGAAGGAGGCGAGGCAGACCACGGCCATCACCGGCGCCGTGGCGGCGACCAGCGCCACCGCCTTGCCGGCGAGCACCGGCCATCGGCGGGGTACCGCGGTCAGGGTGGCCCGGACCAGTCGCCTGCCGTACTCGCCGGACATCTGGAGCACGCCGAAGACGCCGATGACCAGGGTCAGGAAGTCCATCGGCAGGAACGCGGCGCCGACCGCGTCCGCCACGGCCGATCTCGATCCGTCGGCGGGAATCGACCCGCGTACGCCGTAGCCGATGGCACCGGCCAACCCGACCGCGAGCACCGCGACGGTGGCCAGGGTCAGCCAGGTGGACCGCAGCGACCAGAGTTTGGTCCACTCGGAGCGCACCACCCGGGGGAAGGTGATGTGTGGGTTCACCGGTACTCCACCGCCTCCCGGGTCAGCTCCAGGTACGCGTCCTCCAGCGAGGCGCGCCGTGGGGTGAGTTCGTGTACGGCCAGACCGCCGGCCAGGGCGAGGTCGCCGATCGTCGCCGCGTCGAGTCCGGCGGCCTGGAAGAGCCCCGGTTCGACGCCGGTCACCTCGGCACCGTGCCGGACCAGCAGGTCACGCAGGTCGGCGCCGTTCGGCGAGCGGACCAGCACGCTGCCCACCCCGACCCGGTCGATCAGGTCCGACACGGTGGTGTCGGCGAGCAGCCGGCCACGGCCGATGATCACCAGATGTTCGGCCGTGACCGCCATCTCGCTCATCAGGTGACTGGAGACCAGGACGGTGCGACCCTCGGTGGCCAGCCCCTTGAGCAGGTCGCGTAACCAGCGCACCCCGTCCGGGTCGAGGCCGTTGACCGGTTCGTCGAGGATCACCACCGCCGGGTCACCGAGCAGCGCGGCGGCGATGCCGAGCCGTTGGCCCATGCCGAGCGAGAAGCCGCCGGCCCGGCGCCGGGCCACGTCCGCCAGGCCGACCAGGCCGAGCACCTCGTCGACCCGTCGGCTGCTGATTCCGTGGGTCTGCGCGAGCGCGAGCAGGTGGTTGCGGGCGGTCCGTCCCCTGTGTACGGCGGTCGCCTCGAGCAACGCGCCGACCTGGCATAGCGGCGCGGTGTGCTCGCGGTACGGCCGGCCGGCCACGGTCACCGTCCCGGCGGTGGGCCGGTCCAGCCCGACGATCATCCGCATCGTGGTGGACTTGCCGGCCCCGTTGGGACCGAGGAACCCGGTCACCTGGCCGGGTTTGACGATGAACGACAGTTCGTCGACGGCGCGTCTGTCGCCGTAACGCTTGATCAGCGCGTGTGCCTCAATCATGGCTCCGACGCTAGGGGCGGCCGGGGTGTCCGCCGACCGCCGCGAGGCTGGTCCCGGCGGCGTCGGCCGTACGCCTCAGGTCGTACGCCGTCCTACTGGCGGCTACCAGGTCAGGCCGTGGCCGTACGGGTAGCGGGCGGTCTCCGGGTCGGCCGGGTCGGGGATGTCCACCGGCAGCTTGCCGCGCGGGCTGACCTCTCCGGTCAGTACCCGGGTCAGCGACTCCATCGACGCCCGGGTGTAGCCGTACGTGGCGAGCTGGGTCGGCACGTCGTCGAAGTACGCCACGTCGTAGGGGTCCCGGACGGCGACCACGATCACCGGACGGCCGGTGGCGGCCAGCGCGTGTACGAGCTTCTGCTGGCGTCCGCCCGGATCGTTGATCCGGGTGTCCCAGGCCCGCTGGGTCAGCACCACGGTCAGGTCGTGGGCCTGGGCGGCCGCCACCGCCTCGGCGATCCGCGCGTCGTCGGGCAGGCCGGTGGGGAGTGCGGTGCTGCGGTTGCCCCGGGCGGCCAGGCCGGCCGCGAGGGTGCCGACGTTGTCGAAGGCGCTGGCGTTCCAGCCGGTGACCAGCACGGACCGTTCGCTGGCCGGCGTCGACGAGGCACCGGCCGGTGGCGTGCGGCCGGCGACCGGTGACAGCGGCAGCAGGTCGGCGTCGTTGCGCAGCACGGTGACGGTCCGGTCGGTGATCCCGCGCAGCGCCCGCTGGTGGGCGTCCCGGCCGACCAGCCGCTCGGCGGCGGCCGGGTCCACCGTCGGCGGAGCGCCGAGCAGACCCCGGCGCTGCTTGAGGGTGAGGATCCGGCGGACCGAGGCGTCGATCCGGGATTCGGTCAGTTCGCCGTCGGCGACCGCGGCCAGTACGGAGTTGATCGCCAGGTCGAGGTTCGGCGGCATGAGGAGCAGGTCGGCGCCGGCCTTGAGGGCGAGTACCGGCACCCGGTCGTCGCCGTACTTCTGTCGTACCCCGGCCATGCCCAGCGAGTCGGTCACCACCACGCCGCGGAAGCCGAGCTGGTCGCGGAGCAGCCCGGTGAGGATCGGGGCGGAGAGCGTGGCCGGATCGCCGGAGCTGTCCAGCGACGGTACGACGATGTGTGCCGTCATCACGGTGTCGATCCCGGCGGCGATCGCGGCCCGGAACGGCGGGGCGTCGAGCCGCTCCCACTCGGCGCGGGTGTGGTGGATGTACGGCAGCGCGTCGTGGCTGTCGTCCACGGTGTCGCCGTGCCCGGGGAAGTGCTTGGCGGCGGCGCTGATGCCGGCGGCCCGCTGGAAGCCGACCACCTGGGCGGCGGTCATCCCGGCCACCAGCAGCGGATCGCTGCCGAACGAGCGGACCCCGATCACCGGGTTGGCCGGGTTGACGTTGACGTCGGCGGAGGGGGCGAAGACCTGCTGGACGCCGACCGCCCGCAACTCCTGCCCGGTGATCCGGGCAGCGGTGTACGCGTCGACCGGGTTCCGTCCGGCGCCGAGCGCCATGCTGCCCGGGAAGAGGGTGGCCGGCGCGGGGAGCCGCTGCACGATGCCGTGTTCCTGGTCGGTGGAGACGAGCAGCGGGATCCGGGCCCCGCTGGCGGCGGCGCTGGCCTGCAGCCCGTTGGAGAGGGTGGCGATCTGTCGGGGCGAGGTCAGGTTGTTGGACCAGGTGAAGTAGATGACGCCGCCGAGGTGGTACTTCCGGACGACCTCGGCCGGGGTGTCGACGCCGTACGCCTGGCGGTTGGCCGCGGCGTCGGCGGCGCTCGGCGCGGTGGCGTCGCCGCCGTAGGCGTAGGTGGCGAAGAGCTGGCCGACCTTCTGCGGCAGGGTCATCCGGGCGATTAGCCGGTCCACCGTGGAGGGGGCGGCCTGGGCGGGTGGCCCGGCGACCGCGACGGCGGCCAGCAGGGTGGATCCGACGATCGAAGCCAGTAGCCGGCCGCGCATGGCGCCTCCAGATGATCAATCCTGCTGGATACGTTAGCCGTCCCCACCGGCACATGGCAAGAACCTCCTCGATTCTTGAATATGGCGTAGGAAAGCTTCATGCTGGTCGGGACGGTCGGCATGGAGGGCGGTGCGACGATGCGGCGACGGCGGATCGGCTCAGGCGTGATCGGCGGCGGGGCCGGAATCCTGGCCCTGCTGATGGCGGCCCTCGCCGCCGCACCACCACCCGCCACCGCCGGCCCGAAGGTCGAGCAGGGTCTGCCGGCCGGTCCGGAGCTGGGACGGCACGGCCCGGTTACCGGTCGGCCGAGCGGACCGCCGTCCGTCAGCCCGGCCGACATCCGGTTCGCCCACCGGACACTCCGGGCCGGCGACGCCTCCGAGGTCGGCCTCCTCCCCGGGTACGTCGACCGGCTGCGCGCCGACGCCGAGGCGTACCTGGTGCCGACTCCGGACCACCCGACCTACCCGACGTACGCCGGAGCGGTGCTGCTCGCCGCGAAGGACGGGGTGGTCGTGGCGCACGAGGCGGTCGGCGACGCCGTCCGGTACGCCTCCGTCGGGCCGGCGCCCGACCGGACCGGGGTGGAACTGCCGGCCGACGAGCAGCTTCCGATGCGCCCGGACACCATCTTCGACCTCGCCTCGATCTCCAAGCTCTTCACCACCGTGGTCGCGATGCAACTGGTCGAACGCGGACTGGTCGGGCTGGACACGCCGGTGGTCCGCTACCTGCCCGAGTTCGCCGCCGGCGGCAAGGAGGCGGTCACGGTACGGATGCTGCTCACCCACACCGCCGGGCTGCCCGCGTTCGCGCCACTGTGGAGTGCCCACCCGACCCCCGAGGCCCGGATCGCCGCCGCCCTGGCCACCCCGTTCGCCGCCGGTGCCAGCCCCGGCAACCAGTACGTCTACTCCGACCTCGGACTGATCGCCCTCGGCGTACTGGTGGAACGGGTCACCGGACGGCCGCTGGACGAACTGGTCGCCAGCCGGGTCACCGGGCCGTTGCGGATGCGCGACACCGGTTACCGGCCGTCGCCCGCGCTGCGGCACCGGATCGCCGCCACCGAATACCAGCCGTACGCCGGACGGGGCATGGTCTGGGGTGAGGTGCACGACGAGAACGCCTGGGCGCTGAACGGGGTCGCCGGCCACGCCGGTCTCTTCTCCACCGCCGCCGACCTGGCCATCTTCTGCCAGATGCTGCTGAACGGCGGTGAGTACCGGGGCGCGCGGATCCTCCGCGAGTCCACCGTGCGGAGCATGCTGGTCAACCACAACGCCGACCTGGAGAGCGGCTACCCGGAGAGCGACCGGGGACTCGGCGTCGAGTTGCACAAGCACTGGTACATGGGCGGGCTCGCGTCACCGGTCACCTTCGGGCACACCGGTTTCACCGGCACCTCGATCGTGGTCGACCCGCTGGCACACACCTTCCTGATCCTGCTGAGCAACCGGGTGCACCCGGACCGGAACTGGGGCAGCAACAACGTGGCCCGCCGCGCGCTCGCCCAGGACCTGGCGTACGCGACTCCGGTCCGTCCGGTCGGCGGCGGCACCGCCTGGCGGGCGGACGACCGCGACGGCGCCAGCGTCACCCTCACCGCGCCGCTGCGTCGTCCCGCCGGCCGGGCGACCGTCGCCAGCTTCGAGCTCTGGTACGACACCGAGCCGCGGTACGACGTGCTCAGGGTCGAGGTGTCGGTGGACGGCGGCGGGACGTGGGCACCCGTCGAGGTGAGCCTCGCGGCGGCGGGCCGGGGCTGGGTCTCCGACGGTACGGTCACCGGCTACGGCGGCCGGCGCTGGTCGCGGGCCCTCGCCGAACTGCCGGCCGGCACCACCCACCTGCGGTGGGTCTACAGCACCGACAGCAGTTCCCGGGGTCGGGGCGTCTACCTCGACCGTCTGCTGGTGGTCGGCCTGGGCGGACTGTTCTTCCACGGCGAGGGCGCCGACGCGGCCCGTTTCGTCGCCGCCGGCTGGAGCCCCTCGAACCGGTAGGGCGGCTGCCCGCCGCCCCGGCGGCGGGTCAGAGCCGCTCGGCCACCTTCCGGGCGAGATCGACGTACCTGCCCTGGGGGATCAGCGCCGGTCCGCTGAGAACGACCAACCGGAGTTCCTGCTCGTACGGCTTCACGAACGCCAACACCCGGACGTTCTCCTCGGTGTAGGCGACCGCGTCGGCGCCCACCGAGTCGACCCGGGTGGTCTCGGTGTTGCTGCCCTCGGCCACCGCGTCGATCGTCTCGGTCGCGGTGTCGGCGCGGTCGGGGTAGGCGGTGGCGACGAGGGAGAGCACGTCACGACCGTCCTTGCCGTACAGGCAGTTGTACCGCGTGGTGTCCCCGTTCGTGTCCGTGGAGTCCTTGGCCTGCAGTTCGGTGCCCTGCGAGCTGCCGAGGATGTCGACCACCACCTTGGCGGACAGCAGGTCGCAGCCCGAGGTGATCGTCTTGATCCGGGTCGGCGGGCGGGACGTCGCGGCGCCGGACGCGGGAGCCTGCCATACGGCGCCGCCCGAGGCATCGTCCCCGGCGTCGCCACCGCAGCCGGCCAGGCCGAGCGCCACCGCCGCGGCGGCGGTCAGCGCGACAGAACGGCGTGCCTTGGTGAGAGGAAGCACGGTGCGGATTCTCCTTGTCGATTCCTGCCGGCATTGTCGGACCGGGCACCGGGGCGTTGTCGCCGCCGGCGGCCGGGTCCGCCAGGCATTTCTCCCGGCGCGCCCCGACCCGACGGGTAAGACAAGCAGAGTCCCCGTATTTCCGTCCAATACATGGTTTTCGTGGTGTTGACCCCCGTGCGCCTCCAGGTGCGTTGGTCGGCGCCGCTCCGCAGCCCACCGGGCCCGGCCAAGGGTGCGTGCCGGGGATGGGAGGTCGGGCAATATCCGATTTGCCGGTCCAACTTTGCCGGTACCACCGATCGGGCTGTGACATTGGGCCGAAAAGTGTTACGCCGACGCACGGCACAGGGCGGGGGACATTAATCACGGTTGTCGGCGGCGCTGATCGTGTCGGTCGTACAGCAAGATCAATCCATGTCCGGCAGCGACCGCGTCACGCCCGACACCCGTCCCCCGGAGGTGCAGAGCATGTCAGCAAGGCCGTCCCGTCGCACGAAGAGAGCCGGCGCGAGCCGCGAGGTAACCGCCCGCACGGTATCCACCCAGAGCCCGGTACGGCGTACCGGCGTACCGGCGTCCAGGAACGAGATCTTCGGCGTCACCTTCAGACGCCACCTCGCGGTGGCGGCCGCGGCGCTGGTCGGGATCGCCGGATCGGCGGTCGCGGTGACCGCACCGGCGGCCGCCCAACCGCTGCAGTCGCACTGCGGCACGGAGACCGGCGACAAGCCGGTCGAGGGCTTCATCAGCCACGACGAACTGCGGCAGCGCCTCCAGCAGATCGAACAGACCAGCGGCGGCAAGGTCGCGGTCGACGTCGCCGGCCACAGCAACCAGGGCCGGGAGATCTGGACCGCCCGGGTCGGTGAGGGTGACACCGTCGTCCTGATCCAGAGCCAGATCCACGGCAACGAGATGAACGGCACCGTCGCCCTGCTGGAACTGCTCAAGAAGCTGGGGAACAACTCGGCACGCTCGGCGCAGATCCGGGAGAAGGTCACCGTGGTCGCCGTGCCGAGGCTGAACGCGGACGGCGGCGAACTGGACCGTCGGCAGAACGCCCGGACGTGGGACGACGTCGTCGCCGACTTCCCGCAGCTCGCCAACGCGGCACCGGCCTGGA
The DNA here is from genome assembly GCF_036422035.1 of Plantactinospora sonchi. Taxonomy (NCBI): domain Bacteria; kingdom Bacillati; phylum Actinomycetota; class Actinomycetes; order Micromonosporales; family Micromonosporaceae; genus Plantactinospora; species Plantactinospora sonchi. Next base: position 137,771 of record NZ_JAZGQK010000001.1, read on the forward strand.
ACTACAGTTCCCGGGTCGGCGGCTTCGACGTCAACCGCGACTTCAACCCCGACCTCGACTACGTCCCCCAGCCGGGCGACTTCCCCGGCGACAGCGGCTCGGTCGGCTGGTACCTGACCCCGGAGGCGCAGACGACCCGCGAGGTCTACCGGTCCCTGGAGCAGGAGTTCGGCACCGTGGACGTCTTCGTCGACCTGCACAACCAGGCGCCCTGCTACACCGGCGAGGGAATGGACGACTACACCACCCTCTCCATCTCGGGTCGCTTCATCGCCGACCCGGAAACCCACGGCACCTGGCCCAGGTTCGACTACGACGCCTCCCGTCGGGTCAACGTGGCGGTGTACGACGCCCTGCAGGGCGGAAACTCGCCGCAGAGCAAGGTGACGCTCTATCCGCAGGACACCGACCTGCCCGGCACTGCGCTGGGTTCGTTCGCCCTGCGGGGCAGTGCGACCGTCCTGTTCGAGACCCGGGGACAGACCCAGTCCTGGAGCCAGAAGCAGAACGGCATGCTGAACAAGCAGATCGAGGTCGGGCTTTTCGGCGTCGTCGACGCGATCACCGACGGAACCCTGGACGACATCAACCCCGAGCGGTACGAGTCGATTCCGGAGCGGACGAACCTCCCGAACGACTGACCGTACCGAGTGCCCCCGCTCCGGCCGCTGGCGGGAGCGGGGGCGTGTGGTTGTCGGCCGGGTCCGTCGCTGTGGCCGGCAGAGCGGCCGGGCCAGTCGTTGTCGTCGGATGAGCGGCGGGCTCAGTCGTTGTCGTCGGGTGAGCGGCCGGTCATGGGCGGAGCTGGGCCAGGGCGGCGACCGCCACCCCGTACGCCGAGCGTCGCCCGGCCTCGTCGAAGACGGTCTGCCAGTTGGGGTAGTCGACCGGTGCGCCCCAGGCCCACCGTCCCACCTCGTACACCGTCCAGGAGCCGATGCCGAGGTCTCCGTTGACCGAGAAGCAGGTGTACCAGGCCGGCACCCAGCTCTCGCCGGGATACATCTGCCAGTACTCCTCCGACACGTCCGGTGTGGCATAGCAGTACGGCGTGAACGAGATCCTGACCCGGTCGAACGCGGTGACCAGGAGGTTCCTCAGCTCCACGGTGCTGAAACCGGCTCGGGCCCGGGCCACCAGGGCGATCGGCCCGACCGCGCCGAGCGCCATGCCCAGCTCATGCCGTGCCGGCGAGTTCTGCGCCCCGCCGAGCGCGCCCCAGAGGCTGTCGATCAGCGTGACGCACGCGGTCACGTCCTGCGCCCACCGCTGCCGGAGGCTCGCGGAGAACTCCTCGATGTCGGCGAACTCCAGGACGTGGTGCCGGGCGCAGGCCTTCGCCTCGGCGGTGGCGAGCTGGTCCATGTGCGCGATGATCGCGTTCTGGGCGCCCTGGATCCGCTGGATCATCAGGGTGGTCGCCTGCTCGATCGTCATCCCGCCGCTCTGTGAACTGCTGAAATACCCGTACGCCTGGGAGGCGAACGAGATGATCGTGGCGATCGTGCCGGGATCCACCGCCCGGGCCGGTTGTGCCCCGCTCGGCAGTACGAGGGCGGTGGCCAGGGCGGAGGCCGCCACCACCCGGAGCAGTCTTCGTCTCATCCCGTCTCCTTCGGTTCGGGCCGGCCCGTCCGGGATCCGGCGTCAGGCGCACGCTATGGAGCCGCTCTGGACGGCCACTGGCGCCGTACTGGACGCCGGTCGCCGGGATGCCCGGTCGATGGTGCCCGGCCTGCCGCGATCCGCCGTTCCGGTGCGGGCGCCGGCCGGCGCGACCAGCCGACGGCCCGGCGGCAACGGTCGGAGCGGTCGGCGACGCGACCGGTCGGCAGTCTGACGACCAGCCGGTAACCAGTTGTCGTCCAGTCGCCTCCGGCACTCTGCCGGCACCAGTGCGGAAGGAGAGTCAGCATGAGAGCCAGATCGTTTCGGGGACTCGCCGCGGCGGCCGTCGCCCTCGCGGTCATCCTGCCCGGAACCGTCCAGCCGGCCCGGGCCAACCCGGACGGCACCAATTCGTCACTGATCGAGTTCGTCGACCTGGCCGTCGACCTGATGGGGCGGATCGGTGGCGGCGGCCTGACGCCCGAGGCGGTCATCGGGATGACCCAGGACATCATCAACGCGCTCGACCAGGCCGAGTCGGCGGTGATCGCGCACATCGACGGCATCGCCGCGGCGGACCTGCGGGGTGACGCCCGGCACCACGTGCTGGAGTTCGCCGACATCAACAACTTCGAGGTGGACACGCTGGAGGACTGGGCGCAGTCGGTCAGCGGCGCCGCCAGCGACGCCTACGAGTATCTCGACGCGGTCGCCGACCCCCGCGCGGTCGACGACATCGGATACGCCGCCATCACGCTCTACACGCTGGCAGCGGTGGCCCGGGTGCGGGCGGGGTTCGGCACGACCCGACTCATGCAGGACTACCGGGGCGCCCTGCAGGAGATCATCACGAGGCTCGCCCCGAGGTGTCGCTACCACTTCCCGGAACCCGGCGCGGGGCCGCTGATCCGGGCGTACACCTGTGACGTGTACGGCAACCACACGGCCACCCAGTTGGAGCAGTACCACCTGGGGGTCTGGCAGTTGGGGCCGATCGACCCGGCGGCGGTCGAGGCCGCGTCGTACGCCAACACCAGCCGCCGGGTCGCGATCGAGGTCCTGCCGACACTGCCGTAGCCGACCCGGTTCGGCCGCCGCGACGGGACCGGCCCCCTCGGGCGGATGTGGCCCGGTGCACGGCTCTCCGGCCGATGCCGGGCCGGTCCCGTCTCCGGCACACTGAGCACCATGGATGTCCGGGGCCCCTGGTCGCAACGGTTGGTTCTGCCGGTCGCCGTACTGTCCCTCGTGGTCAGTGGTGTCGCGCTGACGCTGTCGGCGAGGGCGTCCCGTACCCCGGTCGCCGTAGCTGGGTCCGGCGCGCTCGACGCGGAGCTGACCCGGCGGTTCACCGCCGGGATCGAGCTGCTCGGCGCCGCGACCGACATGGTACGGGCCGGCGGGGTGCACACCCTGGAGAGTGTGCTCCGGGACGCGCCGTCGCGGCAGCCCACCGTGACCGCCGTGCTCGCCGGCTTCATCCGGCAGCGGACGACGCCCCGACCCGTCGGCGAGCAGCGGGCGCCGGACGAAACCGACCAGCGGGGGCCGGCCGACGCCGGTTCGGCCGGACATGACGACGCTTCGCGGCGGCCGGCCGTGGATGTCCAGGCGGCGTTGACCGTGCTGGCCCGTCGCGATCCCGCCTGGGACCGGCCGGGCGACCGGCTCGACCTGAGCGGTGCGGTCCTGACCGGCGCGTCGTGGCGAGACGCGCAGCTCAGCGGGGTACTGCTCACCGGCGCCCGCTTGGACGGTGCCGACCTGCGGGGCGCCCGCCTCGACGGCGCCGACCTCACCGCCGCGAGCCTGGTCGGGACGACCCTCGACCGGGCCACCCTCCGGGACGCGGTGCTGGTCAGGGCGGATCTGACCGACGCCAGGATCAACCTGTCGATGCTCGACGGAGCGATCCTGACCAGGGCGAAACTGTCCGGCGCGGGCCTAGACGGCTCCGGGCTGTTCGGCGCCGTTCTGGTCGGCGCGGACCTGCGCGGGGCCCGGCTCGACGCCACCAACCTGGCCGAGGCGAACCTTACCGACGCCGACCTCAGCGACGCGTACCTCGGCTACGTGACCGCGCCCGGAGCCGACCTGACCAGGGCGAGACTGGTCGGCTCCAACCTGATCGACATCGACCTGACCGAGGCGCTACTCACCGGCACCAATTTCAACGGTGCACTGCTGCACGGCGCGAGACTCGGCGACAGTCGGGTCACCGCCGACCAGATCAGCTGTGCCCAGTTGAGCGCCCGCACACTCCTGCCGGTGGCCATGGCCGTGCCCACCGCACCCGCGCGGACCTGCGCCGACTGAACCACCGGAAGGACCACGCCCGACAGCTGTCAGAACGCGCAGGCGATGACAAGTTCCGGCGTACGGTCGGGGAGGAAGTCGAGCTTGCTGATCCGGCCGGCCGCCTTCAGGTCGCCCGCGATGCTGGCGAGCTGCTCCAACATCGCCGCCGGGCCGAGCGCCTCGGCCAACGGCACCTCGGTCCGCATCGACAGCTTCCGCTCCGACTTCGCCCGCCGCACCTGGGTCAGCGCCGCGCCGGCCAGTTCCAGCAGCGCCGGGTCGCCGTCGGCGGACACCCGCTGGATCTCGTACGTCGTCGGCCACGGTGCCCGGTGCACCGAGCCGTACCGCCACCAGGACCAGACCTCCTCGGTGACGTACGGCAGGAACGGGGCGAAGAGCCGCAGTTGCGCCGAGAGTGCGGTGGCGAGCGCGGCCCGGGCCGAGTCGGCTCCCGGCCCCTCGCCGTACGCCCGCTCCTTCACCAACTCGATGTAGTCGTCGCAGAACGTCCAGAAGAACGCCTCGGTGACCTGCAGCGCGTCGGTGTGGTCGTACCGCTCCAGTGCGGCGGTCGCCGTACCGACCACGGTGGAGAGCCGGGCGAGCATCGACCGGTCCAGCGGCTCGGTCACCGGCGCCCGCAGCGCGTCGGCGGCACCGAGGCCGAGGGCGAACTTCGACGCGTTCAGCAGCTTGGTGCCGAGCCGCCGGCCGACCTTGATCTGGGCCGGATCGAAGGCCAGGTCGGTGCCGGGCCGGCCGTTCGCCGCCCAGTAGCGGACCGCGTCCGGGCCGTGTTCGTCGAGCAGCCCCATCGGGGTCTGCACGTTTCCCTTGGACTTGGACATCTTCTTCCGGTCCGGGTCGAGGATCCAGCCGGAGAGGATCGCGTCCTTCCACGGCAGCACGCCGTGCTCCAGGTGCGCCCGGACCACGGTGGCGAAGAGCCAGGTACGGATGATCTCCTGCCCCTGGGGCCGCAGGTCCATCGGGAAGACCTGGGAGAACAGGTCCGGGTCCCGCTCCCAGCCGCCGACGATCTGCGGGGTCAGCGACGAGGTGGCCCAGGTGTCCATCACGTCCGGATCCGCGATGAAACCGCCCGGCTGGCCGCGCTGCGCCTCGACGTAGCCCGCCGGCACGTCCGAAGTCGGGTCGACGGGCAGCGCGGACTCGTCGGGCGTGAGAGGCTGGGCGTGGTCCGGCTCGCCAGTGTCGTCGAGCCGGTACCAGACCGGGAACGGCACCCCGAAGTAGCGCTGCCGGCTGATCAACCAGTCGCCGGTCAGGCCGCTGACCCAGTGCTCGTAGCGGTGCCACATGTGCGCCGGCACCCAGTTCAGCTCCCGCCCCCGGGCCAGCAGTCCGGCCCGGAGTTCGGCATCCCGGCCCCCGTTGCGCAGATACCACTGCCGGGTCGAGATGATCTCCAGTGGGCGGTCGCCCTTCTCGTAGAACTTGACCTGGTGGGTCACCGGGGTCGACTCGCCGACCAGGTCACCGGAGGCGGTCAGCAGTTCCACGATCCGCCGCCGGGCCGCGTTGACCGGCAGGCCGGCCAGTTCGGCGTACGGGGTCGGGTCCACTCCGGCGGGCGGCTCGGGGAGCAGTCGTCCGTCCCGGCCGATCACCACCCGGGTCGGCAGTCGCAGCTCCCGCCACCAGGTCACGTCGGTCAGGTCGCCGAACGTGCAGACCATCACCAGGCCGCTGCCCTTGGCCGGGTCGGCCAGCGGGTGCGCGTACACCGTCACCTCGACCCCGAACAGTGGGGTGGAGACGGTGCCGCCGACCAGGTCGGCGTACCGCTCGTCGTCCGGGTGGCAGACCAGCGCCACGCAGGCCGGCAGCAGTTCGGGCCGGGTCGTCTCGATGTGCACGTACCGGTCGTCGCGCCCGGGGCCCGGCGCGGGCGGGGTACCGGCGCTGCCCGGCCCCGACGCCACGACCTCGAACCGGAGCCGGTGGTACGCCCCCTGGCGCTCCCGGTCCTCCAGCTCGGCCTGGGCCACCGCCGTGCCGAAGCCGACGTCCCAGAGCGCCGGCGCCTCGGCGGTGTACGCCTCACCCCGGGCCAGGTTGCGCAGGAACGCCCGCTGCGCGGCGGCCCGGGCCACCGGCCCGATCGTGGTGTACGTCAACGACCAGTCCACCGAGAGGCCGAGCCGCCGCCACAGTGCCTCGAACACCTGCTCGTCCTCGGCGGTCAGCCCGGCACAGAGTTCGACGAAGTTGCGTCGGGAGATCGCCACCGGATTCGCCCGGGCCGCCTCGCTGACCGGCCGCTGCGGCGGCTGCCACGCCGGGTCGTACGGCAGGCTCGGGTCGCACCTCACGCCGTAGACGTTCTGCACCCGGCGTTCCGTCGGCAGCCCGTTGTCGTCCCAGCCCATCGGATAGAAGACGTTCCGGCCGCGCATCCGCTGGAACCGCGCCACCAGATCGGTGTGCGTGTACGAGAAGACGTGCCCCATGTGCAGTTCGCCCGATACGGTCGGCGGCGGGGTGTCGATCGAGTACACATCCTCCCTGCGGCCGTTCCGGCTCGGCGTGTCTGACGCCACGCCGCGACCCGGTACGGCCGTCTTGGTCCGGTCGAACGCGTACGTGCCCTCCTCCTGCCAGCGGGGCGCCCACTTCTCGGCCAGGCCGTCCAGGCTGGGCCGTTCCGGGACCCCGGTGCGGTGGTACCGCTCCGTATCGGTCATCCGCCGATGGTACGGGAGCGGAGTCGGCGACCGAGGGGTGATTGTCACCCGCTGCCGACCAGACCGGGCCGGTGAGTCGCGGCCGGGTCGGTCAGCCCGGCCCGGTTGTTTCGGCCGGCCAGTCGTCGAGGACAAAACGACGGACCAGCGCGGCGTGCGACAGCGGACTGCGTTCGTCGGCGACGTCACCGTTGACGGTGTAGTCGAGCAGCACCACGTCCCGCTCGGCCACGGTCCGGCGCAGCTCTGCGACCAGGTCGGCGGCCGGGTTCTCCAGCACCCACCGGTACGCCGGCAGGTAGAGCCGGCGCCTCGCCTCGGCGTACGTCAGCAGGCTCTCACCGGTCAGCCCGGCCCGGTGCCCGCGTACCTCGCCGTACCGGCGTACCGTCCGCTTCAGGCCCTTCATGTCGGTGATCCGCAGTCGTGCCGGGTCGACGTCGGCGTCGGCGAAGACCTTCAGCGCCTGCCAGATGCCCTCGACCGACTCGGCGTACACACCGGGGCTCAGCGGCACCGGGATGCCGCCGTGTGGATAGAACGGACTGAGCCGGACCCAGGGCGTCGGCCCGCGTGAGGTCACGTCGAGCACCAGAGCGCCCGGCGCCGCCGCCTCGATCGCCGCCGTCGACCTGCGTCGGCTCAGCACCCGTACCGTCACGCCGCCTGTCTCCTCGGCTCCGCAGCCCCGGCCCTCACCGTGCGCCACCCGGCCCGGATCATGCCGGTCGGGTACGACATCAGGAGGGCGCGTGCCGGACCCGTTCGCCGAGCCCGTCGAGGAGGGCGTCCAACGCGTCCAACTCGGCCCAGCCGTTGACCGCGATCCCGCCGGCCGCGTCGACGGTCACCTCCAGCCGGTCCGGGTCGCCGGTCAACTCCGCCACGGAACCGGCGATCCGGTCGGTGAGCAGGACGAACTCCTGGTTGGTCGAGCCGACCCAGGGGCGTACCCGGTCCAGCTGGTCGGCGCGGAACGGGCCGGCGACGAGCAGGTCGGTCTCCGCGAGCAGCCCGGCCACGTCGGCGCGGCCCGCGTCGACAGCCTGCCGCAGCTCGTCGGTGGTGTAGCCGGTGAAGGTCATCACGGACCGGCCGGTGGCCCGGACCCCGGCGGCGACCCGGGCCAGGGCGGTGGCCTGGTCGAACGGTTCGCCGCCGAGCAGGGTCAGCCCGCTGGTCCCGGCGTCCAGGATCCGGGCGACCAGATCGGCCGCACCGACGGGTGCGCCGCCCCGGAAGCTCCACATGTGCGGGTTGAAGCAGCCAGGGCAGTGGATCGTGCAGCCCTGGACCCAGACCGCCGTCCGCTCGCCCGGCCCCTCGGCCCGCGTCGAGGCGAGGAACCGGGCCACCGACACCACATCGGGGTCGCCGCCCGTCGCCGGCATCCGGGGCGCGGAGTCAGACATCGAGGACGCGACCCTGCGGCGGTGGCCGCCATCCGTCGTCGGTCGCCGCCGTCCCGGCGACGTCGGTCGGTCCCGTCGCCGGGGGGCAGACCAGGTGGTCGCGCAGCCGGGCGAACTCGTGCGGCGCCAGGTCGGCGACCGCGGCGAACTCCGGGAGGCCGCCGAAGCCGCCGCGCGTCCGGCGTTCGGCGACGATCCGCCGGGCGTGTGCGGGCGTGACCCCCGGCAGCGCCACGAACTGCTCGTAGGACGCGGTGTTGACGTTCAGCGGGCGGTCCGGGAAACGGCCGGTGCCGGGCTGCCCCAGGTACGCCCCGGACGACGCCTCACCGGACTGTGTACCGGCTGTGGCGACCGGCCCGGTCCCGTAGTACCCGCCGGCGGGCGGGGTCAGGTCGGCCGGTAGCGGCCACGGGCGCGGCGCGGCCCACGGGTCGACGGCCGGGGCGGGCGCCACCTCGGGCAGGCCCGACGGTGCCGGCGGCTGGCCCGCCACCGGGTAGGGCTGTCCCGGGTAGACCGGTCCGGACTGCTGCGGTGGATACGGCTGCCCGGGGTACGCCTGTCCGGGGTAGGGCTGTCCGGGGTAGGGCTGTCCGGGGTAGCCGACTCCCGGTGCGACGGCCCCGGGATAACCCGGCGGGGGCGCCATCGCCGACCGGGCGTACCCGGGTACCCAGCTGGCCCGCCAACGCAGCCAGCCGGCGTTGACCAGCCCGGCCTGGACCAGGCTCGCGACGTACGCCGCGAGCAGGAGGCCCACCATCCAGTCCGACAGGGCGCTCTCCTCCGGGGTCGTGCCGACCACCAGGAAGCTGGACCAACCGACGACCAGGTAGACGATGCCGGAGATCCACCAGGCGCGGCGCCGGGCCCGTAGCCCCACGTAGATGAAACCGAGCCCACCCAGGCAGCCGAACCCGAAGATGGGCAGGATCAGCCACAGGCTGTGCCGCAGCCGCCAGCCGAAACTCCGGGCCGGACCTGGACCCGAATATGCGCCAGGCTGCCAACCGCCGTCAGGCCCGGTCGACATCGCGCAACTCCTGCCGATCCGACACGTACGTCGTGGTCCGGTCGTGGTCGGCGGTGTAGGCGCTCTGCACGACCCGCGCGTCGAGCAGCTCCTCCAGCACGGCGATGTAGTCGAGGCAGTCCGCGCCGAGGATCCCCTTCGTCTCGGCGCTGACCGTACCGTCGGCCGCGACGGTCACCACGATCCGGCGTCGGTCCGTCATGCCGACCGCTCCCGTCCGGCGACCGTGAACACCAGCCGTACCGCGTTGTCCTCGGTCGCGCTCTCCGACTCCAGTCGCAGCCCGGCGGCCGGGGCGCGCTCGTGCAGCCGGTCGAGTACGGCCCGCTGCACCTGCCGCCCGTACCCGGCGTCGAGGGCGTGGACGATCTCGACCGCGCGTCGTTCGTCGACGTCGCCGGTGAAGTGGGCCGCCCAGATGCCGTCCGTGCCGCGCCGGAACGCCGCGTGGACGCCGTCCCAGGTCGCGTTGAGCTGACCGTTGTCGGCGGTGACCAGCGCACCGGTCTCCCGGAGCGCGACGGAGAGCAGGTTCTCGTCCCGCATCCGGGTCTGCACCTGACAGACGACCTGACCATCCTCGTCCTGACCGGACGCCAGGCCGGTCGCGGCCGTGGCGGCGGCGACGGCCAGCGGAATGAGGAGCAACGAGATGCTCATCGGTGCCTCCTTTCGATTGTCGACAACGGGGTGGCGTCGGTACGCGAAGACGACGGGCCGACGTCAGTACTCGACCACACGGCCTCCGGCCGCGTGGGGCGGGAGGCTGTCCGGGCCCGGCTGGCCGGGAGCGGGGCCGCCGCCCAGGTCCCAGTCCTCGGCGGCGGTGGCGGCGACGGCCCGGGTCGCGGCCCAGGCCCGGAGCGTCCCGATCCGCTCCGCCTGGGTGACGCTGAGCGGGACCATGGTGGCGACCGCCCGGACCAGGTCGTCGCGGTGCAGCGGCCGGCGTGCCGAGAACGCCTCGAAGAGGCCGCCGATCACCGCCTGTTCGATCTCCGCCCCCGAGTAGCCCTCGGTCAGCGCGCACAACTCGGTGAGCAGGCTGTCGTCCAGGACGAGCCCGCCGGCGACGGCCGGGTTGCGCAGCCGGCGGGTCAGGTGGACGGTCCAGATCGACCGGCGTTCGACCTGGGTCGGCAGGTCGACGAAGAAGATCTCGTCGAAGCGTCCCTTGCGGAGCAGTTCCGGTGGCAGCCGGCCGATGTCGTTCGCGGTGGCGATGACGAACACCGGCCGCCTCTTCTCCTGCATCCAGGTGAGGAAGGTGCCGAAGACCCGGGACGAGGTGCCGGAGTCGCCGCCGGTGTCCGGCGCCAGCCCCTTCTCGATCTCGTCCACCCAGAGCACACACGGTGACGTCGCCTCGGCCGTCCGGATCGCCGTCCGCAGGTTCTGCTCGCTGGAGCCGACCAGCCCGGAGAAGACCCGGCCGATGTCGAAGCGGATCAGCGGCAGTTCCCAGGCCGCGGCGACCGCCTTGGCGGTCAGCGACTTGCCGCAGCCGGGAACACCGGTGATCAGGACACCGCGCGGGGCGGGCAGGCCGTACTCGGCGGCCGCCGCCAGCCAGGAGCCGTCCCGCTTGGCCAACCACCGTTTGAGATTCTCCAGGCCGCCGACGTCGGCCAGGTGAATGGCGGTGTCCACCACCTCCAGCAGGCCCGACTTCCGTACCGCCTGCCGCTTCTCCTCGTGCACCACCGCCAGGTCGTGGATGTCGAGCGCGCCGTCGTTGACGATCGCGCGGGCGAAGGCGTTCTCCGCCTCGTGCAGGGTCAGCCCCAAGGCAGCCTTGGCGAACCGTTCCCGCTCCACCGGGTCGAGCCGGATCTGGATCCGGCCGCTCGTCGAGTTCGCCGCGATGAGGCCGTCGAGGACCCGCCGGATCTCCGCCTCGGCGGGCAGCGGGAAGTCGAGGATCGTCACGTCCCGGTCCAGTTCGGCGGGGATCCGCAGCAGCGGCGAGACCAGCACCAGGGTCCGGGGTACCGGACCGGACTTGAACGCCGCCGCCACGTCACGCAGCCGGCGGATCACCTGCGGATCGCCGGGACGGCCGTCGCCGCCGAGCACCGGATGCAGGTCGTGGAGGATCACCACGCTGGGCTCGTCGAGCCGGAGCACGGCGCTGAGCGCGGCGTCCGGCTCGGTGGTGCCCCGTCGGGGAACACCGTCCGGCTGGACGAGCCCCTGGGTCAGCGACCACGTCCACACCGCCCGGGGCGTACGCACCCGCGTGCCGTCGCGGGCCACCGCGGTCACCTCGGCGACGACCCGCGACTCCTCGTACGACTCGATGTAGAGGATCGGCAGCCGCGCCTTGAGCAGTTGCGACAGGTCGTCCCGGAAAGCCCTCGTCACCGCCGTCCTTCCCGGTCGCAAGGTCGGCAAGACTGTAGCAACGCGCGGCAAGCCGGGCCTCGTGTGCCGACGGTCAGATCAGAGAGTTCCGCCACTGCTGATGCAGGGCCGCATAGCGCCCGCCCCGGGTCACCAGGCCGCCGGGCGGACCGTCCTCGACCACCCGGCCGCCATCCAGGACCAGCACCCGGTCGGCGATCTCGACGGTGGAGAGCCGGTGCGCGATCACGATCGCGGTCCGGTCGGCCAGGATCGTCCGCAGTGCCCGCTGCACCAGCCGCTCGCTCGGGATGTCCAGCGACGAGGTCGCCTCGTCCAGGATCAGCACGGCCGGGTCGGCGAGGAACGCCCGGGCGAACGCGACGAGCTGACGCTGCCCGGCGGAGAGCCGGCCGCCGCGCCGGTGCACGTCGGTGTGGTAGCCGTCGGGGAGTGCGGCGACGAAGTCGTGCGCGCCGATGGCGGCGGCCGCGGCCATCACCTCGGCGTCCGTCGCGGTCGGCCGGCCGAACCGGATGTTGTCGGCGATCGAACCCGCGAAGAGATGGTTCTCCTGGGTCACCATCACCACCGCCCGGCGCAGGTCGTCGTCGGCGACGTCGCGCAGGTCGACGCCGTCCAGGCTGACCACGCCCCGGGTCGGGTCGTAGAACCGGGCGATCAGCTTGGCCACCGTCGACTTGCCGGCCCCGGTCGCCCCGACCAGTGCCACGGTCTGCCCGGCCGGGATGGTCAGGGTCAGCTCCGGCAGGATCGTGGTCTCCGGCCGGTAGCCGAAGGCGACCGTCCGGAACTCGACCGCGCCGCGCGGCGCGGCGGTCGGCAGCGGCCGGGGGTGCGCAGGCTCCGGCACACCGGGCCGCTCGTCGAGCACCCCGGCCAGCTTTTCCAGCGCGGCGGTGGCGGACTGCAGGGCGTTGTAGAACTGGCTCAGCTCCTGCATCGGCTCGAAGAACCGTCGCAGGTAGAGCAGGAACGCGGCGAGCACCCCGATCTCCATCCCGCCGTCCAGCACCCGCGTACCGCCGTACGTCAGCACCACCGCGATCGTCACGTTGCCGATCACCTTGATCGCCGGGCTGTAGATCGCGATCAGCCGGAACGCCCGCAGGTTGGCCCGACGGTAGTCGTCGTTCACGGCGGTGAAGATCTGCTGGTTGCGGGGCTCGCGGCGGAACGCCTGCACGGCCCGGATCCCGCCGAGCGACTCGACGAAGTGGACGATCACCAACGCCACCGCCTCCCGGGTCTGCCGGTACGCCTGGGCGGAGGCGCGGGCGAACCAGCGGGAGAGCCAGAGCAGGAACGGGAACGCCAGCAGGGTGGCCGCGGCCAGCGGCGGGTCCAGCCAGAGCAGGATGCCGGCGACCGACACGATGGAGAGCCCGGCGAGGACAAGATCGTCTATGCCGCCGTCGACCAGTTCGGCGATCGAGTCCATGTCGCTGGTGAGCCGGGCCACCAGCCGGCCCGAGGTGTACCGCTCGTGGAAGCTGATCGACAGCCGCAGGAAGTGGTCGTACACCCGGCGGCGCAGGTCGAGCAGGATGGCCTGGCCGATCCGGGTGGAGAGGGTGAGGAAGCCGCGTTTGCCGGCGTACTCGGTGAGCGCGGCGAGCCCGAACGCGGTGGCGACCGCGACCAGTGGTCCCGGGTCGCCGGCCCGCAGTGGCCCGATGGCCCGGTCGATGCCGACCATCACCAGGTACGGCCCGGCCATCCCGGCCGCGTTCTGTACCAGCAGCAGGGCGACGGCGACGCCGATGAGCCGCCGGTGTGGTCGGATCAGTGAGCGGAGCAGGACCCGGCTGCGGGCCCGGAGCCGGTTGATGTCCTGCGCGGTGTCGCTCTCGGCGGTGGTGCGGTCCGCTGCCGGGTCGGCCGCGATGCCCCGCCACCCGGTCACCCCGCCACCGACCTCGCCCGTCGGTCCGGCGCCGTTTCCGGCCTCGCCCGTCGGTCCGGCGCCGTTTCCGGCCTCGCCCGTCGGTCGGGTGTGACCCCCGGTGCCGACCGGTCCGCCGGCGGGTACGGGCGGTGTCACGACCGCACCAGCCCGAGTTCGTCGGCGTCCCCGGTGGCGGAGAGCACCGCCCGGTACGCCGGTACGGTGCCGAGCAGTTCGCTGTGCGTACCGACGGCGGTGATCCGGCCGTCGGCCAGCAGCGCGACCCGGTCGGCGAGTGCCACGGTCGACGGCCGGTGCACGACCAACAGTGCGGTGGTGTTCCGCAGTACCCGGTCCAACGCCGCCTCCACCAGCGCCTCGGTGTGTACGTCGAGTGCGGAGAGCGGGTCGTCGAGGACCAGTACCCGGGGTTGGCCGAGGACGGCACGGGCCAGGGCCAGCCGCTGCCGCTGCCCGCCGGAGAGGGACAGCCCCTGCTCGCCGATCCGGGTGGCGAGCCCCCACGGCAGGTCGTACGCGAAGTCGGCCTGCGCCACCGCGAGGGCGGCCCGGACCTCGTCCTCGTTGGCCTCGGGCCGCCCGAGGGTGAGGTTCTCCCGGACGGACATCGAGAAGAGGGTGGCCTCCTCGAAGGCGACCCCGACCCGTTGTCGCAGCGAGTCGAGCCGGATGTCCCGTACGTCCCGCCCGTCGAGGGTGATCCGTCCGGCCGTGACGTCGTAGAGCCGGGGGACCAGGGAGAGCAGGGTGGTCTTGCCGCAGCCGGTGGCGCCGACGATGGCCAGCGTTTCGCCGGGTTCGACGGTCAGGTCGATCCCGCGCAGCACGGCCGGGCCGGTCGGGTAGTTGAACCGCACTCCGTCGAACCGGAGCGTTCCGCCGGTGTCGGTGGGCCCGGGTGCGGGCAGGGCTACCGCGTGCGGCCGGTCGACGACCGTGGGCCGGGTGTCGAGCACCTCGTGGATCCGGTCGGCGGCGGTGATCGCCTCCTGGGCGTTGGCGATGATCCAGGCCAGCGACTCGATCGGCCAGATCAGCATGAGTTGCAGCGTCACGAAGGCGACCAGTTCGCCGATGGTGAGCGCGCCGTGTGCCACCGCGACGGCACCGGCGACCAGTACCGCGCCGAGGGTGAGGTTGGGCAGCAGGTCGAACTGGGCCGAGGTGCGGGCCAGCAGGCGGCCCTTGCCGGTCGCGGTGTCGTGCAGTTGCCGGGTGCCGGTGGCGAACCGGCCCACCATCTCCGGCCGCCGTCCGAACGCCTTGACGGTGCGCAGCCCCTGTGCGGACTCCTCGATCAGGGTGGCCAGGTCGCCCTGTTCGTCCTGGAGCCGACGGGCCGCCACCAGGTAGGCCCGGGTGAACCGCCGGCTGGCCAGGAAGAGAGGTACGGCGCCGGCGGCGACCAGCAGGCCGAGTCCGGTGTGCAGGGTGATCAGCAGTACCACCACCGTGAGGTAGGTGGTGGTGTTGACGACGAGGAAGAGCAGCCCGAAGGAGAGGAACCGGCGGATCACCGAGAGGTCGCTGGTGACCCGGGAGAGCAGTTGGCCGGACTGCCAGCGGTCGTGGAAGCCGATGTGCAGCCGTTGCAGGTGGGCGTAGAGGTCGTCCCGGATGGTGGTTTCCATGCCGACGGCCGAGGACGACTGGGCCCACCTGCGTATGAAGATCAGGAACGCCTCGACCAGCCCGAGCAGCAGGGCGAGCAGGCCGAGCTGGAGCACCCCGGCGGGGTCGCGGTGGGCGATCGGCCCGTCCACCACCTGCCGGATCACCAGCGGTACGGCGATCCCCGCCCCGGTCGCCCCGAACGCCGCGATCAGCAGCCAGCCGAGTTGGCCCCGGTACGGGCGCAGGTAGCGGCGCAGCCGCCAGAGGTTGCGGAGCAGGTGGGTGGGTGCCGGGCGCGGTTGCCGGGGTGCCGGTCCCCGGGGCTCGTCGTCACGATCCGGGGCCATTCCCCGACGGTAACGGTAAACATCCGTACCGGTTCAGTCATGTTGCTGTCACCTGCCCGCCGCTTCCACCATGGACCGGGGCGACCGGGTGTCACCGGTCAAGCCCCGTTCGTGGTCGAGCAGCCAGGTCTTGACCGGCAGGCCCCACCGGTAGCCGCCGAGCCCGCCGTCGGTGCGGAGCACCCGGTGGCAGGGGACGAAGAGCGCGACGGCGTTGCGGGCGCAGGCCGCCGCCGCGGCCCGGACCGCCCGGGGCCGGCCGGCCAGTTCGGCGAAACCGGTGTACGTGACCGGCCCGCCCGGCTTGACCTGACGCAACGTCTGCCAGGCGTGGGCCATGAACGCGCCGTCGGTGTGCTGCCGGACCGGCACCTCGTCGAGCGCGGTCAGGTCACAGTCCAGATAGGACCGGACGGCGGCGGTGACCGGGCCGAGGTCGCCCCGGGCCCGCACCGGTCCCCGCAGTCGGGGATGCACCCGTCCGAGCAGCTCCTCGACGTCGGTCCGGAAGCCGGCGGCGTACACCACCCCGTCCGGGTCGGCCAGGATCGTCAACGGGCCGGCCGGGGTTCCGATCGTGCTGCCGTACATGTCGTTCACTGTGCTCTCCAGAGTCTGATCACCGCGTACGAGCGCCAGGGGCGCCACCTGTCGGCGTACGCGTCGAGGGTCTTCGGATTGTCGGGGAGGCCGAGTACGGCGGCGCCGTGGCGTACCCCGAGATCGGTGGAAAGGAAGGTGTCGGGGTCGCCGAGGCCACGGAGTGCGACGTAGCCGGCGGTCCACGGCCCGATTCCGGGCAGCGCGACCATCCGGTGCACCAGTTCGGCCCGGTCGGCGCCCGGGTCGAGGTCGAGGTCCCCGGCGGCGACCGCCTCGGCCACGGCCCGGATGGTCGCCCGCCGGCTGGCCGGCATGCCGAACGCGGAATCCGGCAGGTCCAGCACCTGCGCCGCGGACGGGAACGGCCGCAGGCCCCGCGCCGACGGCTGTCCGGCGGACGCCACCCGGTCCGCCGCCACGTCCTGGCCGGCCGGCAGGGACGACACGTCGTCGCCGGCCGCCCCGGGTGACGCGGCGGCGACCAGCCGGGCCAGGGTGGTACGCGCACCGGCGACCGAGATCTGCTGGCCGACGATCGCCCGGACCGCCGTCTCGAACCCGTCGACCGCCCGGGGCACCCGGATCCCGGGCTCCTTCGCCACCGCCTCGGCGAGCACCGGATCGGCACCCAGCACCTCGTCCACCGCCTCCGGGTCGGCGTCGAGGTCGAGCAGCCGGCGGCAGCGGGCCACCGCCGGGGCGAGGTCCCGGACGTCGGCCAGTCGCAACTCCGCCGCGACGTGCCCGGGCAGCGGGGTCAGCGCGACCGTGGCCGTGCCGTGCGGAAGTCGCAACCCACGGCGGTACGTCCCGCCGGTCACCTCCTCCACCCCGGGTACGGCCCGGTGGGCGAAGAAGTCCAGCAGGGCGTCGGCGTGTAGCGGCGGCCGGTACGCCAGGCGGAGGTTGATCGAACCGACGGTGCCGGAAGGTGCCGGGCCCGGCGTACCGCCGCGTCGGGCGGGCCGGCCGGACCGCAGCTCGGACGGCGGCACCGCGTACACCTCGCGGATCGTGTCGTTGAACTGCCGTACGCTGCCGAAACCGGCGGCGAAGGCGATCTCGGCCAGGCCGAGGCCGGTCGTCTCGATCAGGATCCGGGCGGTCTGTGCCCGCTGTGCCCGGGCCAACGCCAGCGGCCCGGCGCCGACCTCCGCCATGAGCATCCGGTGCAGGTGCCGTTCGGTGTAGCCGAGTCGACCGGCCAGCCCGGGCACCCCCTCCCGGTCCACCACCCCGTCGCCGATCAGCCGCATCGCCCGCCCGACCACGTCGGCCCGGGCGTTCCAGTCCGGTGATCCCGGCGCGGCGTCGGGCCGGCACCGCCGGCAGGCGCGCAGGCCGGCCCGTTGGGCGGCGGCCGACGACGGGTAGAACCGGACATTCTGCCGCTTCGGTGTCACCGCCGGACAGGACGGCCGGCAGTAGATCCCGGTACTGAGCACGCCGGTGTAGAACCATCCGTCGAACCGGGGGTCGCGGCTGTCGACCGCCCGGTAGCACCGCTCGAAATCCCACTCCACGCCCTCGATGGTGCCGCGCGGTGGCCGGGATGACTGGCGGATTTCGGACCTGGGCCTGATCGCGGGGCGGACGTCGGCGCGGTGCCGCTCGCCTGACCAGTAGACTGGCCGCCCGTGAGCCTAACCATCGGCATCGTCGGCCTGCCCAACGTCGGCAAGAGCACGCTCTTCAACGCGCTGACCAAGAACGACGTACTGGCCGCGAACTACCCGTTCGCCACCATCGAGCCCAACGTCGGGGTGGTCGGGCTGCCGGACGACCGGCTGGCCAGGCTCGCGGAGATCCACAGCTCACAGAAG
This sequence comes from Plantactinospora sonchi, assembly GCF_036422035.1. NCBI lineage: Bacteria > Bacillati > Actinomycetota > Actinomycetes > Micromonosporales > Micromonosporaceae > Plantactinospora > Plantactinospora sonchi. Next base: position 155,496 of record NZ_JAZGQK010000001.1, read on the forward strand.
ATCATTCCGGCACCGGTGTCGTTCGTCGACATCGCCGGCCTGGTCCGGGGCGCCTCGAAGGGGCAGGGGCGCGGCAACGCGTTCCTGGCCAACATCCGGGACGCCGCCGCGATCTGCCAGGTGGTCCGGGTCTTCTCCGACCCGAACGTGGTGCACGTCGACGGCAAGGTCTCGCCGGGTGACGACATCGAGACGATCAACACCGAGCTGATCCTCGCCGACCTGCAGACCATCGAGAAGGCGCTGCCCCGGCTGGAGAAGGAGGCGAAGGTCCGCAAGGACCGCAACGCCGTCGTCACCGCCGCCAAGAAGGCCGCCGAGCTGCTCGACACCGGGGTCACCCTGTACGCGGGCGCGGCCAACGCCGGCATCGAGGTGGCCGAGCTGCGTGAACTGCACCTGCTCACCACCAAGCCGTTCCTGTACGTCTTCAACGTCGACGAGGGCGAGCTGGCCAACGCCGAGCTGCTGGACGAACTCCGGGCACTCGTCGCCCCCGCCGAGGCGATCTTCATGGACGCGAAGGTCGAGTCCGAGCTGACCGACCTCCCCGAGGACGAGGCCCGGGAGCTGCTGGAGTCGATCGGCCAGTCCGAGCCCGGCCTGGACCAGTTGATCCGGGTCGGCTTCCGTACCCTCGGGCTGCAGACGTACCTGACGGCGGGGCCGAAGGAGACGCGGGCCTGGACCATTCCGGTCGGGGCGACCGCCCCGGAGGCCGCCGGTGTGATCCACTCGGACTTCCAGCGCGGGTTCATCAAGGCCGAGGTGGTCTCGTTCGACGACCTGACCGCGGCCGGTTCGATGGCCGCCGCCAAGGCGGCCGGCAAGGTGCGGATCGAGGGCAAGGACTACGTCATGCAGGACGGCGACGTGGTCGAGTTCCGCTTCAACGTGTAGTTCCGGGTCCGTAGCCGCTAAATCGATTGCCTGTGGATCGCTTCGTCGGCAGCCTGGGCGGCGATGAAGGACACAGCGCACCTCCTCCGGCTCTACGACGAGCAACTACGCACCGAGGCAGAGACGGCGGGCGCGATGTCGGTCGCCCGGCTCGGTCCCTTGCGGCTGGCCACCTTCGAGGGCGGGCGGGGCTTCATCACCTATCCGTACCTCGGTGATCCGGACGCGGACGCCGTCGACCGGCTGGTTCCGGAGGCCCTCGACCATTACCGGTCCGATCCGGCGATCGTCGAGGTGGAATGGAAGACCCGAGGCCACGACCCCGCTCCCGGCCTGCACGAGGCCCTGGTCCGGAACGGGTTCCTTCCGGGCGACCCGGAATCGGTCATGGTCGGGGAGATCTCCGCCCTGGTGGCGGATGTGCCGCTTCCGACCGGGGTCACGCTGCGCCGGGTGACCGAGGAGCAGGACGTCCGGGCGATGAGTGCGATGTCGAGCGAGGTGTTCGGCGATGCCGCCGCTCGCGAGATGGCTGACGGCCTTCTCCGGCGGCTCAGGCTCGGGACGGACCTGGAGCTCTGGGTGGCGGAGGCCGACGGCCGGATGATCGGGGCCGGCCGGCTCGAACCGGTGGCGGACAGCGACTTCGCCGGCCTCTGGGGCGGTGCCGTCCGGAAACCGTGGCGGGGGCGCGGCATCTATCGCGCGCTCACGGCAGCCCGCGCCCGGGCGGCCCTGGCCGGCGGCAGGACGCTGGTGCACAGCGACTCGACGGAGTACTCGCGCCCCATCCTGGAGCGGTCCGGCCTGGTGAAGGTGTCGACCACGACGCCCTACCTGTGGCGGCGCTGAGGACGCTCCCTCGCCGCCAGCTCGGGCGGGGGCCGCATTCTTTGCGCCCGGCGCGTATCTCGGGCAGTGGTTCGGGTCGGGCGTCGCCGGCCAGCGGTGATCATGAGTGGATCCCGGGTGATCGCCGTTATGATCCACTGCCAGGCGACCGCGACGGAGGAACGTACGTGATCAAGGCGGTCTTCTTCGACATCGGCGGGACGATTCTCGACGAGTCCCGCGAGTTCGAGACCTGGGCGGACTGGTTCGGCGTTCCCCGGCACACGTTCTCGGCGGTCTTCGGTGCGGCGATCGCCCGGGGTCTGGACTGGCAGGAACCGTTCCGGGTCTTCCGACCCGGTGTCGACCTCGCGGTCGAGCGCGAGCGCCGGGCGGCCGCCGGCAAGCCGGAGTCGTTCGGCGAGGAGGATCTCTACCCCGACGCGCGACCGTGCCTGACGTCCTTGAAGGATCAGGGCCTGTTCGTGGGCCTGGCCGGCAACCAGCCCGCTCATGCCGAGACGATCCTCCGCGCTCTCGACCTCCCCGTGGACGTGATCGGCACGTCGGACGCCTGGGGCGTGGAGAAGCCGTCATCGGCCTTCTTCGAGCGGGTCATCCACGAAGGCGGCGGCGACCCCTCCTCGATCCTCTACGTCGGCGACCGGCCCGACAACGACGTACGCCCGGCCCTGGCGGCGGGTGTGAAGACGTGCCTGATCCGACGCGGTCCGTGGGGGTACATCCTCGACATCCCGGCCGTGTCCGAGCGGTCCCTGTTCCGCATCGACTCGCTGGACGAACTTCCGAACCTGGTGGCGAAGCACAACGCGGCAGGCGGCCAGAGCGTACCCGGATGAGCAGCGGCCGACGACCTGCCCGGGCCCGTCCCGACCACCCGACCCGCAGGGGCGACGAAGCCCCCGGCTGATCGCCGAGGGCTCGGCCGTGCCGGGGTGTGGAGCGCTGTCACGCCCTCTCCCCGGTCGTGCTCGGCGGGCTTCACGGGAACCGTGAACCGCTGCCCCGTCCAGCCGCTTCCGCCGCCCGCCGTTTGACCGCGGCCCGGACGGGTAGCGCAGCTACTCGGACAGGACCAGCGGCGGACGCGGATCCGACATGGCCGGCCCGGCCGGCAGGCCGGGACCGGGCGGACGCGGCCGGACGGAGGGGTGCGTGATGGGCAAGGCTTCCGGTAAGCGGCGGCAGGGTCAGCGAGGTGCGGCGGAAGAGCGGAGCGGTGCACCGCTGACCTCGGCGGAGAAGAAGGCGAACCAGCGTTCGCCGGGTCGGCCCGACGGCCCCGCCGGGGACGCCAGGGCCGAGGGCTTCGCCGAGTCCCAGATCGGTGAGCGGGCCGGTGGCGACCGCGACCAGGGGTGACGTCGGCCGGTTCCCGGCGCGGTGGCGGCGGCGATGAGCCGAGCCGCGGTGGCGGCCTCCAGCCAGTGGCAGGACGATGCCGGCGTACGGCAGCCGGGCGGCGAGGTGCACGCCTGGCAGCCGGGGCAGAACCAGACGGTCTGCGGGCTGCCGCTGAGCAGGACCGGGCTGCGGCGCTTCCCGCACGTCCGGTTCGACTACGTGTCGACCGACGTGCTGACCGACGCTGACCAGGTGCGGCACATCTGCCCGCGCTGCGTCACGGCCACCGGCGGTCGCCGGGACCGCCGGTCCTGGACCCGTACCTCGCCCCGGCCCTGAACCCGGTCAACCCGTTCCTGGGGGTGCTGATGCCGTTCCTCGGACGCATGCTGGCCTGACCGGCCCGGCGGTCACGAGATGTAGTGCAGGATCACGTTGTGGACGTGATGGCTCTTCTTGTCGCCCCGGAACTCCACCTCGTACGTGTGGGTGCCGACGTGGATCGCGATGGCGCCGGTGGAGAAGAACGACCCACCCCAGGACTTGTTGCTGACCACGCTGACACTGGTGATCTTCGCGTACGGGATGCTGGTGATCGCGTACTTCTTGCCGATGAACGACTTGTCCTGGATGATCACGCGTCGGTCGGTCAGGCCGATGAAACCGGTGCCCGCGCCGATCGCGTCGTAGACGGCGATGACCTGCTCTCCGTCGAGCAGCCCGCTCTGGATCTGCTGGAGCTGTTCCCGACGGTCGTAGGCGATGTTGGTCATGACCCCAGGCTAGGCAGGCCGCGCCACCCGGATCATCGTCGCGTCGCGGGTCGATCAGTTGCTGCTGGTCACGGCGCGGTAGACGTCCTCGATGCGGGCGGCGAGGGTGACCTGGCTCTCGGTGAGGCTCTCGGCGTCCCGGGAACCGATCCTGATCTGGGTGTGCCCGTCCAGGCGACGGATCTCGGGGCGCAGGTGCAGGGCGTCCGCGATGATCTTCAGTCGCTCGGTCAGCGCCGCGTGCTGCGTGTCGTCGAGTACGAGGGTCCGTTTGATCTGCTGACCCTCACGGGTCCAGTCGCCCAGTAAGGTGAGCGCATCGCTCAGGTAGTCACGGTCCATCCGGCCACCCCACAGAGCACGCATCGCCATACCTCCCAGGCGTCGTTGCCGGCTTGTGGCCAAATCGTCGCCATCCCGTGTCTCGGTCGGTGTTCCTTAGTCTGTCGCTGAGCGGCTGGTGTGTCCACGTCCACCCTTCCGTGTTCTATTGACCGTGGGGACGGCTCCGTTACCCGAATTCCCGATTGATCTGGCACGCTGGATGCTCGTGCGTAACGAACGGGTGAGTGGAGTCGGCCCTCCCGCGCCGGACGGGGGATTCGCCGGGCGGGGCAGGCCCGGACCCAGGGTCGTGGTGGGGGCGGCGATCATCGCGGCTGGGCGGGTGCTCGGCTGCGCCCGGTCCAGCCCGCCGGAGACGGCCGGCCGCTGGGAGTTCCCCGGTGGCAAGGTCGAGCCCGGTGAGTCCGAGGTCGCCGCGCTGATCCGGGAGTGCGCCGAGGAACTCGGCGTACGGGTGGAGGTCGGTGACCGGCTCGGCCGGGACGTGCCGATGGGCCACGGCCGCTCGGTGCTCCGGGTGTACCTGGCCCGGCTCGTCGGGGATGACCAGCCCCAGCCGCTGGAGCACGCCGAGCTGCGCTGGCTTCGTCCGGAGGAGCTGGACAGCGTGCCGTGGCTGCCGGCGGACGTACCGATCGTCGCGGCCCTGCGTCCGGTGCTCGCCGCCGGGACGGCCTGACGCGCTTCGGCCGCTGTCGCCGGCCCGGGCGTCGGCGGGAGGCGCCGCAGAGCGCGCGAGGGCTGCCAGCGGCGACGCCGGCAGCCCTCGCACTCCGCGAGCGGAATCAGTCCTTCTGCTCCGGCTGCTTCGGATGTGCGTAGTTCAGATCCTGAGCCGGGATCGGGAACGTCACGTCGTCACCGAACGGCGACGGCGCGGCCGGCTTGTCGAAGGTGAACTCGCTGATCGGGAGTCGACCCCGGGAGTCCACCGCCGGAGCCTGCGGCTGCGGCACCTGACGGCCCCAGTGCACGCCCCGCTCGGCCTCGGCCTCAGCCGTCGCCCCGTGCGAGCCCCCGGCGTGCGAGTGCGCCGCGTTGATTTGGTCGGGATCATGCGGGGTCTGTTCGACCTCGCTCTGCCCACGTCGGAAGATCTTGCTGCCCAGCCACACAAGAGGATCGTACCGCCGGTCGACGACGCGTTCCTTCATAGGGATGATCGCGTTGTCAGTGATCTTGATGTGCTCGGGGCAGACCTCGGTGCAGCACTTGGTGATGTTGCAGTAGCCGAGGCCCTGCGACGCCTGCGCGTACTCCTTGCGGTCGGTCTTGGTGTCGAGCGGGTGCATGTCCAGCTCGGCCGCCCGGATGAAGTAGCGCGGGCCGGAGAACGCCGGCTTGTTCTCCTCGTGGTCCCGGACCACGTGGCAGGTGTTCTGGCACAGGAAGCACTCGATGCACTTCCGGAACTCCTGCGACCGCTCGACGTCGAGCTGCTGCATCCGGTACTCGCCCGGCGCCAGGTCGGTCGGCGGCGCGAACGCCGGGGTCTCCCGGGCCTTCTCGTAGTTGAACGAGACGTCGGTGACCAGGTCCCGGATGACGGGGAACGTCCGCAACGGGGTGATCGTCACGGTCTCGGCCTCGTCGAACGTCGACATCCGGGTCATGCAGCCCAGCCGGGGCATGCCGTTGATCTCCATCGAGCAGGAGCCGCACTTGCCGGCCTTGCAGTTCCACCGGCAGGCCAGGTCGGGCGCCTCGGTCGCCTGCAGCCGGTGGATGACGTCGAGGACGACCTCACCCTCGTTGACCTGCACCTGGTAGTCGGTCAGGTCCCCGCCGGTCTCGTCGCCCCGCCAGACCCGGAAGTGCCGGGTGGTGCCGGCCTTGGCCGGCGCGTCCTGGGTGCCCATTACTTGGCCGCCTCCTCAGCGTGCGCCTCTGCGGAGAGGGCGTCGAACTCCGCCAGCTCCTCCTCGGTCAGGTACTTGGCCAGCTCGGTGCGGTCGAAGAGCTGGATCAGCTCCCTGCGCATCTTCGGCAGCGGCTTGTGCTCCAGCCGTACCTTGTCGCCGTCGAGCGAGCAGACCAGGTTGACGGTGCGCCACGTCGGCGCCATCGTCGGGAAGTCCTCCCGGGTGTGCCCGCCCCGCGACTCCTCGCGCTCCAGCGCCGCCTTCGCGGTGCACTCCGAGACGACCAGCATGTTGCGCAGGTCGAGGGCGAGGTGCCAGCCCGGGTTGTACCGGCGCCCGCCGGTGACGCTGACCCGGGTCACCCGGTCGCGCAGCTCGGCGAGCCGGACCAGGGCGTCCTCCAGCTCACCCTTGCGCCGGATGATGCCGACCAGGTCGCCCATCACCGCCTGGAGATCCTGCTGCAACTTGTACGGGCTCTCACCGCCGGTACGCTCCAGCGGCGCCAGCGCCCGGTCCACCGCGACCTCGACGTCGGCCGCCGCCACCTTCGGACGCCCGCTCAGCCCCTCGGCGTACGACGCCGCGTGCTCACCGGCACGCTTGCCGAAGACCAGCAGGTCGGAGAGGGAGTTGCCACCGAGCCGGTTGGAGCCGTGCATACCGCCGGAGACCTCACCGGCGGCGAAGAGTCCCTGCACGTGCCCGTGCGCCGCGCCGCTGTCCGGCTCGACCTCCACGCCACCCATCACGTAGTGGCAGGTCGGGCCGACCTCCATCGGCTGCTTGGTGATGTCGACGTCGGCCAGCTCCTTGAACTGGTGGTACATCGACGGCAGGCGACGCCGGATCTCCTCGGCCGGCAGTCGGCTGGCGATGTCCAGGTAGACGCCGCCGGCCGCGCTGCCCCGACCGGCCTTGACCTCGGCGTTGATCGCCCGGGCCACCTCGTCACGGGGAAGCAGCTCCGGCGGGCGCCGGTTGTTGTCCGGGTCGGTGTACCAGCGGTCCGCCTCCTCCTCGGTCTCCGCGTACTGCTTGCGGAAGACGTCCGGGACGTAGTCGAACATGAACCGCTTGCCCTCGGAGTTGCGCAGCACGCCGCCGTCACCCCGGACCGACTCGGTGACCAGGATGCCCTTCACCGAGGGCGGCCAGACCATGCCGGTCGGGTGGAACTGCAGGAACTCCATGTTGATCAGCGTGGCGCCGGCCCGCAGGGCCAGCGCGTGGCCGTCGCCGGTGTACTCCCAGGAGTTCGAGGTGACCTTGTACGACCGGCCGACACCGCCGGTCGCCAGCACCACCGCCGGCGCCTCGAAGAGCACGAACTCGCCGGACTCCCGGTAGTAGCCGAACGCGCCGGCGATCCGGTCACCGTCCAGCAGCAGCTCGGTGATGGTGGTCTCGGCGAAGACCTTGATCCGGGCCTCGTAGTCGCCGTGCTGCTTCTTGTCCTCCTGCTGCAGCGAGACGATCTTCTGCTGCAGGGTACGGATCAGTTCCAGGCCGGTCCGGTCACCGACGTGCGCCAGTCGGGGGTACTCGTGGCCACCGAAGTTGCGCTGCGAGATCTTCCCGTCCTTGGTGCGGTCGAAGAGCGCACCGTACGTCTCCAGCTCCCAGATCCGCTGCGGCGACTCCTTGGCGTGCAGCTCGGCCATCCGGAAGTTGTTGAGGAACTTGCCGCCCCGCATGGTGTCCCGGAAGTGCACCTGCCAGTTGTCGCGGGAGTTCACGTTCCCCATCGCGGCGGCGGCGCCACCCTCGGCCATCACCGTGTGGGCCTTGCCGAACAGCGACTTGGAGATGATCGCGGTCCGCTTCCCGGCGAGCCGGGCCTCGATCGCCGCGCGCAGGCCGGCGCCGCCGGCACCGATGACCACGACGTCGTAGTGGTGTCGTTCGATTCGGGTAGTCATGTCAGAGGCCCTTTAGTTGATGAACCGCAGGTCGTCGAACCAGTTGAGGGAGAGCGCCATGACGTAGAAGTCGGTCAGCGCGAGAGTGCCCAGCGTGATCCAGGCGAGCTGCATGTGCCGGACGTTCAGCTTCGAGACGAACGTCCAGAACCGGTACCGGACCGGGTGCTTCGAGAAATGCTTCAACCGGCCACCGGCGATGTGTCGGCAGGAGTGGCAGGAGAGCGTGTACGCCCACAGCATCACCACGTTGCCGAGCAGGATCACGTTGCCGAGTCCGAAACCGAAGCCCTCGGGGCTGTGGAAGGCGAGAACCGCGTCCCAGGTGTTGATGACCGAGATGATCACGGCGGCGTAGAAGGCGTACCGGTGCAGGTTCTGGCCGATCAGCGGGAACCTGGTCTCACCCGTGTAGGTCTTGTGCCCGTCCGGCACGGCGCAGGCCGGCGGCGACAGCCAGAACGACCGGTAGTACGCCTTGCGGTAGTAGTAGCAGGTCAGCCGGAAGAGCAGCAGGAACGGCAGGGTCAGCGCGGCGTCCGGAATGATCCACCAGCCCGGCAGTACCCGGCCGAAGTGCGCGGCCTCGGGAATGCAGCTCTGCGTCACGCACGGCGAGTAGAACGGGGTCAGGTAGTGGTATTCCGCGATCCAGTAGTGGTCGTGCATGAACACCCGCACCGTGGCGTACGTGACCCAGGCGCCGAGCCCGACCACCGTGATCAGCGGAGCCAACCACCAACGGTCGGTACGCAGGGTTTTTGCCGTGATGGCCGCGCGCTGACGCACGCTCCCCGGCAGTCCGGCCGGAGGTGGGGCCGTCCTCGTAGTCATCTGTGTCTCCCTGACGGGGCCCGATCTGGCTGACGGGCACTGGTGGTGTTTCCGGCGGGGCCGCGCGGGCAGGGCAGGACCCGCAGCCGCGCTACCTGCGTCCGCGTCGGTGCACACGTTACGCCGCACACGGACGGTCATCTGCGCAAGGGAGTGTCGCGGGTTTCCCGTCGGTTACGAAAGTCCTGTCACCGGATCCGGGCATGGTTGTGCAGAACTTCACTCCACGTGCCGGCCCGTTCGGGTTCGACCGCCGTCGCCGGGCCGGGCCCGCTGTCCGATGAGGTCACCGGTCAGCCGGTCGGTGCCGGCGCGGGCTACAGGTCGGGCGCGGCGAGTCGTCGGGCGGCCGCCGCGCACGACTCGGGGCCGCGTGCCAACCGCTCCAGCACCGGTCGGCCACGTCGGTCCTGAGGTGCGACGAAAAACGCCGGGTCGCCGCCGGTCACCTGCCGGTCGAGGGCGTCGGCGTAGCTGGACCGTGCGTCGACCAGCCGGCGCCACGAGTCGAGCCGGCTGTCAGGCCCCTCGTCCTCGTCGACGTCGTCGTCACCGCGCCAGCCCGGCAGTCGCTCGATTTCGGACAGGAACGGGCGGACCGCCGCGTTCTCGTCCCGGATCGCCGCAGCCCGTTGACCAGGGTTGCCGGTCGCGCCGGGCGGTACGAGCCGGTTGAGCCGCCGTTCCAGGTCCTGGCAGGCCGTGCCGGCGCGGTCGCGTACCTCATGGTCGCGCTCCACCCGGTCGGCGACCCGACCGAAGCCGGCGACAGCCGCGCCGAGACAACCGCAGACCAGCAGGACGAGGACCGCCACCGCCACCCCGCCGCCGATCAGCAGCCGGCGACGTCGGCGCGCCGCCGGGTCGGTCCGCCGCCGACGATCGGCGCCACCCTCCGGGCCGACCGACCGGGCCTCGCCGGTCAGCGGCGGCTCGTCAGATCCGGCGGGGCGCGGATCGTCAGGCGTGCGGAAACGAGAGTCGTCGGTGCCCGGGGAGGGCGGGTCGTCCGGGCCGAAGGAGCGCGGGGCGTCCGGGCGGGGGGTGGTGCCGTCGTCCGTCACGCCACCCAGTCAAGCACCGCCCGGCGAACGCGGCACCCCGTCGAGACGGTCCCCGACCCGGAGCGGCACCCCGGGCGCGGTCAGCCGGAGGCACCGCCGGTGAAGTTCCACGAGGCCAGCCGCAGCGCGGGCGCCGACCACCAGGCGTTGCTGAAGGTCTGCGACTGCAGTACGGCGTGCCGACCGATCCCGAGCACCGCGCCCGGGGCGAGCGCCTGCGGGTACGACTGGGTGAACCGGAAGTTCTGCACCGCCGTGGCGACCTCCCCGTCCTCGACCAGCCACACGCCGTTGCGGGTCAGGCCGGTGACGACCAGGGACTTCGGGTCCAGTACCCGGGTGTACCAGAGGTCGGTGACGAGCAGTCCACGCCGCATCCCGGCGACCAGGGCGGCGGTGTCGGAGTCGACCACCGGGCCGGAGACCTCGCTGGCCCGGTGCGTACCGTTCGGCGAGTCGGACGGCAGCAGTCCCAGGTGGAGCGGCATCGCCCCGACCGCGGCACCGCCCGGCACCGCGTGCCCGGTCGAGACCGTCCCGGCCTCGGCGGCGGTACGTCGATCGTGCGCCACCGAGGTCGTCACCCCGTGTTCGACCAGCGCGAACGGCACCCGGGGTGTCCCCTCCACGTCGAACGGCAACGCCGGGGCGGCCAGCGCGTCGTCGACCAGCGTCACAGCCCGGTCGAACTGTTCGGCGCCGGGTACGGCGAACGACCGCTGCTCCTGGTACGCCTTGCCGTTGAAGCCGTACGTCGCCAGGTTCTGCAGCAGGTCGGCGACGGCGGTCGGCTCCAGCACCACCTCGTACCGGCCCGGGGGCAGTTCGATCGGGGCGACGCCGGCCCGGGCCTTCACCGCAGCCCGGGCACCGAGTACGGCGCCGGAGAGGTCGGTCAGCCGTACCGCGCCGAGTCGGGCGACCCCGTCGACGCCACCGGAACGGGCGATACCCTCCATCGCCGCCTCGGTGCTCCGACCGGTCGCCGAGTGGCCCGCCGTGTTGGCGAACGCACCCTCCCGACGTCCGGTCCGGCAGTAGCCGGCTGCCTCCAGCCCGCCGGCGGCGTCGACGAACTCGCGTACCCGCTCGGCCCGCTGTTCGGCGGTGGCGGTGGCGGTGGCGTCGTCCCAGTTGCCGGTGCCGTCGACCGGGGTCGGTGCGGTCAGGCCCGGCCACGCCGGATCGGGCGGGCTGAGCCGGGCCGCGCCGACGGTCCGTTCGACCAGGTCACGCAGGCCGTCGCCGTCGATCACGGTGGACGACCCGCCGGCGGTACGGCCGTCGAGGTGCAGCCGCAGCCGTACCGTCGTGCCCTGTTCGGCCACGTTCTGATGGATGAACGAGTTCGCGAACCGGGTCAGCGCCGACTCGACGTTCTCGGTGCCGACCTCCGCCTGCGCGTCCGGGCCGGCGATCTGACGGACCAGTTCGACGACCCGGCCGGCGAGGTCGAGTGGAGTGGTCATCGGGGCGGTCCTTTCCTCTGCCTGGTGTCCACGGGGCTTACTTCAGTTCGCGGCTGCGGGGCTCGCACACCCCGCTCACTCCTCGCGCTCACCGGGCTTACTTCAGTTCGCGGCTGCGGGGCTCGCACACCCCGCTCACTCCTCGCGCTCACCCGCGGACTCCTACTCGGACGCCGGTGAACCGGGCCGGCGCGGCCGGGTGACCGGTGTGACCGATCTGCCCCGGTTGCCCCTTGCCGCAGTTCGGTGTGCCCCAGGCGACGGTCTCCGAGGAGAGCATGTCCATCGAGCGCCAGAAGAGCGGGCCGATCCCGGTGTAGGTGGGGTTGCGGAGCATCCGGCCCCGGCGGCCGTTCTTGATCTCCCAACCGATCTCACAGCCGAACTGGAAGTTGAGCCGCTTGTCGTCGATCGACCAGGACCGGTTCAGGTCCATCAGGATGCCGTCGTCGGTGGCGGCGATCATCTCGTCCAGGGTGTGTGGACCGGGTTCCAGGCCGACGTTGGTCATCCGGACCATCGGCAGTCGGGCCCAACCGTCGGCCCGGACGCTGCCCGCGTAGTCGAGGCCGGCGACGGCGGCCGAGTCGCGCCCGGCCAGCGTGCCCACCCAACGTCCCTCCCGGACCGCGTCCCGCTTCGCCGCCGGGGTGCCCTCGTCGTCGAAGCCGAAGCTGCCCAACGCGCCGGGGATGGTCGGGTCGATGGTGATGTTCATCAGGTCGGAGCCGTACCGCAGCGTGCCGAGCTGGCCCAGGTCCAGCCAGGAGGTGCCGGCGAAGGCCGCCTCCCAGCCGAGGATGCGGTCCAGTTCGATGGCGTGTCCGACCGACTCGTGGATCTGCAGCGCCATCTGCTCGCCGCCGAGGATCAGGGTGGTCTCGCCGGCTGGGCAGAGCGGGGCGGTGACGAGTTCCCGGGCCTCCTCGGCGATCCGGCCGGCGTGTGCGGTGAGGTCGAGGGAGTCGACCAGTTCCCAGCCCTGGGTGCCGTACTGGCCCCGGTAGCTGGGGTAGGAGCGGCGCTGGGTCTCGCCGTCGCCGATCACCGTGGCCGAGATGCCGGCGCCGCACTCCCGGATGTGCTGGTCGATCCGGTGACCTTCACTGGAGACGAACCACTTGCGGGTGTCCCAGATCTGGTAGATCCCCTCGGCCTGGTCGGCGCCGTGTTCGCGGGACAGGGCGGTGGCCCCGACCAGCAGGTCGCCCTTGTCGGCCAGGGAGACCGAGAGTGGGTCCAGCTGGCACGGGGAGTTCCACGAGCCGGTGCCGGCCGGCACCCGTAACAGGGTGCTGCCGGGTCCGGCGACCCGGCCGCTGGCGGCGGCGATCCGCGCGGCCCGCTCACCCGCCGCCCGGGCCGCCGTGTCGGTGAGTTCGGGTACGGCGTAGAAGCCCCAGCCCGAACCGACCAGTGCGCGTACGCCGAGTCCGGCGCTCTCGTCCTGGTTGACCGACTCGACCTCGCCGTTGCGGGCGGTCATCGACTCGTAGCGGCGGTGCATCACCCGGGCATCGGCGTACCGGGCCCCGGCGTCGAGAGCCGCCTGGACCGCCGCCGTCGCCACATCGAACTCGACCATCGCCGTCCCCCTCGCTGCGCCCCCGGTTCTCCGCCGGCTCCGCTCTGACCGGCTCCAGCGAGGCGCGGCCGGCGGGACGGCATGACCGGCTGCCGGGGTCGCCGGCAGCCGATCATGGAACGACCTTATGCGAAGAAGCCGCTCAGCGGGGTGGGAGGAGATCTCCGGGTCGGATTTCCGTCGTCACCGGTTCGGTCAGCCGCAGGGCACCTCCGCCCGTACGGCGCCAGTCTGGCACAGCGGACCGACACGGGGTGGTGACCTCTGGTCACTGAGTGTCGACGGGGTCGACAGCTCCGGTGGAACGGATTTGAATGGGTCGACGGGCGGCGGAGCTGACCGGAATCTGTCGCCCGGCCGACAGATCGGGCTCTGGAGCTTATTTTCACTCTCCGAACTCTGCTGTAAGTTATCTTCACCCGCTGTCCGGGTGTGATGTCGTCGGGAACCAGTGGACGACCAGCGGAAACCGGCGGCGGCGCGGGGAGAGGAGGGCGGAGCGTGACGACACCGACAGCAACCGGGGCCGGAGACGTCGGCGACGGCCCGTACCTCGACGTGCGTGACCTGAAGGTCCGGTTCCGTACCGAGGACGGGGTGGTCCGGGCGGTCGACGGCGTCTCGTTCGCCGTCCACCGTGGTCGGACCCTCGGCATCGTCGGCGAGTCGGGCTCGGGCAAGAGCGTCACCAGCCTCGCGGTGCTCGGCCTGCACGATCCCCGGCGTACCGAGGTCAGTGGTGAGATCCGGGTCGGCGGGCGGAACCTCGTCGGGCTCCCCGACGCCGCACTGCGCCGGCTGCGCGGCCGGGACGTGGCGATGATCTTCCAGGACCCGCTCTCCGCGCTGCATCCGTACTACCCGGTCGGGCGGCAGATCGCCGAGGCGTACCGCACCCACCATCCGGACGCCGGCCGGCGCGCGGCCGGACGCCGCGCGGTCGAGATGCTGGACCGGGTCGGCATCCCGCAGCCGGCACGCCGGGCCGAGCAGTACCCGCACGAGTTCTCCGGCGGCATGCGCCAGCGGGTGATGATCGCGATGGCCCTGGTCAACGACCCGGACCTGCTGATCGCCGACGAGCCGACCACCGCACTGGACGTCACCGTGCAGGCGCAGATCCTGGACCTGCTGGCCGACCTGCAGCAGGAGTTCAACTCCGCGATCATCCTGATCACCCACGACCTCGGCGTGGTCAGCCAGGTCGCCGACGACATCCTGGTGATGTACGCCGGCCGTGCCGTCGAGCACGGCAGCGTCGAGCAGGTGCTGCGCCGGCCGCAGCACCCGTACACCTGGGGTCTGCTCTCCAGCGTGCCGTCGCTGCACGGCGACCCGGACGCGGACCTGGTGCCGATCGCCGGAAACCCCCCGAGCCTGATCAACCTCCCGTCCGGCTGCGCGTTCCACCCCCGCTGCCGGTACGCCGACGTCAACGGTGAACGGTCCCGCACCGAGGTCCCGGAACTCCGCCCGGTGACCGGGGGCGGGACCGGGCACCTGGTCGCCTGCCACCTGTCCGAGGAGGAGCGGCAGCGCCGGTACGCCGAGGAGATCGCCCAGACGGAAGGCCAGCTCAGATGAGTGCGGAACCGCTGTTGGAGGTCTCCGGGCTGACCAAGCACTTTCCGGTCCGGGGCGGGTTCCGGGCTCGGGGCGGTGCCGTCGTCCGGGCGGTCGACGGGCTGGACTTCGCGGTCCGGCCGGGGGAGACGCTGGGCCTGGTCGGCGAGTCGGGCTGCGGCAAGACCACCACCGGTCGACTGCTCGTCCGGTTGCTGGAGCCGACCGGCGGTCGGATCGTCTTCGAGGGCCGGGACATCAGCCACCTGGGCCGGGCGGCGCTGCGGCCGTTGCGCCAGGACCTGCAGATCATCTTCCAGGACCCGTACGCCTCGTTGAACCCCCGGCACACCGTCGGCGAGATCGTCGCGATGCCGTTGCGGGTCAACCAGGTCTCCCCACCGGGCGGGATCCGGTCCCGGGTCCGTGAACTGCTGGAACTGGTCGGGCTGAACCCCGAGCACTACAACCGCTATCCACACGAGTTCTCCGGCGGCCAGCGGCAGCGGATCGGGATCGCCCGCGCCCTGGCGCTGCGGCCCAAACTGATCGTGGCCGACGAACCGGTCTCCGCGCTCGACGTCTCGATCCAGGCGCAGGTGGTGAATCTGCTCCGCGACCTGCAGCGGGAACTCGGACTGGCCTTCGTGTTCATCGCGCACGACCTGGCGGTGGTCCGGCACTTCAGTCAGCGGGTCGCGGTGATGTACCTCGGGAAGATCGTCGAGATCGGCGACCGGGCCGAGATCTACCAGCGACCCCGGCACCCGTACACCCGGGCGTTGCTGTCGGCCGTACCGGACGTGACGAAGCTCGGCCCGGCCGGGCGGATCCGGCTGGCCGGCGACGTACCCACCCCGCTGGATCCGCCGTCCGGCTGCCGGTTCCGGACCCGGTGCTGGAAGGCCCGGGAGATCTGCGCGACGGAGGAGCCGGCGCTGACCGTACGGGAGGCCGGTGGCGCGGCGGTCGCCTGCCACTTCCCGGAGGAGACGGCGGAGACATCGACGGCGCAGACAGCGGAGACAGTGGCGGCGGAGACAGCGGAGACAACGGCGGCGCAGACAGCTTTGGCGGCGGGGACGCCGGCGGAGACAGCGAGCGCGACGCCGACGCCGAGGCCGGCGTCGGCGGAGCGACCGGCCGGATCGACGGTGAGTGGGACGAGCGGTGCCGAGGGAGGTGACGACCGGTGAGCGAACAGCAGGTCACCGCGCAGGTCGAGGCGGCCACCGCCCAGGTCGAGGCGGGGACCGGCACCATCGGCGGCGCCGGGGCGCCCGGCGCGGCGGAGTTCGTCGGCCGCTCACCGGGGCAGCTCGCCTGGCTGCGGCTGCGCCGGGACAAGGTGGCCATGGTCAGCGGCGCGGTGCTGGTCCTCTTCATCCTGCTGGCGGCGGCCGCGCCGCTGGTCGCCCGGCTGTACGGCAAGGGTCCGCAGGAGCGGTTCCCGGAACGGTTGGACCGCAACGGTTTCCCGCTCGGCTACGCGGGAGTCAGCGGCGATCACTGGTTCGGCATCCAGCCCGGCATCGGGCGGGACATCTTCATCCAGCTCGTCTACGGCCTGCGTACGTCGTTGATGATCGCCTTCACCGCGGCCGTGCTGACCATCGCGCTCGGGGTGGTGGTCGGGATCGTCGCCGGATACGTCGGCGGCTGGGTCGACGCCGTGATCACCTGGATCATCGACCTCGCGTTGGCGTTCCCGTTCTACATCTTCTGCTTCGCCTTCGTACCACTCGCGGTGAACCAGTTCTACGGCCCGCGCGACGAGGTGGCGTCGTGGTTCCGTCCGGCGTTGCTGGTGCTGATCTTCGTGATGTTCAACTGGACCACCTCGGCCCGGCTGGTCCGGGGTCAGGTGCTGTCGCTGCGGGAGCGGGAGTTCGTGGAGGCGGCCCGGGCCTCCGGCGCGGGCCTCGGACACATCCTGTTCCGGCAGCTGCTGCCGAACCTCTGGGCGCCGATCCTGGTCACCTTCTCGCTGAACGTACCGGCGTTGATCACCGCCGAGGCGGCGCTGTCGTTCCTCGGCATCGGCGTCCTGGAGCCGACCCCGGACCTCGGCCGGCTGATCAACGACAGCGTCCGCTACCTGCGGGACGTACCCAGTTTCACGATCGTCGGCGGTACCACGCTGTTCCTGCTGGTGTTGGCGTTCAACCTCTTCGGTGACTCGCTGCGCGACGCGCTCGACCCGAGATCGAGCCGGTAGGGGGCCCGGGCATGCTGCGGTTCCTGGTCAAGAAGGTGCTGCTCGCGCTCACCACGTTGATCGCGGTCAGCGTGGTGACCTTCGGGCTGTTCTTCGCCGTACCGAACAACCCGGCCGAGCTGATGTGCGGGGACAGCAAGAACGTCTGCAGCCCGGAGCGGATCGAGACGATCGAGCGCCGGATGGGGCTCGACAGGCCGATCGTCGTGCAGTACGGCGACTTCATGCGGGGCATCTTCGTCGGCCGGACGATCGGTTCGGGTGAGACGGCCCGGGACTGCCCGGCGCCCTGCCTCGGCTTCTCGTTCCGCAACGACGAGCCGGTCAGCGACATCGTCGGCCGTACCCTGCCGGTGACCTTGAGCATCGTCTTCGGTGCGGCGGTGGTCTGGCTGGTGCTGGGGATCTCCATCGGGATGCTCTCGGCGCTGCGCCGGGGTTCCCTGTTCGACAAGCTCGCGGTCGGCACCTCGCTGGTCGGCGCCTCGATGCCGATCCTGCTCTTCGGGCCGCTGCTGCTGATCGGCCTGGTCTACGAGACCGGGCTGCTGAGTTACCCCCGGTACACCCCGCTCACCGAGAATCCGGTGGCCTGGGCGTCCGCGATGCTGCTGCCCTGGTTCGCGCTCGGTTTCCTCAACTCCGCCACCTACGCCCGGCTGTCCCGGGCGCAGATGCTGGAGACGATGTCGGAGGACTTCGTCCGGACCGCGCGGGCCAAGGGCCTGCCGAAGACCACCGTGTACGGCCGGCACGCGCTCCGGGCCGCGATCACCCCGATCATCACCATCGCCGGGCTGGACCTCGGCGCCTACCTCGGCGGCACGGTGATCACCGAGACCGTCTTCGGGTTCACCGGGCTCGGCCGGACCGCACTCAACGCGGCGTTGAACCTGGACATGCCGATCGTGATGGCCACCGTGCTGCTCGCCGCCGTCTTCGTGGTGGCGGCGAACGTGCTGGTGGACATGCTGTACGCGGTGGTCGACCCCCGGATCCGGCTGGGATGACCGGGGTGGCTTCGCGGTGGGCCCGCGCCGGGACGGTCCGCGACCACGGAAACGTTGTCCCATCGTTACTGTCATGAAACTTACCTTCACGCCTATTTACCTGAATATTTCTTTCAGTACCTCAACCTGCGGGAACGAGACCAGGAGGAAGTCCGATGCGACCAAGGCTCGCGGTGGCCGCGACGAGCACCGCGCTCGTCCTCGCCGCCAGTGCGCTGACCGCCTGCTCGGAGAACACCGGGGACACCGATGACTCCGACAACGGCGGCGGCCGACAGTTCACCAGCTCGATCGCGACCGACCCGAAGGACTCCCAGGGACCGGCGGCGGAGGTGGCCGGGGCGCAGCGCGGCGGCACGCTGAGGGTGATCCAGGAAGAGGACTTCGAACACCTCGACCCGCAGCGCACCTACACGTTCTTCGGGATGTCGATCCAGCAGATGTTCCTCCGGACGCTGACCGTCTTCAGGGAGGACGGCAACGGCAAGGTGCTGCTGGTCGGCGACCTCGCCACCGACGCCGGCAAGGACGTGAACAAAGACTGCAAGACCTGGGAGTACACCCTCAAGGAGGGGGTGAAGTTCGAGGACGGCACGCCGATCAGGGCGGCGGACGTGGCGTACGGGATCGCCCGGTCCTTCGAGGAGACCATCGACGGCGGACCGACGTACATCCAGGAGTGGCTGGCGGACAACCCGACGTACAACACGAACTACAAGGGCCCGTACACCTCGGGTGCCGACACCGTGCCGGGGCTGACCGTCAAGGACGACCGGACCCTGGTCTTCAACTTCGCCAAGCCGCACTGCGACCTGCCGTTCGCGCTCTCGCTGCCGACATCGGTGCCGGTGCCGAAGGCCCAGGACACGAAGACCGACTACGACCGCCGCCCGGTCTCCTCCGGCCCGTACAAGATCAAGGAGTACGCCCGGGACACCCGGTTCGTGCTGGAGCGGAACCCGAACTGGGACCCGAACACCGACCCGCTGCGACACGCCTACCCGGACACCATCGAGGTCGAGATCGGCCCGAACGACCAGGAGGCGACCGAGCGCGCGCTGGCCAGCCGGGACGCGGACGCCGGTGCGGTGGCCTGGGACGAGGTGCCGCAGGCACTGGTCAACCAGGTGCTCGGCGACACCTCCCTGGGTGACCGGGTGCTGCGCGAGACCGCCCCGTCGGTCTGGTACCTGAGCATCAACAACGAACGGATCAAGGACGTCAAGGTACGCCAGGCGATCGCGTATGCGATCGACAAGCAGGGCATCCTCGCCACCCAGGGCGGTGAGGCCTCGGGGCGGGTGACCCACACCCTGCTCGCCGACACCACGATCGGGCAGACCGACTACCCGAACCCGTACGACGGCGGCCCGACCGGCAACCCGGAGAAGGCGAAGGAACTGCTCGGCGGGCAGACACCGAAACTGGTCTTCATGGCCCGGAACAGCGCGTTCGGCCAGCAGACCGCGCCGATCGTCGAGCAGAGCCTGGAACGGGCCGGCTTCGACGTCACCGTGCAGTACGTCGACACCCCGACGCACAACCCGACCGCCCGGACCCGGGGCAACCCGTACGACATCTACCTGTCGAACTGGGCGGCGGACTGGCCGAGCGCGGTCTCGACGATCCCGGTGCTCTGGGACGGGCGCAAGCTCGGTCCGCAGGGCAACTCGAACGTGTCGTACTTCAACGCCGACGACGTGAACGCCGAGATCGACCGGATCAGCAACCTGGCGGCCGGCGAGGCGGGCCCCGAGTGGGCCAAGCTCGACCAGATGATCATGGAGAAGTACGTCCCGGTCGTGCCGATCTACCAGGACAACTCACTCCTGGTGACCGGCGCGAAGGTGGGCGGGCTGCTCATCTCCGACCAGTTCGGCACCCCGGTCTACTACAACGCCCACCTCAAGCCGTAACGGAGTAAGGAAGGGCCCCTTCTTATCGCTTTTTGTATAGGAAGGGGCCCTTCCCAACACCTCAGGCGTCGAGTTCGTGCCATCGGCCGTCGGAGCCCATCCGGAGTCGCTGCGGTGGTCGCATCATCTTCACCAGGTCCTGAAGTCGGGCACGCGCCGCCTGCTCGGCACCGGAGGGATCGGTGAGGTGGAACCCGCGTAGCGGAACAGCGGACGGGTCGACGTCGTCCGGGGCGGGGCGGCCCTCCACGACGAAACCGAACAGGGCGCGCAGCGCCGCCTCGCCGAGTTCGAGGGGATGGAACGGCAGCGGGTACGGGCCCTGGTCCGGCCACCCCGGCACCGGCCGCACCGGGTGATCGCCGGCCCAGTAGGGCAGCTCGAAGTCGTACGGCTCGCCGATGTTCTCCACGATGCCGTCATCCGGCGAGAGACTGAGCGACCGGACCAGACGTCCGTCCTCCCAGACGGCGAACGAGAGCGCGTCGACCATGGAGTGCATGCCGTGCAGCAGGATGCGTCGGCCCGCGCCGAACGCGCGCAGCCGCTCCGGCAGTTCGGACGGACGGTGCGAGGTCAGCCGGCGGTCACACACCACTTCCGCGCCGGCCAGCACCGTCGCGTACGTGACCTCGTCGGGCGGGTACACCCCCTCGGCGAGGGTCGTGTCGTCGTGCCGTGCGACCGAACGGTCCGGGAGGAGCCGACGGACGAGGCGCTCGGCCTCGTCGACAGTGGACGGTGTCGCGCCGCGCAGGACGGAACGGATGTCGCCGTCGGCGAAGGCCAGCAGGGCTGTCTTGGCGCCCATGCGATCCCTTTCGAGGGCCGGGACGGTCCCGGTGCGGACCTGCCCGATCGGAAGGTCAGCGCCAGCCGTACCCGGCGCGTAGCGCCTGCCCGACCCGGTCGAACCGGGACCGGTCCAGGACCGCACCCTCCCGGCGGATGCTGTCCTCCCGCATCGTCAGGACCCGGTCGAGGCGTACCCAGCTCGGCCGGTTGTCCCGGTCCCAGTTGCCGGGGCCGAGCGCCAGCCAGTGCCGCTGGCCGTCCCGCTCGCTCTTGCTGGAGAGCATCAGGCCGAACAGCGTCCGGCTGGCCCGGCCGACCACCAGCACCGGGCGGTCCTTGCCCTGGCGTGGGTCGTCCTCGAACGGCACCCAGGTCCAGACGATCTCGCCCGGGTCGGCCTGCCCGTCCAGCTCGGGCGCGTAGGTCAACTGTCGCCGCTGCAGGGCGGCGAGCTGCCGCCGTCGGGCGACCTGGGCGGGGGTGGGGCCAGCGGTACGCGGTGCGGGGACCCGCCGGGTGATCCGGCTGACGGTCGCGGTCACGCCTCTCCAGAGATTCGCCACGGCGGCACCCTACCCGCCCGCCGTGCCCAGGTCGGCCGGCGGCTCAGGCGCCCGCGCTCCGCGACGGCTTGACCACCCTCGGCGGCTCGTGTTCCCGGCACGCCTGCCGCGCGTCACGCATCATCGGGCTGTCGTTCATCGCGCGTAACCGGTCCGACACCGGAAAGTTGCCGTCGCTGTCAGGATCGGGGAAGTCCGGTACCCCGTTCTCCCGCATGCACGCCGAGTACCGGCGTCGTTGCGCCATCTCCTCGGCCGACAGCGCCGAATCCTGCTCGCCGGCCTTCTGATCCGTCAGCAGTGTTGCGCACGCCTCCGGCACCGGGACGTTGCGGAGGGAATCCGGAAAGGTCCAGTTGCCCTCGTCGTCCCGTACCGGATCCGGGAAGTCGGGGTGCCCATTGGCGCGCATACATTGCGCGACGTCAAGAGCCGAAGGGGGAGTCGTGGTGGGGGTGGGAGCGGCCTGTCCGTTGGGACCGCCGCCGCAGCCGGTCAGCGCGACCAGCATCGCTCCGACCACGACGACCGAAGGCAGATTGCCGAACATCCGGATATTCATGCGTCCAGGCTCCCGACCAGGGTCTCAGGCCGCTTCCCCCAAATGTGGTCACCAGGCACCCGAATCCGGGGGACGGGCCGGCAACCCCCTCGAAAGAGGTGGCCGGAGCCCGACCGTGGAGGGAGGCGGGGCACGGCCCGGTGTCCCAGCATGGAGGCCATGACGGTGGCGGAGGTTCCCTGGTGACGGTGCTCGAGTTGCGGGACGTACACAAGACGTACCCCGGTGAACCTCCGGTCGAGTCGGTACGCGGGGTCAGCCTGACCGTGCAGCGGGGTGACATGCTCGCCGTCCGGGGCGCGTCCGGATCCGGGAAGTCGACGCTGCTGAACCTGATGGCCGCACTGGACCGGCCGACCGCCGGGTCGGTCCGGCTGGCCGGGCAGCCCGTCGAGACGTTGACCGATCGGCAGCTGGCCGACCTGCGTGCCCACCGGATCGGCGTCGTGTTCCAGCAGTTCTTCCTGCTCGAATCCTTGACTGCGGTGGAGAACGTGGCCACCGGCCTGCTCTACCGGGGCGTGCCGGCCGGCCGTCGCCGGGCGGCGGCCGTCGAGGCGCTGGACCGGGTCGGCCTCGGACACCGCGGCCGTCACCGGGTGACCAGGATGTCCGGCGGGGAACGTCAGCGGGTGGCCATCGCCCGTGCACTGGTCGGTCGGCCCGCGATCGTGTTCGCCGATGAACCCACCGGCAACCTCGACTCCGCCACCGGCGCCGACATCCTCGACCTGATCCGCGAACTCAACGCCGAGGGCACCACGTTTGTGATCGTCACCCACGAGGAGGCGGTGGCACAGGCCTGCCGGTCGAGAGTCGTGATGAGCGACGGCCGCCTCGTGGCCTGACCTTCGGTGCCGGGCCATCGTCACGTGCCGCCCTCGGCGGCTCAGTCGTCGTGGTGCAGCGCCTCCCCGAGTGGCACCAGCCCCTGCTGCAGTCCGAAGATCGCCGCCTGCGTCCGGTCCTGGAGATCCAGTTTGGTCAGGATGCTCGACACGTACGACTTCACCGTCTGCTCGCCGAGCGAGAGCGCACGGGCGATCTCCCGGTTCGACCGTCCCCGTGACAGGGCGGCGAGCACGTCGCGCTCACGGGCTGACAACCGCGCCAGCGGCCCGTCCACGTCGTTCGCCCGGACACTGCGTACCAGCAGCGCGGCCACGTCCGGATCGAGTACCGTCCCGCCGACGGCGGCGGCCCGTACCGCCTCGACCACCCGGTCGACCGAGGTGGTCTTCGCCAGGTACGACGCGGCACCGGCGCGGACCGCGTCCAACGCCCGGTCCTCGGCAGGAAACGAGGTCAGCACGATGACGGCGGTGGCGTCGCCCCGCAGGCGCAGGGTGTGCAGCACAGCCATGCCGTCGAGCCCCGGCATCACCATGTCCAGCAGGACCACGTCCGGCCGGAGCACGCCGATCTGGGTGAGCGCGCTGTTCCCGTCGGCGCACTCGCCCACCACCTCGAGGTCGGGCAGCTGACCGAGGGCGAACCGGAGCCCCTGCCGGACCACCTCGTGGTCGTCCACGATCAGGATCCGGATCATGTCGTACCCGTGGGCAGGAGCACCCGTACCGTGGTGCCCTGCTCCGGCCCGCTGACCACGTCGAGTGTGCCGCCGAGTTCGCCGAGGCGTTCACGCATCAGGTCCAGACCCATTCCGTGCCGTCCCGCCGTCTTCCGGGGGTCGAACCCCCGTCCGTCGTCCTGGACCGTCACCGCCACCCGCCCGTCCGTCCCGGTGACCCGAAGTTCGATGCTGTCGGGCCGGCCGTGCCGCAGCGCGTTGCCGAGCGCCTCCTGGACCACCCGCAGCACGGCGTGCTCGACGGGAGCCTCGAGTCGGGGCGGATCGATCTGGGCGGCGATCGAGATGCCGAGCCGCGCCTCGTACGTCCGACACAGCTCGACCAGCGCTTCGGCGAGGCCCGCGTCCTCCAACGCGATGGGACGCAGTTCCAGCAGCAGGGCACGCATCTCCCGCATCGTGCGCGCCAGGGACCGCTCCAGGGAACCGGCCTGGCGTCCCAGTTCGGAACCGGCCGGCAGTGCCTGGCGCAGGCCGCCCGCCACCATGCTGGCCGAGAACAGGTCCTGCGAGATCGAGTCGTGCAACTCCCGCGCGATCCTGGTCCGTTCGGCCCGCCGAGCCTCGGCACCGGCGGCTCTCCGCTCCGTGTGCACGGCCGCGTCCAGCCGCTCGGCCATCGAGTTGAACGCCTGCTCCAACCGGCCCACCTCGTCGCCTCCGGATACCGGAAGCCGCGTCCTCAGCTCACCGTCGGCCATCGCCGAGGTCGCCTCGGCCAGCTTGCGGATCCGGCGGATCAGGCGGCCCGTGCTGGCCAGTCCGAACAACGCGCCAACCGGAAGCAGCAGGATCAGGACGATCACCCCGGGCAGGAGCAGGGACACGATGCCCTGGCTGGCGCCGGTTCCGAACCCCGGCCGGCTCTCTCTGCGGGACACATCGCCGGTCGAGACGTCCGCCTTGCCGGCGTGCAGGGACTTGACCTCCGACACCACCACGGCGTACGCGATGCCCATCACCCGCCGGTCGCCCGTCCGGTCGGTGATCTCCACCGGCCTGCTGGCCCAGCCCGCCGGCTGCCCGTTCATCCGCGTCCGGCCGCTACTTGCCGACGGGTTGACCGCCTCGGCGGGGAGCCGGGAGTCGCGGGCGAGGAAGGTCGCCGGCTCGCTCCCGACCACCCGCCCGTCCACGGTCGCCAGCACCTGCGCCACATCGGCGTGTTCGGCGCCCTCCCGCTGCACGCTGTCCGGAATTCCGCCGGCCTCGACCACCGTGACCAGCAGTGCCTCGTCCCCGGCGCCGGGTTCCCGCACCGCGGCGATGCCCACCTTGCGGCCCGCCACGGTGGCCATCTCCAGTGCCAGGTTCTCCACCTTGGACTGGAGCATCTGGTCCGCGATCTCGACCATTCGTCGTTGTGCCTGCTCGGCACTTTCCGTCGCGGACCGGATCCGCGGAGCCATCGTGGCCAACAGAACGGCCTCGACAACCAGCACGGCGGCCGCCGACACGAGTACGTACGACACGGCCATCCGGGAGCGCAGGCCGAAACGGGAGAACATTGACCGCCTCCAGGGGAAAGGAGTCGCCCCGGCCCAGGCTACCCAGCGGAGGCGTCGATGCGAGCCCTCCGAATCCCCGAAAAAGAGGGTGCACGGGCACCTCTTCCGGGGGAGGTGGCGGGACGCCGACCGGGGGCATCGTGTCGGCATGACCGGACTGCACGACCCCGCCGAATGCGCACACCGCCCCGAGGAGACCCGACTGACCCGACGCCGGGGGTCGGTGACGTGAGCCGCGGACGTGGGACGGTCGTGACGGCGGTCGCGCTCGCCGTCGGGGTGGCCGGCGCGGCCGCGTTCCTGCTCACCAACGGCCGGATCGGGGGCCGGGAAACGCCTCCGGCTGTCACGGTGACCACGGGGGCGGCCGACGTACTGCGGGCGGATGTCGCCGAGCGCGCCACCGTCAATGGCACGTTGGGCTACGCGGACACGTACCAGGTGATCGCGCCGGGTCCGGGCGTTCTCACCCGGCTGGCGGCCGTCGGCCGGGTCGTCCGTCGGGGTGAGGGCCTGTACGAGATCAACGGCAGGCGGGTGGTGTTGATGTACGGCGGTCGCCCCGCGTGGCGGACGTTCGAGGTCGGCATGACCAACGGCGCCGACGTCCAGCAGTTGGAGACCAACCTCAGAGAACTCGGCCACGGCGAGCGGCTGAGCGTGGACCGGCACTTCAGCATCGCGACCTACTACGCGGTGCGGCGTTGGCAGCAGGCCGCCGGCCTGGCGGTGACCGGCTCGATCCCGCTCGGGGAGGTGGTGTTCATGCCAGAGGCGATCCGGGTCGGCGGACACGACCTGGCGCTGGGCGTACCGGTCCAGCCGGGCGCGCTGGTCGTACACGCCACAAGCGCGCGGCCCGCGATCAGCATCCGACTCTCGCCGCAGCAGTTGCCGACCGCTGAGGTGGGCGATCCGGTTTTGGTGACCCTGCCGGACGGAACGACACGTGGTGCGGAGATGACCCACATCGGCACCGCGGCGGCCGCCTCCGGCGGATCAACCGGCGACGCCGACCCGGACGGTGCCGATCCGGACGGGTCGACGGTGCCGGCGACGGTACGGATGGACGGAGTGGCCACCGACTACCTGGACCAGACACAGGTCCAGGTGGCGATCACCGTCGAGGCCCGTCGGAACGTCCTGGCGGTGCCGATCACCGCGTTGAGTGCCGTGCCCGGCGGCGAGTACGAGGTGGTCGTCGTGGACGGGGCGGCGACCCGGCGGGTACCTGTCCGGACCGGCCTTTTCGACGAGGTCGCCGGGCTGGTCGAGGTGGACGGGGCGGGCCTGGTCGAAGGCCAGAAGGTGCGGGTCCCCCGTGACGACGCGTGACACACCCCGCAGCAGACTGCGCGCCGGGGACCTGCTGCCGACCGGCACCCTCGGACTCCGTTCGCGCACATTTCGGGCGGTGCTGTCGGGCCTGGGCATCGCGATCGGCATCGCCTCGATCGTCGCGGTGCTCGGGGTGACCCGGTCCAGCCAGTCCCATCTGCTGGCCCAGATCGAGCGGCTCGGCACGAACCTGCTGACCGTCGGCAACGGAACAGACCGGGACGGCGGGGAGGTCCGGCTTCCGACCATGGCCACGCCGATGATCCGCGACGTTCCCGCCGTGCTGTCCGTGGCGCCGACAGCCAAACTGGACGACGTCGACGTCTACCGCAACGACCACGTACCCGCCGGGCGAACCGGCGGGCGCGCGGTACGAACCTGCGATGCCTCGTTGCTTGCCACTCTCGACGGGGCGCTGCTCACGGGCCGGTTCCTGGACGCCAGCCCGTATCCCGTCACCGTCCTCGGCTACGAGGCCGCCACCACCCTTGGGATCAATGACGTCGACGGTGGCCCACGGGTGTGGCTCGGGGACCACTGGTACACCGTCGTCGGGATCCTCATGCCCTTTCCGCTCGCCCCGGAGATCGACCAGTCCGCGCTCGTGTCGTTCGCCTCGGCCGAGCGCTTCCTCGGGTATGACGGTCATCCGAGCCGGCTGTACGTCCGCGCCGATCCGGACCACGTGAGCGAGGTGGCCGGCCTGCTCGCCGGTGCGGCCAATCCCGTCGACCCTCCGCAGGTGGAGGTCAGCCGGCCGTCGGACGCGCTGACCGCCCAGCTCGCGGTCAAGGAGGCGGGGGCGGGCCTGTTCCTCGGCCTCAGCGCGATCGCACTGCTCGTCGGCGCGATCGGTATCGCCAACGTCATGGTGATCTCCGTGCTGGAACGACGTACCGAGATCGGGTTGCGTCGGGCCCTCGGCGCGGCGCGTGGCCACGTCGCGGCCCAGTTCCTCACCGAGTCACTTGTCCTGTCCGGCCTCGGCGGTGGTGCCGGCATCCTGATCGGTACCGCGGTGACAGTCGCGATGTCGGCCAGCCACGGTTGGGCCGTGCTGATTCCGCCCGAGGCGCTCTGGGGTGGGGCCGTTGTCTCGGTCGCCGCCGGCGCGATCGCGGGACTCTATCCGGCGCTGCGCGCCGCCAACGTCCCGCCCACCGACGCCCTGCGGACGGCCTGACGGGCCCGGAGTGGCTGACCGAACCGGGCCTGCGGCATCCACGGCACCGGGACCGACGTGACCGGGCGCGGGAACCGAACTGTGCGGCCTGCGTGCCGCCCAAGCCCACGCGGCCGCGTCGACGACCAGCGGATCTCGGTGCACCTGGTCCCGGTGACCGGGTCAGACCGCCGGTGTCCAGCCGGGGTCGCGACCGGCGAGGCCGAGAGCCCGGTCGAGCGCGGGGGCGTCGGGTGGAACGGCCACCACCGGGCCGAACAGTCCGGTACGGCCGGCCGCGTTCTCCGGTCGCGCGGCCTCGGTGGTGAACCCGAGGACCGCCTCGGTGCTGACCGGGTCGCAGTTGAACGGCTGTCCGGTGGCCCGGGCCAGGTCCCAGCCGTGCAGCACCAGCTCGTCCAGGGCGACCACGCCCATCACCTCGCCCGGCAACGTCGCGCCGCCCACGCTGGTCATGCCCTCCCAGGCCGCCGGATCCCGCCAGGCCTCGACCAGTTCGGCGAGCCGCTGGGGGAGCAGGGTCCGCCACTGCGGGTCGAGGTGCTCCGCGCTCGGCGGTGCTGGCGGCCCGGAAACGCCGGGCGACTCGTTCCCGCCGGTCTTGCGGGCCCCCCAGGTGAAGGCGAGGGACAGCCCGAGCACGTGGTCGAGCAGCGCGCCGACCGAGGTGTCGGCGCACGGGGTCGGATGGTGCAGTCGGTCGTCGCTCACACCGTCCAGGAGTCGGACGATCTCCCGGGCGGCCGGGGCCAGGTCCAGCACGTGGCAGTTCCCCTCTGGACGCACGCCGTGGTGGAGCGGCCGACGGCCGCCACCCGGCGTCGCTGGTCGGGTTTTCGTCCGGAGGCTAACCGTCGGCACCGACATTGTCGGCGCACCGTCGCGCGCCGGGAGTCGACGAGCCGGCCGCTCAATTGGTCCACGGTGATTGCCGGGGCTCGACCGGATGGGGCCACTCGTTCCGAGATTGTTACTGGCGCCAATCGGTTTGTTATGGAAACCTGTTGGCATGACTTCCGATGCGGTTCCTGCCGGCGGTGACCCCCGCCGGCTGCTGGCTGACTCGCGCGACCTCGCACGGCGGGTCCGTCTCGCCCAGCGCGTGACGTGGTTGCCGCTGCTGGTGCTGGCCGTGGTGTCTTTCGGCGCGATCCTCGTCTACCGGTTCGGCCGTGTGGTCGAGTTCGACTGCCAGCCGGTGGCCGGCGGTCAGTTGTGCAAGGTCTGGTACCAGGCCGCGACCATCTATTGGTGGACGGCGCTGGTGCTGGCGTACGTGGTGATCGTCATCGGGTACCGGCGGGTCGCCTCGGCCCGGGGCCTGGGCAGCCGGGTGGCGCCGTACGCCATTGTGGGCATCGCGCTGCTCGCCCTGTTCACCGCCGTCTGGCAGGTGCGAACGCATTACCTCCCGCTGCCCGACCCCGCGGGTCCCCCACCCTGGTCCGTCCTCGCGCTGGCCCGCCTGACTGACTTCACCGGCTCGATCGGGCTGGCGCTGCTGGTGCTGGCCTGGTTGGAACGCCACCCCGCGCTGCTGCTGTTCGCCCTCGGGTACCTGACGGTGGTCGTGGTGCCGGTCAACTTCGGCTGGGGAGTCCACTGGGGTCCCCATTGGCAGTTCGCGCCGATGCTGGTCGTCAGCGGCGGTGTACTGCTGCTGGGCAGTGCCGGCTTCGCGCTGGCACAACGGTCGCGGCGGTCCCGGTGACCGGCCCCATCGACACCTCCGTGCCGGACGGGACCGAATCCCCGCATCCGGTCACCGGGCTCGACGACGTGGTGCACCAGCGGGTCCGGCTCGGCATCCTCACCATCGCGCACGAGGCCCGCCGGGTGGAGTTCGGCTACCTGCGTACCCAGTTGGAACTGACCGCCGGGAACCTCTCCCAGCACCTGGGCGTGCTGGAGACGGCCGGTCTGGTCGAGATCGAGAAGGGCTACGCCGGGCGGCGTGGTCGGACCTGGATCACCCTCACTCCGGCGGGCAACACCGCGCTCGTCGAGGAGATCACGCGACTGAAGCAACTCATCGCCCGCGTCGAGACGACAAACGGCCGGTAGCGACCAGGGTCGCGCCCTCAACCGGGGCCGGCCCGGTGTGCGGACAGCCGCGCGTCGCCGCGCCTCGCGCACAACCTTCCATCCGGCGTACGGCCGGCGCCCAACCAGCGCCGGCCGTGGCGGGGCGGAACTCAGCCGATACGGGTCAGCAGATTGCGCAGCCAGACCGGCCACCGGTGACTGTCGTACACCTGCTCGGGGACCAGGTACCGCTCCTCGTCGACCCGACGGATCACCTCGTCCCTCACCGGCAGCAGGACAAACTCGACGCTGAACGGGCGCAGTGACCGACCCAGTGAACGTTCGATCTCGTACGCGATGTTGCCGGTCACCGACGATGCCGGAGGGTGCCGCTCGAACCCCCGGTTCCGTCGGGCGGTGTGCCAGTCCAGCGCCTCCCCCGAGCGTAGGGCGACGATCCGACGCAGCGTCGGGTACGGCGCCAGGCCGAGCGGGTCAGGGGTGTCGTATGCCGGTTCCAGGGTGTTCTCGGGGCGTACCGGCTGTCGGGTGGGGTTGACCAGGGATAGCCACCAGCCGAGCCACTCCTCCCCGAGCACCTCGTCGGGCGTCTCGCCGCTCCGGGCGGGAGCCGGTGGCTGGCCGGCCGGCCGGGTCGGGGCCGCTGGCTCGTCGAAATCGAGCGGCCCGGGCACCAGCCGGTGCGCCGGCGGGTCGATCCGCTCGGCCGCCCGCATCCACAGTGCACAGTCGAGCAGATAGTCCCACCTGCGGATGCCCATCCGCCAGGAGATCGGGCCACGGCGCACCACGCGACTCCTCCCGCCGACCGACATCGGTCAGCGTAGTTCGCCGACCAAAACGTCGGAGCGGTGCCGGAATCGCGCGGACCGCCGTGCCGGATGTCGGGGGCCGGCTCGCCCGCGACGGGATCAAGCCTGACCGCCCAGAGCGGGGGAGCCGGCCCCCGACCCCACCGCACCCACCCGCCGCAGGGCGGACCGCACCCACCCGCCGGGCAGCCAACCGCACCCGGCACCGCACGGGCGGCGAGTCGCACTCACCCGTACCGAACCGGCTCAGACCTCCGGCTCGTAGGACAGATTCGGGCGCAGCCAGCGCTCGACCTCGGCGACGTCGAGCCCGACCCGTGCCGCGTAGTCCTCGATCTGGTCCCGACCCAGCCGTCCCACGGTGAAGTACCGGGACGCCGGATGGCCGAAGTAGAGCCCGCTGACCGCCGCGGCGGGAGTCATCGCGTACGACTCGGTCAGCCCGATGCCGACCGAATCGGCGTCGAGCAGGTCGAACAGCCGCTGCTTCAGGCTGTGGTCGGGACTGGCCGGGTAGCCGAGCGCGGGACGGATCCCCCGGAACCGTTCGGCGTGCAGGTCCTCGATCGCCGGGTCGGCGTCCGGCTCGTACCACTCGCGGCGGGCCCGCAGGTGCAGGTACTCGGCGAACGCCTCGGCGAGCCGGTCGGCGAGCGCCTTCACCATGATCGCCCGGTAGTCGTCGTGCCGGGCCTCGTAGCCGGCGGCCAGTTCCTCGGCGCCGTGGATCGCCACCGCGAAGCCGCCGAGGTGGTCGCCGGCCGGGGCGACGTAGTCCGCCAGGCTCCGGTTGGGCCGGCCGGCCGGCTTGGCGGTCTGTTGACGCAGCATCGGGAACCGGACGCCGTCGCCCGCACCCGCGAGCACGATGTCGTCGCCGTCCGAGTGGGCCGGCCAGAAGCCGTACGTGCCGACCGCCCGCAGCGAGCCGTCCGCGATGATCTGGTCGAGCATCGTGTTGGCGTCGTCGTAGAGTTCCCGGGCCACCGGCTGGTCGAGGATCGCCGGGAACTTCCCCTTCAACTCCCAGGCGAGGAAGAGGAACTGCCAGTCGATCATCTCGCGGAGCGTGGTCAGTTCCGGCCGGACCGTCCGTACGCCGGTGAAGGCGGGCACCGGCAGTTCGTCGAAGGAGACTTGCTCCCGGTTGGCCCGGGCCTGCCCGAGGTTGAGCAGGGCCACCCGTTCCCGGGTCTCGTGCTGCTCACGCAGCCGCTGCTGCTCCTCCCGGTTGCGGGTGTCGAGTTCCTCGGCCCGTTCCGGGTTGAGCAGGTCCGAGACCACCCCGACCACCCGGGACGCGTCGAGCACGTGCACGGTGCTGCCGTCGTACGCGGGGGCGATCCGTACCGCGGTGTGCTGGCGCGAGGTGGTGGCCCCGCCGATCAGCAACGGCAGCTTCAGCCCGCGTCGCTGCATCTCGGCGGCGACCCCGACCATCTCGTCCAGGGAGGGGGTGATCAGGCCGGAGAGCCCGATCGCGTCGGCGCCCTCGGCGACCGCGGTGTCCAGGATCTTCGCGGCCGGCACCAGCACACCGAGGTCGACGACCTCGTAGTTGTTGCAGCCGAGCACCACCCCGACGATGTTCTTGCCGATGTCGTGCACGTCGCCCTTGACCGTCGCCAGCACCACCTTGCCCTGGCCACGGCCGGTGTCGAGCCGCCCCTCCGCCCGGGCCTGCTCCTTCTCCGCCTCCATGTACGGCTCCAGGTAGGCGACCGAACGCTTCATCACCCGCGCCGACTTCACCACCTGGGGCAGGAACATCTTGCCGGAGCCGAAGAGGTCACCGACGATCTTCATGCCGGCCATCAGCGGGCCCTCGATCACCTCGAGCGGGCGGGTCACCTGCTTGCGGGCCTCCTCGGTGTCCTCCTCGATGAAGTCGACGATGCCGTGCACCAGCGCGTACGACAGCCGTTCCTCGACCGGGTTCTCCCGCCAGGAGAGGTCCACCGCGCGCTTGGTGCCGGAGCCGCTGACCGTCGAGGCGAAGGTGACCAGCCGGTCGGTGGCGTCCGGACGACGGTCGAAGATCACGTCCTCGACGAGTTCCAGCAGGTCGGCCGGGATGTCCTGGTAGACGGCGAGCTGGCCGGCGTTGACGATGCCCATGTCCAGTCCGGCCCGTACGGCGTGGAACAGGAACGCCGAGTGCATCGCCTCGCGTACCACGTCGTTGCCGCGGAACGAGAACGACAGGTTGGAGATGCCGCCGCTGGTCCGGGCCCCGGGGCAGCGCTGCTTGATCAACGGCAGCGCGTCGATGAACGCCTTCGCGTACCCGTTGTGCTCGGCGATGCCGGTGGCGACGGCGAGCACGTTCGGGTCGAAGATGATGTCCTCCGGCGGGAAGCCCGCCTCGTTCACCAGCAGGTCGTACGCCCGGGCGCAGATCTCCACCTTGCGCTCGGTGGTGTCGGCCTGACCGAGTTCGTCGAAGGCCATCACCACCACACCGGCGCCGTAGTCGCGGATCTTGCGGGCCTGGGCGAGGAACACCTCCTCGCCCTCCTTCAGGCTGATCGAGTTGACCACGCCCTTGCCCTGGACGCACTTGAGCCCGGCCTCCAGCACGCTCCATCGCGAGCTGTCGACCATGAGCGGGATCCGGGCGACCTCCGGCTCGGTCGCGATCAGGTTGAGGAAGGTCGTCATCGCCCGCTCGCTGTCGAGCAGGTCGGCGTCCATGTTGACGTCCAGGATGTTGGCGCCGCCGCGTACCTGTTCCAGCGCGACGTCGACGGCGGCCTGGTGGTTGTCGCCCTCGATCAGCCGGCGGAACTTCGCCGAACCGGTGACGTTGGTCCGCTCGCCGATCATGACGAAGCCGGTGTCCGGGCCGATCGCGAACGGCTCCAGCCCGCTGAACCGGGTCTGGGCGGTCGGCGCCGGCACCGGGCGCGGCGGCTGTTCGGCGACCACGGCGGCGATCTGCGCGATGTGCTCGGGGCTGGTGCCACAGCAGCCGCCGACGATGTTGACCATGCCCGCGTCGACGAACTCGCGGATCAGCTGCCCGGTCTCCGCCGGCTGCTGGTCGTAGCCGCCGAACGCGTTCGGCAGCCCGGCGTTGGGGTGGCAGGCGACGTAGGTGTTGGCGAGCCGGGAGAGTTCCGCGACGTGCGGACGCATCTCGGCGGCGCCGAGTGAACAGTTGACCCCGACGGCCAGCGGCTCGGCGTGCGCGACCGAACTCCAGAACGCCTCGACGGTCTGACCCGACAGGGTCCGGCCACTCAGGTCGACGATGGTCACCGAGATCCACAGCGGCAGATCGGGGGCGACCTCGCGAGCGGCGGCGACGGCCGCCTTCGCGTTCAGCGTGTCGAAGATGGTTTCGATCAGCAGGATGTCGACGCCGCCCTCGGCGAGCGCGGCGATCTGCTCCGCGTACGCCGCCTTGACCTGGTCGAAGGTGACCGCCCGGTAGGCCGGGTCCTCGACGCTGGGGGAGAGCGAGAGGGTCACGTTCAGCGGCCCGACCGAGCCGGCCACGAACTTGCCGCCCGCCTCGTCGGCGGCCTGCCGGGCCAGCTGCGCGCCGCGCAGGTTCATCTGGTGGACCAGCGACTGGAGGCCGTAGTCGGCCTGCGCGATGCTCGTCGCGGTGAAGGTGTTCGTCGAGGTGATGTCCGCGCCGGACGCCAGGTAGCGCCGGTGTACGTCGAGGATCACGTCCGGCCGGGTCAGGTTCAGCAGGTCCGGGTCGCCGGTGACGTCGTGCGAGTGGTCGGTGAGCAGGTCACCCCGGTAGTCGGCCGGAGTCAGCCCGGCGCCCTGCAACATCGTGCCCCAGGCGCCGTCGAGCACCACGATCCGCTGGCCCAGCAGCTGCCGCAGCGCGGCGACCCGGGACGCCCGCTCGTCCGCGTTACGTGACGTCAGCTCGTCAGTGCCGCTCGGCGTTGTGCTCACGTGACCACCTCCGTTGTGGGAACGGAGGCGCCCTTACCGAGGAACCGGGTGGAACCCAGGTCGAGCGTGGCGGGCGTCCCCGCCCGTCGCAGCGCCTCTCGACCCGACCATCGAGAATACCGGAACCCCCACCGACCGGTCGGCAACGTTCAGTCTTCGGGACGCCGGTTCGCTGCTCAGCAGGCGCTCCAGGATTCGGCGGCGACCCGGTCGAGCCATTCCCGGACCAGTGCGTCGAAGAGCTCCGGCTGCTCGAACTGCAGGTTGTGGCCGGCGACGTCGAGCACCGCGAAACTGGCCCGGGGGTAGTGCGGCAGGAGGGCGAGCTGGTCGACGTACCCGACGCTGGAGTCCTGCCGCCCGGTCAGGATCAGGCTCGGCCGGTCGTACGCCGGGCCGGTCTCCGGGACGGTACGCAACTCCCAGCGCTGCCGGATCCGGGCCATCGCCGTACGGTCGGCGAGGTCGAGCCCGGACATGATCTCGTCCTGGAACCGGCGCAGCGTCTCCGCCGACTGCACCACGGCGATCTCGGTGAACTCCTCGGCGAGTCGTCGGTCGAGGGTGGAGATCAGGTCCGGGTCCGCCCGGAGCACCTGGTGCTCCGGGCGGGTCCGGTCGGCGTGTTCCACGGCGGTGCCGATCGGGCAGATCAGCGCCAGCCCGAGCACCTGCTCCGGACGGGACCGCACCAGGCCCCGGGCGAGGTAACCGCCGTACGACTCGCCGACCAGCAGGAACGGGGTGTCCCCGATGGTCTCGTCGACGAAGTCCTGCACCGCGGCGAGGACGTCGTCCGAGCTGACGATGTCGGCCGGGGCGGACGACTTTCCCATCCCGGGCAGGTCCGGGTAGATCCGGCGGTATCCCCGGCGACCGGCGAAGACCGGTTCCAGACAGCCGGACATCAGTCGGTGGTCCGGGGTCCAACCGTGCAGGGCGAGCACCGGCACGCCCTCACCGTGCTCGACGGAGTGCAGCTGCGCCGACGTGCGCCTGGTCATGGTGGCCCCCCTGTGGTGGTGGAACTGCGTGCGAACGGGCATCCTGCCGACGGGGTCCGACACGATCGGGGCGGGCGTGGACCCTCGGTGACCGAGATCACCGGAGCCGGGTCGCCGGCTTGACCTCGAGCGCACTTCAGGTCACAACCTGATGGCCGCAGGCGAGGAGGTACCCGCATGATCGACCCGACGGCGGCACTGCGGATCGCCCGACCCAGCCGTGACCTGGCGGCGAGCGAGCGCTTCTACGTGGCCGGGCTGGGCCTGTCGGTGCTCCACCGGGGCACCGGCGGCCCGGGGGAGCACGACCTGCTGATGGTGGGCTGGCCCGAGGCGGCTTGGCACCTGGAACTGGTCGGCGGTCCGCACCTGACCGTCCCGCCCACGCCGGGCCCGGAGGACCTGCTGGTGCTCTACCTCGCCGGTCCGGTCGACGCCGCGCTGGTCACCCGGCTGGAACAGGCCGGCGGACGGCGGGTCGGCCAGGGGGCGTACTGGGACCGCTGGGGTGTCACCGTCGAGGATCCGGACGGCTACCGCCTGGTGCTCTCCACCCGCTCCTGGTCCAACGCCGGATAACCGCTCCCGGAGTCGTCGGGGGAGACTGCACCGCATGACGATCAGGATCCGGACGGTGGAACGCCGGGACGCGGCCCGGGTCGCCGAACTGCTCGGCCAACTCGGTTATCCGACCGCCGCAATCGAGGCCGGAGAACGGCTCGACTACTGGCTGACCGATCCGGCGAGCCTGCTGGTCGGTGCCGACGAGGACGGCCTGCTGGTCGGGGTCGCCGCCCTGCACGTGATCCCGGTCCTGGAGATCACCGGCCGGTTCGGTCGCCTGGTGGCGCTGGTCGTCGACGAACGCCGCCGGGGCGCGGGAGTGGGCCGGTTGCTGGTCGAGGAGGTCGAGCGCCGGGCCCGCCAGGCCGGCTGCCTCTTCATGGAGGTGACCAGCAGCCGTCACCGGGACGCGGCACACCGCTTCTACCAGGGGCTCGGCTACGAGGAGACCAGCGCCCGGAAGGCCAGGTTCACCAGATTCCTCGATCAGGACTGAACCGGTCGCCGGTCCCCGGTCACAGGTGTTGGCGGAGGAAGTCGAGCTCCACCGCGAGCAGCCGCTCGGCGGTGCCGCCGGTCGCCATGTGCGTCGCGCCGGTCAACGGGATCACCGAGTGCGGGCGGCCGGTGCCGAGCAGGGCGGCGGAGAGCCGCAGGGTGTGCGCGGCGACCACGTTGTCGTCGGCGAGCCCGTGCACCAGCAGGAGCGGCCGGGCCTCGGAGGGGTGTCGGACCGGCTCGGCGGCCAGGTCGAGCAGGCAGTGGTGGGCGTACACGTCGGGGCTGTCCGTCGGCGTGCCCAGGTAA
This sequence comes from Plantactinospora sonchi, assembly GCF_036422035.1. Lineage (NCBI taxonomy): Bacteria > Bacillati > Actinomycetota > Actinomycetes > Micromonosporales > Micromonosporaceae > Plantactinospora > Plantactinospora sonchi. Next base: position 191,847 of record NZ_JAZGQK010000001.1, read on the forward strand.
CGCTCGACGTACGCGGTGTCGTACAGGCTCCAGTCGGTGACCGGGGCGCCGGCGATGGCACACCGGAACAGGTCGGGCCGGCAGAGCACGGCGAGCGCGGCCAGCCAGCCGCCGAACGACCAGCCCCGGATCGCGACCCGGTTGAGGTCCAGGTCGGGGTGCTTGCCGGCGAGCGCGTTGAGCGCGTCCGCCTGGTCGGCCAGGATCACGTCGGCGAGGCGTCGGTGGATCACCTTCTCGAACGAGGGCGCCACGCCGGGAGTACCCCGGTTGTCGATGGTGACGACGGCGAACCCCGCGTCGGCCCACCACTGCCGTTCCAGCCACGCCGACCGGGCCGCGACGACCTCCTGGTGTCCCGGACCGCCGTACACGTCGAGCAGCACCGGGAGTCGGCGGCCGGCGACGTGGTTGCCCGGGTAGACCACCGCGGCCGGCAGTCGGCGGTCGGTGACCCGTTCGAGTGCGGGCCGGGGCGCGTACGGCGGGGTCGCGGCCAGGTTCCGCAACCGGCCGATCTCCTCGTCGCCCTGCCAGACCGCCCAGATGCCGCTCGGCTCGTCGAGCGAGCGGGAGTGCACCACCAGTACGTCGCCGCCGACCTCCGCCGAGTGCCAGCCCGGATCCGCGGTCATCCGGCGGGCGTCGATCCCGCCGGCACCGATCGCGGTACGGACCCGGAACAGGTGCTGCTGGCTCGGCTCGCCGTTGCTCCCCTCCACCAGCAGGTCCGGGCTGCCGTTACGGGTCGGCAGCCAGCCGACCACCCGGCGTACGTAGAGCGAGGGCGGGGTGAGCAGGGTCCCGTCGGCGAAGAGGCAGCGGGCGTCGTAGCCGTCATGGGCGAGTTCGCCGCCGACCAGTACCCGACTGTCGGGCAGGTGTCGGGGTGTCCCGGCGACCGGGTCGACCCAGCGGGGGTCGGCGAGTTCGGCGTGCACCTGCGTCTCGCCGGTACGCGGGTCGACGGCGAGCACCAGCCCGTGCTGCTGCAGCCGACGCAGCACGGTGATCAGCGGCCCGGTCTCGGCCCACTCCACCGAGACCAGGTAGGGATAGGTCTCCCGGTCCCAGTGCACGTCGACCCAACCGCCGTCCAGGTCCAGCAGGTGCAGGCTGACCTCGGCGTTCGGGCCGCCCGCCTGCGGGTAGGCGACCGACCGGGGCGGACTGGCCGGGTCGCCGGGATCGTGCAGGAACCACCGGGGCAGCCGGGACTCGTCGACCCGGGCGGCCAGGATCGACCGGCCGTCCGGCGCCCACCAGTAACCCCGGAACCGGTGGAACTCCTCGGCGGCGACGAATTCGGCCAGCCCCCAGCTGACCCCGTTCTCCTCGCCGGCCAGCAGTGTGTCGGTGCCGTCCGGGTCGATCACCCGGAGCTGCCCGGGCCGGACCTCCGGTGCGGTGCGGGAGTCGCCGATCCGGGCCGGGTCGACCACGTCGGTGACGTAGGCCAGTCGTTGGCCGGTCGGGTCCGGTCGGGGGTCCACCACCGGGCCGGCGACCGCCACCTCGACCACGTCGCCGTGTACCAGGTCCGCCCGGAACAGGCGGCCGGCCAGCGGGAAGACCGCCACCCGGGCCGCCGGGTCGGTCGCGTACCGGGCGATCCCGTCGGCGCTGAGCCGGAGCCGTTCCCGCAGCGCCCGTTCGGTCGGCAACGTACCGGTGTCCTCCGCGCCGTCCAGCAGTACGGCCGGGTCGGCGACGAGTCGTTCGGTGCCGGAGGCGACGTCGAACAGCCAGAGGGCGTCGGCCGGGTCGGTCGGGCCGCCCGAGCGGAGGAAGACCACCCGGGACCCGTCGTTGGCCACCGTCACGGACCGCGGCGCGCCGCAGGTGAAGCGCCGGGTACGGGCAGCCAGCTCCGGGTAGTCCACACCGTGATCGTAGAGCCGGGCGATGGCCGATGTGGCCGAGCCGAGGCATCGGGTACCGGTCCGATACCCGTAGCGAGCTGCTAACTCTCCGGGCGCGCCGACTCACTCCCTGGCGACGCCGGAACGGAGTCAGCGGCGTAAAGTGGCGCGCGTGACGAACCTGACCGTCCCGCCCGATCCGTCCGGCCCGGCGGGTCCGGCGGTCGACCTGCCCGCCCGGCGGCTGCTGCTGGTACACGCGCATCCCGACGACGAGGCGATCGGCACCGGCGCCACGATGGCGTACTACGCCGCGGCCGGCGCCGGCGTGACGCTGGTGACCTGCACCCTGGGTGAGGAGGGCGAGATCCACGTACCGGCGCTGGCCGGGCTCGCCGCCGCCGAGGCCGACCAGCTCGGCGGTTACCGGATCACCGAGCTCGCCGCCGCCTGCGCGGCGCTGGGCGTCACCGACCACCGGTTCCTCGGCGGCGCGGGACGGTACCGCGACTCGGGGATGATGGGGCTGCCCACCAACGACCACCCCCGGGCGTTCTGGCGGGCGGATCTCGACGAGGCGGCCGGCCACCTGGTCGAGATCATGCGGGAGGTACGGCCGCAGGTGCTGGTCACGTACGACCCGAACGGCTTCTACGGGCACCCCGACCACATCCAGGCGCACCGGGTGGCGATGCGGGCGGCGGAACTCGCCGCCGCCGAGGGGTTCGGCCCAGCCAAGATCTACTGGACGGCGGTGCCCCGGGGCGTGCTGGAGGCGGGGGTGGCCTCGTTCGCCGACGCGGACGTGGCGAACAACCCGTTCGCCGGCACCGAACATGTCGACGACCTGCCGTTCGGTACGCCGGACGAGCAGATCGCGGCCCGAATCGACGGCACCGACCAGCACACCGCCAAGGAGGCGGCGATGCGGGCCCACCGTACCCAGATCCCGGAGAACTCCTGGCTGTACGCCGTCGCCGGCAACTTCGGCGGCGAGTTCATGGGGGTGGAGTACTACACCCTGGCGGCCGGGGTACGGGGTCCGGGCTCCGGCCCGTACGGCTGGGAGGACGACCTCTTCGCCGGGCTGGACGCCCCGACCGGAGTGACCGGGCCGGCGGTCGAGGTCCCGACGTCGACGCCCGGTACGCCGGCGGCGGCCGGCGTCCGGTGACCCTGCCCAGCCCGCCGGTGTCCGTGCCGTCCGAGCCGAGTCCGGAGCCCTCGTCGTCGGCGGTGCCGTCGGCCGGGATGCCGGAGTCGGCGGTGCCGTTGTCGGGGTCGCCGGAGTCGACCGGCTCGCCGAGCCGGCTTCGGTCGCCGGGGCTGCGGCACGCGGCCGACCTGGCACTGCGGATCATCGGTGGGGTGCTCGCGGTGGTCGGGGCGGCGGTCACCGCCGTCCTCGAACTGATCCTGGCGACGTTGCGGGTCGACGGCGTGCTGATCGGGCTGTCGGCGCTGCTCGCGGTGCTCGCCAACGTGGCACTGAGCTGGTTCGCGCCCCGGGCCGTCGGTCGCCGGTGGGCGCTCGTGCTGCCCGCCGCCGTCTGGTTCGTGCTGATGGTGGTCGCGGCCGGCGGCACGAGCGAGGGCGACGTCCTGCTCGCCGGCAACAACTGGGTGGGGCTGGCGATGATCTTCGCCGGCTCGGTGGCCTTCGCGGTGATGGGGTTCCGGCTGATCATGGCGCCGCCCTCGGCCCTCAACCGACGCTGACCGGTCCTCCGGGCGCCGGGGATGTCCGCCGACCCCTTTCACACCATGGATCCGCACAGCTCCGGGTGGTAGAAATCTGGGTCAGGAACGGCCCCGCCACGACGGGGGCCCAGAGCCGGAAGGACGTGCGATGAAGGAGCGTTGGCTGCCGATCGGCGTACTCGCGGGCGTGCTGTTCGGGATCAACGTGGTGGCCCGGCTGGTGGCCAGGTTCGCCTTCGCCGACCGGACCGACCTGCAGGACCGGCTGTCGCTGGGCATGTTCGCCGCGATCGGGCTGATCCTGGCGACCCTCGCGTTCGTTCGTGGTCAGCGCCGGCCGCTGCCGGACTGGGCCGGCGAGATGGCGCTCTCGGTGCTGATCGCGATGGTGTTGACGATCTTCGTCGGCCCGTTCATCAGCGGAAGCCAGCCGTTCGGCGCCGGCGCCGGCGCCTTCTTCTCGCAGATCTGGCTCTACGCCGCGTTCACCGGCGGCGGGGTGCTGCTCGGCTACCTGCTGCTGACCGCGTTCGGCCGGGACTACCGGTCGCAGTCCCTCAAGCGGTACGCCGAGGCGAAGCAGTCCAAGCCGCGCCGCGTCGTCCGGCGCTGACCAGGGCAGGGCCGGCCACCGGGCACGGGCCGCTGTTCCGGGTGGGACCCGCCGGCGGGTACGCCGGCTACGGCGCGGTACGGGTCTGGTACGTGTGGTGGGTGGTGAAGCCCAGCCGTCGGTAGAGCGACACCGCCGCCTCGTTGCGCTCCTCCACCTGGAGGAAGGCGTCGGTCGCCCCCTGTCCGGCGGCCCACTCGGCGAGGACCCGCATCAGATACTGGGCGAGGCCGCGACGCCGGGCTGTGGGGACCACCTCCACCAGGGTCAGCCCCAACCAACGCCCCTGGCCGGTGATGGTGCCCCGGGCCACCGCGACCAGTTCCCGGCTGCCGCCGGAGTGGACCGGCGTGTCGTACAGGTGGGCGAAGCGAACCTGGTCCACGGCGGTGAGCACGTGGTACGCGGCAGCCGGCAGTTCCGCCGGTTCCGGCCCGGCAGGTGTGCCGGGTGGCGAGCCGACGTCGTCACGACCGTGGGTCCGCTTCGCCTTGCGTTGTGCGGCCAGCGCGAGCCACTCGGCCGACGGGGTGTCGGTTAGCTCCACGCCCGGCAGGTCCGGCCGTGGCGGGGTCGCGGCCAGCACCGTGGTCAGCGGCGCGGTCTGGACCAGCACCAGTGGCCGGGTGCCCCAGCCGCGCTCGTCGAGCGCCGCACCGATCGGCGCGGCCAGCGGCAGCGGTACGTTGACCAGCGCCGGCTGCCCCCGTTCCGCGTACCAGAGCCGGACGGCGTCGATCGCCTCGTCCAGTGGCCGGTCCGGGTCGCCGACCGGCAGTGCGGAGTTCGCCCGACCGGTCCAGTTGTCGGCGGCCCGCAGCAGCCAGTCGCCGAGCCGGCCGCGTACCTGTGCCGGCCAGGCCTCGTCGGCGGCCCGTTCCAGTTCGATCACGGCGGCGGCGCTGGGCCGACGTGCCGGCGGCACCCGTTTGGCCCGGTGCACCTCGACCAGCGGGACCCGCAGCGGTCCCTCCCGGGTGGCCAACGTGAGATGTGTCTCGGTCAGTTCGACAAGTTCGCCGAGGGCGTCGGTGAAGAGCGTGCGACCGCGGGAATTCCCGACAATCCGGCGGACCACGATCCGGTGTCCCACATCCCGCCGTCCGAGCACAATCGACCCCCTCCCCGACGACATACTAGGCTCTTACCGTCGCGGTCGATCGCGGCTGGCTTGCGGAGGAGAAGATCGGTGACCTACATCATCGCCGAGCCGTGCGTGGATGTGCTCGACAAAGCATGCATCGAGGAATGCCCCGTCGACTGCATCTACGAGGGCAACCGGATGCTCTACATCCACCCCGACGAGTGCGTCGACTGCGGGGCCTGTGAGCCGGTCTGCCCGGTGGAAGCGATCTTCTACGAGGACGACGTGCCGGAGCAGTGGAAGGACTACACCACCGCGAACTACGAGTTCTTCGAGGATCTCGGCTCGCCGGGCGGTGCCTCCAAGATCGGCAAGGTCGAGAAGGACACCCCGTTCGTCGCGGCCCAGCCGCCCCGGGGCGAGCACTGAGCGGCACGCCGGACCACCGGTCGGGCGGCGGCCCGGTGGGGTCGACCGCCGGTGGCGCGTACCCGGCCGGCGGGACGCCGTCGAGGCGTACCGCCGGTGGTAGCCTGCCCGACTTCCCGTGGGATCTTCTCGAGCCGGCGAAAGCGCTGGCCGGGCGGCATCCGGACGGGATCGTCGACCTCTCGGTGGGTACCCCGGTCGACCCGGTGCCGGCGCTGATCCAGGCCGCCCTGTCGGCGGCCTCGGACACCCCCGGCTATCCGTTGACCGCGGGGAGTCCGGCGCTGCGCGCCGCGCTGACCGGTTGGGTGGCGCGGGCCTGTGGCGCCGACCCGGAGGGGGTCGGCGTGCTGCCGACCATCGGCTCCAAGGAACTGGTCGCCTGGCTGCCGACCCTGCTCGGCATCGGCCCGGGTGACGTGGTGGTGATCCCGCAGGTCTGCTATCCGACCTACGAGGTCGGCGCCCGGCTCGCCGGGGCCGAGGTGGTCCGGGCCGACTCGCTCACCGCCCTCGGTCCGACTTCCCGGGTACGGCTGATCTGGGTCAACTCGCCGTCCAACCCGACCGGTCGGGTGCTGCCCCCGGCCCACCTGCGCAAGATCGTCGACTGGGCCCGTGAGCGTGGCGTGGTGGTCGCCAGCGACGAGTGTTACCTGTCGCTGGGCTGGGAGGAGACGCCGACCTCGGTGCTCTCCGCCGAGGTCGCCGGTGGGAACTACACCAACCTGCTCGCCGTGCACTCCCTCTCCAAGCGGTCCAACCTGGCGGGCTACCGGGCCGGGTTTGTCGCTGGCGACCGTGGCCTGGTGGGCGAGCTGCTCGCGGTACGCAAGCACGCCGGGATGATCCTGCCGGCCCCGGTGCAGGCGGCGATGGTCGCGGCGCTCGGCGACGAGGAACACGTCACCGAACAGCGGGTCCGGTACGCGGCCCGGCGTGAGGTGCTGCGGGACGCGTTGACCAAGGCGGGGTTCACACTGGGGCACTCCGAGGCCGGGCTCTATCTGTGGGCCTCCCGGGACGAGGACTGCTGGACCACGGTGAACTGGCTGGCCGAGCGGGGCATCCTGGTGGCCCCCGGCGACTTCTACGGCCCGACCGGCAACCGGCACGTACGGGTCGCGCTCACCGCCACCGACGAGCGGGTCGCCGCTGCCGCCGACCGGTTGACCGCCTCCTGAACGCCAGCTGACCAGCGGATCGGCCGCAGCGGTCCGGCCTGATCACCCCCGGGTGGTCGGGCCGGCTACGGTCGGCGGAGGCTGAGCACGGCCAGGACGGCCCGGACGGTCGTCCCAGCGGGGCGGAACACACCGTCGCGGAGGAACCGGCCGGTCGGTGCCAGCACCGCGTCCCGCAGCCACCGGCCCACCGGCACGACGGTGGCCCGGCACACCGCCACGACACCCCGGAACAGCAGGACGACGGTGTGCCGCCACAGCCACCTGGCGGCCAGTCCGAACGGGCGGAGCAGGTAGGTGTACGTCAGCCGGCCGATGGTGACGATGCCGTTGCCGATGCCGGCGAACAACCGGACCGTGCCGTGCCAGAGGGCGGCGGCCGCCCGACCGAGCAGCCGTCCCAGCGGACGGAGGACGTCGACCAGCCAGCGGATCGGCAGCACCAGCAGATACCGGACCAGCCAGTGGATCGGCACCACCACCAGGTACGTCACCAGCCAGGCCAGCGGCAGCCAGAGCAGCAGGTAGCCGAGCTGACCGAGCGGGCGCAGCAGGTACCGGTGCAGGAAGTGGCCGAGCGTGGGCAGGGCCTGCCACAGCCACCGCGCCGGGACCACCAGCAGGTGGTGCACCAGCCAACTGACCGGGAACACGACGAGGTAGCGGAACGGCAGCACGACCAGGTGATGGGCCAGCCAGCACAGTGGAATCCAGAGCACGTGCCGGACGAACCAGCCGAGCGGTCGGAGCAGGAATCGGTACGTGAGCCGGCCAGCGACGACGATCAGTTCCCAGAGCAGTCGGGCCGGTACGACCACGATCGCGGCCAGGACCCGTACCGGCCAGACGATCCAGTCGGGTGCCTCCGGCTCGGCCCGGGACGGCCGGACCGGGGGATGCCGCCTCTGCGGCCGACGCGCCTCGCCGCCGTTCGTCGTCACGGAGATCACGGTAGTGGGCGGGTGCCACGACGCCGGGGTTCAGCCGTGCCGGGCCGGCTGGCCGGAGGTCGAGCCGTCGGCCGGCCGGCCCGGGAAGTCAGCCGCGCGGCTGACCTACCGGGTCTGCGACGGCGTGCCGTCCCAGGGTCCGCCACTCCCCGGTGTCGGTCCACTCCGGGGTACCGGTCCGCGGCGCGTCGTCGGCCCATCCCGCGGTGCGGGTCCGGGTCGCCTCGTCGGCGCGTCCTGAGGCATCCGCCGGCTGCGGGGCGGGTGACCAGCGGGCGTCGATGACCTGCGGTTCGGCGGCGGCGTGCCGATTCGCCCCGGTGAGGCCGAGGCCGTCCGCGCCGAGCGGTCGGTCCTGGTCCGGCGGGGTCGGGTCGACGAGTTCGGGTGCGGATCCGGCCGTCTCCCCGGTCGCCCCTGGCCAGCGCCGCCAACGCTGCACACTCACCACCGCGACGAGCAGCAGCGCACCCAGGACCAGTGCCGTGCCGCTGCGCACCGGGGCGGCCAGGTCGACCGGGTGACCATTCAGGCTCAGTTTGTGGTCGATCACGTTCAGCAGCTTCGGATTGGCGAGCGCGCCCAGGTCCGTCGCCACGTACAAAGCTCCGGTCAGCCCCGCGCCGAGTGGGGAGAATCGGAGTGTGGCGATGAGGCCGAGGACAATTCCTGCGGCAGCCAGGGTCAGTACGGGCAGTAGGAGAAGGTCGGTGCCGGCGGCCAGGCCGCTGTTCTGTGCGTTTGTGAACTCCCGGGCGGACCGGTCCTGCCCGATGGCGAGCAGGAGCCAGGCCAGCGGAGACACGACGACCGCACCGATCACCGTTCCGAGGTGTCGCATTCCGGCAACGTACCGATCCGTTCGCCGGAATGGGCTCGGCCCAATGCGGAATTAAATGAAAGATAAGCTTGCCGTGAGTGGCGGGCCTGTTGCGGTGAGGCGTCGCCGACGGTGGCGCCTGAAATAAGCGACCCCGATTGCGGGATGGCATCCAGATATTGCAATTAATTGTCGGCGTCGCGATTCCGTGGCACGCGGCACCTACCGTCGACGAGTCGTACGGACTGTCTCGGACCCGCGCCGAGGGAGCTCGTCGACGGTCGCGACGGTCGCTGGGTGTCGATGTGTGCGGCGCACCATCGGCGGTGAGTGGCAGGGGACCCGGGGGACCTCTGACGTGGCGGGCGAGCGCGGGTCGCCGGCGGACGGACCTCAGGGCTGGTACTCGCCACGGGTGCGGGGCAGCCACTGCGGATGGGTGTTCCGCACGTAATGGATCAGTCCCTCGCGCAGGTCGCAGCGGAGATCCCAGGCGCTCGGCCCGTCTGCGGCGGATGCCTGCACCTGGATGACCACGGTCTGCGGGGTGGCGTCGACCATCTGCAGAACCCACTGGTGCCGGTCCCACAGCGGCGACGACTCGACCAGCCGTCTGGTCGCCTGCCGGAGGTCGTCCAGGTCGGCGGTGTGATCCAGGTGGATACGGATCTCGCCGACCACCCGGGTCTCGTGCCGCGTCCAGTTCTGGAAGGCGTGTTCGGTGAAGTAGGTGGTGGGCAGGACAAGCGTCCGCTCGTCCCAGAGGCGGATCACGACGTTGGTCAGTTTCACCTCCTCGACCCGGCCCCATTCGCCGTTGATCACCACCACGTCGTCGACGTGCAGACTGTCCGCGAACGCGACCTGGATGCCGGCGAAGGCGTTGCCGAGCGCGGTCCGGGCGGACAGGCCGATCACCGCGCCGATCACGCCGGCCGAGGTCAGGAAGGTGAACCCGAACGAGCGTACGGGCCGGAAGGTGATCAGGATCAGACCGATCACCACCACTACGACGACGGCCGAGGTCAGCCGGCGTACCGGGCGGATCTGGGTACGGGCGCGACGGATCCTGCGGTCGACGACCGTCTCGTGCGGCAGCCGGCTGAACGCGACGCTTTCGGCGACGTGCAGCGCCTTGACCACCAGCCATCCGGCGCTGGCGATCAACAGCAGCAGGATGACGTGGCGGAGCACGCGGACCCACTCGGTCCCGCCCGTCGGCAGCGCGAAGTACAGCGCCGCGAGCAGCAGCACCACCGTGGTCGGGCGGCGGCAGGCCTGGCGCAGGGGGGTCAGCAGCCACTGGTAGCGGCCACGGGCGAACCGGCGGACCAGCACGCCGGTCAACAGATCCACCAACACGGCCGCGCCGACCGCGGCCAGCACGATCAACGCTGGGCGCAAGGGATTCCGTCCGCTGCGGTTCTGGTCCCCATCCTTCGCGGCTCCTCACTCCGGGGTAACCGCATCAGCTTGACACCGGGCGGCGCGGACGGGGCGGGTATCACCAACGGTCGAGCGGACCTTCCACCGCTGCCGCACCCACAACCGACCGCCCTCACGTCCGCGCCACCCGCTGACAACGCCGCACCTACCGTCAGCAGCCCGCACAGCCCCTCCTCGAACACGCCACGGAGACGCGCCGGCCGACTCCGCCGACGGATGACACCGCGGACGGCGACGACGGGCGGTTGCCGAATCGGCCGGTTAGGGTGACCGGATGACCGACTCTCCGACGCTCGTGGTCCGTGGCGAGGCGTTCCGGGAGGTGCCACCGGAGGTCGCCCGGTTCGCGGTCACGGTGTCGGCGCGGAGCCGGAACCGGCCGGAGGCACTGGCCCGACTCGCCGAACGGACCGCGACGGTCCGGGGGCTGATCGACGGCTACGGCGACGCGGTCGAGCGCCGGGAGACCGGCCAGCTCTGGGTGCATCCCGAGCTGAAGCGCTCCGGCGAGCGGGTGGCGGCGTACGTCGCCAACGCCACCACCACGGTGACCGTGACCGACTTCGGGGTCCTCGGAGAGTTGATGCTGCGGCTCGCCGACGAGGACCAGACCGGGGTGGCCGGGCCGTGGTGGGATCTGCGCCCGGACAGTCCGGTGCACCGGGAGACCCGGCGGGCCGCGGTCGCCGACGCGCTCAGCCGGGCCAGGGAGTACGCCGACGCGCTCGGCGCCGAGGTGACCGGCCTGCTGGAGCTCTCCGACAGCGGCCCGGCGGACCGTCCGATGATGCTGACCCGCGCCGCGTTCGGCGGGGGTGCCGAGGCGGCGCCGGAGATCGAACTCGACCCGCAGGTGCAGACCGTACGGGCCGCCGTCGAAGCCCGGTTCCGCATCAGCGCGCCTCGACTGGACGACGTACCCGGCTGAGCCACCGGCGGCGCGCCGACGGACGGGTGGACGACAAGCGGGGCGGGGCGACGGTTCCGGCAACCGGGTGGCGGGCCACGGCCGTACCCGGCTACCGTGTCGGCATGTCCGCCGCGACCCGAGTCATGCGCCGGCCCCTCGGGGGCCGGAGCTAGTCGCGCGGGCAGCCCGCGTCGAACGGGTCCCTCGTCACCGAGGGGCCCGTTTCCGTTTCTCCCGGTCAGTGTGCCGCCGTCCCCCGGCGCGCACGCCGCACCGGCGACACCGGTCGGGCCCCTCCAGCCACTGTGGAGGATCGCCATGACCTACCTGACCACACCGATCTACTACGTCAACGACCTGCCGCACGTCGGGCACGCGTACTCGACGGTGCTCGCCGACGCGCTCGCCCGCTGGCACCGGTTGTCCGGCCGGCCGGTCCGGTTGATCACCGGTACGGACGAGCACGGAGCCAAGGTGCAGCGGTCGGCTGCCGAGGCCGGGGTGACGCCGGCCGCGCTCGCCGAGAGCACCGCCGGTCGGTTCCGCGCCACCTGGGACCGGCTCGGCATCGGGTACGACGAGTTCGTCCGGACCACCTCCGCCGCGCACCGGGGCACGGTGACCGCCCTGCTGAACCGGGTCCACGACGCCGGTCACCTGCGCCGTGGCCGGTACGACGGCCGGTACTGCGTGGCCTGCGAGGCGTACACGACGGAACCGGTCTGCGCGCTGCACAACCGGCCGACCGAGCGGGTCGGCGAGGAGAACTGGTTCTTCCGGCTCTCCACCTTCGCCGAACCGCTCGCCGAGTGGTTCGACCGGTGTCCGGACGCGGTACGCCCGGCCAGCCGGCGCAACGAGGCGCTCGGCTGGCTGCACCGGGGCCTGACCGACTTCTCGATCAGCCGGGCCAACCTGACCTGGGGCATTCCGCTGCCCTGGGATCCGACCCAGGTGACGTACGTCTGGTTCGACGCCCTCGGCAGTTATCTGACCGCGGCCGGCTGGCCGGACCCCGACTTCTCCCGCTGGTGGCCGGCGCAGCACATCATCGGCAAGGACATCCTGCGGTTCCACGCCGTCTACTGGCCGGCGATCCTGCTGGCGGCGGAACTGCCGCCGCCGGAGCGGATCACCGTGCACGGGTTCCTGCTGCAACGCGGCAGCAAGATCGCCAAGTCGGGGGAGCGGTCCGTCGCGCTGGACGACCTGCTCGACCGGTTCGGCCCGGAGGGACTGCGCTACCACCTGCTGCGGGACAACCCGGTGGGGCCGGACGGGGAGTTCTCGGTCGCCTCGGTCGAGGCGCGGTACCAGGCCGACCTGGCCAACACCCTGGGCAACCTGCTGTCCCGGGTCACCGCCCTGGTCGTCTCGCACGCGGCCGGGGTCGGGCCGGCACCGCGCCCGGACTCGCCGCTCGCCCCGGTCGCCGACGGGTGTGTCGAGGCGAGTGCGGCGGGTTGGGACGCCGGGCAGCCGGCCGAGGCGCTCGCCGCCGCGTGGCGGCTGGTGGCGGCGGCCAACTCGTACCTGGTCTCGGCGCGGCCGTGGCGCGACACGCCGGGGTCGGCCGAGGTGGCGGGGGTGCTCGGCGACACGCTGGAGGCGCTGCGGATCGTCGCCGTACTCGCCGCGCCGGCGCTGCCGGAGACCGCCGCCCGGATCTGGCGGCAGCTCGGCCTCGACGGGTACGCCCCCCGGGTGCCGGACGCGCTGGTCTGGGGCGGCTGTCCGGGCGGGCGTCCGGTCGACCGGGCGACGCCGCTCTTTCCCCGGTTGGTGCCGGTGGACGCCCTGGCCGGGCGGGCCGGGTGACGGCGGTGAGATAGTTCCCGGATGTCGTACCCGCAGCAGACGCTGGACGAGTTGGTGGGCCGGGCCCGGGAGTTGACCACGACCGGGTCCCGCCGCCTGCTCGGCATCACCGGTGCGCCCGGCGCGGGTAAGTCCACCCTGGCCGGTCAGCTCGTCGCCGCGCTGGTCGGCGGGCTGCCCGAAGCCGGCAGGCCGGCCGCCGTGCCCGGTGGGCCGGCGGTGCCCGGAGAGCCGGTCGTGCCCGCCGGGCCGGCGGTGCTGGTGCCGATGGACGGCTTCCACCTGGCCGAGGCCGAACTGCGCCGACTCGGCCGGCACGATCGCAAGGGTGCGCCCGACACCTTCGACGGCGCCGGTTTTGTCGCCCTGCTGCGCCGGCTCCGTGCCACCGGGCCGGAGACCGTGTACGCGCCGGAGTTCCGCCGCGAGATCGAGGAGCCGGTGGCCGGGGCGATCGCCGTACCGCCGTCGGTGCCGCTGGTCGTGGTGGAGGGCAACTACCTGCTGGTCGCCGACGAACCCTGGGGCGAGGTACGCGCACTCCTCGACGAGGTCTGGTACCTCCAACTCGACGAGACCGAGCGACTGCGCCGCCTGACCGCGCGGCACATCGGGTTCGGCCGGCCACCGGCCGAGGCGGCGGCCCGGGCCCGGGGCACGGACCAGGTCAACGCCGAGCTGATCGCCGGTACGGCCGAACGCGCCGACCTCGTGGTCCGGATGGCGCCGGTCACCGGGCGGTGAATCCGTACCCGCCGATGGCGGGTGTCGGCAACGAGTTTCCACATCGTCCCGTGAGCAGTACCCGGCGGGGCGATGGCGAAGCGCATCGAGGACTGATAAACCCATCGGCGAAGCTGTTTCGATCGCCCTTGCGCGGCCGTCCGACGATCGGCAGGAGACCGGTGTCAGATCGGAAAGTGTTGACCTGGTACGCCGTCTCGGTCGGTGTACTGGTGGTCTGCTTCTTCGCCGTACCGGCCGCCCGGACGGTGCTGACCGGCGCCGTGGGACTGGTTGTCGTCGTCGCCGTCGCGGTCGGCGTCCGACGGCACCGCCCGAAGCGGGCGTACGCCTGGTGGCTGCTCGCCGCCGCGATCGCGGTGTTCACCGTCGGCGACACCGTCTACCTGCTCGGCGCGAACCAGCCGCTCGGTGCGTCCCGGTCCGCCTCGGCGCTCGTCTCGGACGTCTGCTACCTGGTGATGCTGCCGCTGATCGGCGCCGGGCTGCTCGGGCTGACCCGGTCCACCACCGGCGCCCGGGACCGCTCCGGCCTGCTCGACTTCCTGATCTTCACCTCGGCCGGCGGATTCCTGCTCTGGGTGCTGGTGATCCGGCCGTACCTGCTCGGTTCCGGGGCGGCCACCTTCGAGAAGTCGGCACTGGCCGCGTACGCGCTGGTCGACCTGCTCCTGCTGGCCACCACCGTACGGTTGACGGTCAGCTCGCGGCGTAGCGTCGCCGCGCTGCTGCTGGTGGCCGGCGCCGCCGGAATGCTGGTCGCCGACCTGCTCTACGGTGCCGCCGTGCTGCGCGGCGACTGGCGGCCCGGAGGGCCGGTCGAGCTGGGCTGGCTGCTCTTCTACGGCAGTTGGGGAGCGGCGGCGCTGCACCCGTCGATGGCGGTGCTGACCGAGCCGGCCGCGCCGCAGGACACCGAGATCACCAAGACCCGGCTGGTCCTGCTCGGTTTCGCGGCGACGCTCGCCCCGGCGGTACTGCTCGGCCAGGTGGCGACCGGCGGGGTACGCGACGGCGCGGTGATCGCGGTGGTCGGCGGAATCGTCTTCGCCCTGGTGCTGAGCCGGCTCGGTGACGCGGTCGACGCGCACCGCCAGGCGGTCGCCCGGGAACGCGGTCTGCGACAGGCCGGTGCCGAGCTGGTCGCCGCAGCCGACGCGACGGACGTCGACCGGGCGGTACGCCGGGCGGTGGCCCGACTGGTTCCCCGGCAGGCGACCCATCGGATCATCTTCTCGGTCAACCAGAGCGACGGGGTGCCGGCCGGCGCGGTCAGCATCTGGGGCCGGAGCCTGGTCGACACCGCGCCGCTCTATCCGGCCCTGACCACGGCCGTCGCCCGGCGCAGCCGGCTGCTCCGGGTCCGCACCCTGCAGCCGGCACTGGCCGAACAGCTGCGCGGCTTCGACACGGTGGTCCTCTGCCCGTTGATCGGGGACGGGCGTTCCGGCGGGGCGCCCCGGGTCGGTGCGCTGCTGGTGGCGACCGACGGCCGGCTGCTGCCGACGCTGCGGGACTCGCTGGAGGTGCTGGCCGCGCAGACGGCGATGGCGCTGGAGCGGATCAGTCTCGACCAGGAGATCAACCGCAGGGACAGCGAGGCGTACTTCCGCAGCCTGGTGCAGAACGCCGCCGACGTGATCCTGATCGTCAACGACGACCACGGGATCCGGTACGCCAGTCCGTCGGTGCGCACCGTGCTCGGGGTGGAACCGGCGGACTGCACCGATCTCGGCGTACTGCTGCACTCCGACGAGCAGCTCTCGACCGCCGCCCTGCTCGACTCGGCCCGGGGCGGCCCCGACCGTCGGGGCGAAGGGCTCGACTGGAGCGTACGGCGGGCCGACGGGCAGCGGGTGCAGTTGGAGGTGACCTGTCGCGACCTGCGCCGGGACCGGGCGGTACGCGGTTTCGTGCTGACCCTGCGCGACGTCACCGAACGGGTCCGGTTGGAGCAGGAACTCACCCACCGGGCGGTGCACGACACGCTGACCGGGCTGGCCAACCGGGCGTCCTATCAGGACCAGGTCTACGAGGCGGTGGAGAAGGTCCGGGGCGGCGACCGCACCGTCGGTGCCCTCTCCATCGACCTCGACGAGTTCACCACGGTCAACGACACGCACGGGCACGCGATCGGGGACGCGATGCTGATCGCCGCCGGGCACCGGCTGCTGGAGGTGGTCGGCCCGGACAACCTGGTGGCCCGGCTCGGCGGCGACGAGTTCGCCGTGCTGGTGCCGGACGCCGACGATCCCGGGCAGGTCGAGCGGGTCGCCGACGAGCTGGTCCGGGCCCTCGCCGAGCCGCTCACCGTCGGCAACAGCGTGGTCAACGGTTCGGTCAGTGTCGGGGTGGCCACCACCGCCGACGCCCGGGACGCCGGAGAGCTGCTGCAACGCGCCGACCTGGCGTTGTACGTCGCCAAGGGCGCCGGCAAGGGCCGCTGGTGCCGCTACCAGTCGGAGCTGCACACCGCGATCGTGGAGCGGCTGGAACTGCGGGCCGCGCTGACCGAGGCGGTGCAGAAGCTCAGTTTCTCGGTGGAGTACCAGCCGATCGTCGACATGCGGACCGGCGCTGCGGTCGGGTTCGAGGCGCTGGCCCGGTGGCACCATCCGGCCCGGGGGCCGGTGCCGCCGGACCAGTTCATCGGGCTCGCCGAGGAGACCGGGCTGATCGAGCCGATCGGCAGCTGGGTGCTGCGCCAGGCGGTCGAGGCGGCGGCCCGCTGGCACACGGTCCGGCACGAGGCCACGGCCGTCCCGGTCGCCACCGGTACGCCGTACGTCAGCATCAACGTCTCCGCCCGCCAACTGCGTACGCCCGGATTTGTCGGTACGGTCCGGGCGGCGTTGGAGGCCGCCGACGTACCGCCGAGCCGGGTGATGCTGGAGATCACCGAGAGCCTGCTGCTCCGGGACCAGGAGCCGGTCTGGACCGAGTTGGCCGAGCTGCGAACGCTCGGCCTGCGGGTGGCGATCGACGACTTCGGCACCGGCTTCTCGTCCCTGAGCTACCTCCAGCAGATGCCGGCCGACGTGCTCAAACTCGACCGGTCGTTCACCGAGACGATCGCCTCGTCGCGGCGGCAGCGGCTGCTGGTGGAGGGGATCATCCGGTTGGCCGGCACACTCGGTCTGGAGATCATCGCCGAGGGCATCGAGACCGAGGCGGTCCGGACCATCCTGCTGGACCTGGGCTGCGCCTCCGGGCAGGGCTACCTCTTCTCCCGGCCGCTGCGGGACCCGGACGCGCTGCGCTGGCTGCACGGCGACCCACCGGCCGACCCGCCTCCGCCGCCGGCTGGTACGCCGCCGCGCCCCCGCCCACCCGGCGACTGAACCCCTGTCGGCCCGCCGGCAGTGCTGTCGGCGGGGCCACGGTCAGGGGGAGGAGCCGTCGACCCGGCGGACGACCCGGGCCGGGTTGCCGACCGCGACCACACCGGGCGGCAGGTCGCGGGTGACCACACCGCCGGCCCCGACCACGGTGTCCGCCCCGATGGTGACGCCGCCGAGCACGATCACCCCACCGCCGAGCCAGACGTTGTCGCCGATCACGATCGGGCTGGCCGCCTCCCACTTCGCCCGCCGTGGCTCCGGCTCGACCGGGTGGTACGCGGTCAGCAGTTGCACGTTCGGCCCGATGGTGATGGCGGCGACGTCCAGCAGGACGGCGTTGAAGTTCAGGTACGACCGGTCACCGATCCGGATCTGTGTGCCGTAGTCGCAGTGGAACGGCGGCCGGACCGTCACCCCGGTGCCGAGGCCGCCGAGCAGTTCGCGCAGCAGCGTCTCCCGCCGCTCCGGCTCGTCCGTGCCGACGCTGTTGTACGCCCGGACCAGCCGGTCGGCGCGCAGCGCCAGCGCGACGAGTTCCGGATCGTCGGCCCGGTACAGCTCACCGGCGAGCATCCGCTCCCGGGCCGAGCGGGGGTCCGCCCCGGCGTCCGGCTCCGGTCGCGGGCGTCGAGCCGGTGCCCCGTCCACCGCCGCCCGCCCCGGTCCGGTGCCGTGCCGTCAGTCGTTCGCGTGCAGGGCGGCGTTGAGTTCGATGCCCCGCCCGGTCCGTGGTTTCGCCTCCAGGGCACCGGTGACCGAGTTGCGCCAGAAGAGCAGCCCGTCGACCCCGGACAGCTCGCGGGCCTTGACCACCCGCCCGTCCGGCAGGGTCACCTTCGACCCGGCGGTGATGTAGCAGCCGGCCTCGACGACACAGTCGTCGCCGAGCGAGATACCGATGCCGGCGTTGGCGCCGAGCAGGCTGCGTTCGCCGATCCGGACCTTCTCCTTGCCGCCGCCGGAGAGGGTGCCCATGATCGACGCGCCGGCCCCGATGTCCGAGCCGTCGCCGACCACCACGCCGGCCACGATCCGGCCCTCGACCATCGAGGCGCCGAGGGTGCCGGCGTTGAAGTTGCAGAAGCCCTCGTGCATCACGGTGGTGCCGGAGGCGAGGTGGGCGCCGAGGCGTACCCGGTCGGCGTCGGCGATCCGGACCCCGGACGGGACCACGTAGTCGGTCATCCGGGGAAACTTGTCGACCCCGTAGACGGCGAGGTGCCGGCCGGCGGCCCGTTCGATCACCCGCAGCTCGTCGACCCGCTCCGGCGGGCAGGGGCCGGCCGAGGTCCAGGCGACGTTCGCCAGCAGCCCGAAGATGCCGTCCAGGTTCAGCTCGTTGGGCCGGACCAGGCGGTGGGAGAGCAGGTGCAACCGGAGGTACGCGTCGGAGGCGTCCTTGATCGGGTCGGCCAGCGAACCGATCTCGGTGACCACCACCACGGTACGCAGCCCGGGCAGCGCCCGCTCGCCGAGCGCGCCTGGCGGAAGATCGAGTGCGTCACCGTTCTCGCCGGCCACCAGCGGCGAGGAGCCGAGGCCCAGCTTGCCGGTCGGGTACCAGGTGTCCAGCACCTGGTCGCCGGCGATGGTGGCCACTCCGATTCCCCAGGCGGGCTGTGCGCTCGTCACCGGATACCTCTCACTCGTACGCGGCGTCCGGCTGCCCCGTCGGCGGGGCGGTCGGGCGTGGGGGACGTCATTCGCGAGTGTGGGACGCGTCCCGCCGTCACGAGTGTGACGGTACCGTCTCCCACCATGGAGAACCCGCTCACCCCCGAGGTGTTGGCCGATCCGGTGGCGCTGACCCGCGCACTGGTCGACATCGAGTCCGTCTCGCTGAACGAGAAGGAAATCGCGGACTTCGTCGAGGAGGTGCTCAGGGGCATACCGCACCTGGACGTGCGGCGGCACAGCAACACGGTGATGGCCCGTACCCGGTTGGGTCGGGCCCAGCGGGTGGTGCTCGCCGGACACCTGGACACCGTGCCGTTGAACAACAACTTCCCGTCCAGCCTGCAGGGTGACCTGATCTACGGCTGCGGCACCTCCGACATGAAGTCCGGAGTGGCGTACGCGCTGCACCTCGCGGTGAGCGTGCCCGAGCCGAGGTACGACGTGACGTACTTCTTCTACGAGGCCGAGGAGATCGAGTCCCGGTACAACGGCCTGACCCTGGTCGCGAACGCGCACCCGGAGTGGCTGGCGGCGGATTTCGCGGTGCTGCTGGAACCGACGCACGGCGTGGTGGAGGCGGGCTGCCAGGGCACGATGCGGCTGCGGGTCACCACGCGGGGCCGGCGGGCGCACTCGGCCCGGTCCTGGAACGGGGTGAACGCGATCCACGCGGTCGGGCCGGTGCTGGAGCGGCTCGCGAACTACCAGGCCCGGATGGTCACCATCGACGGCTGCGTCTACCGGGAGGGCCTGAACGCGGTCCGGATCGGCGGCGGGGTCGCCGGCAACGTGGTGCCGGACCTGTGCGAGATCGAGGTGAACTACCGCTTCGCGCCGGACCGGACGGCCGAGGAGGCGGAGGCGCACGTCCGCGAGGTGTTCGAGGGCTACGAGGTGGAGGTGACCGACTCCGCGCCCGGCGCGCTGCCCGGACTCACCGCGCCACCGGCCCAGGAGTTCCTGGCGGCGGTCGGCGCGGACCCGGTCGGCAAGCTGGGCTGGACCGACGTGGCCCGGTTCGCGGCGCTGGGCGTACCGGCGCTGAACTTCGGCCCCGGCGACCCGAATCTGGCGCACGCCCCGGACGAGCACGTGGAGATCGGCAAGATCCGCGACGGCGCGGCCACCCTGCACCGCTGGCTCGCCTCGCACTGAACGGTCGGCTCACCCCGCACCGAACCGTCCAGGCCGTAGCCGGCCGGCGACTGACCCCCGCCGGCCGGCTACGGAGTCTCCGGCCGGGACGGCCGGGGACGGTGACTCACCCCTCGATCGGTTGGCACAGATGGGACTCGGTCGTGTCGGGTCCCTGGTCACGCTCATCCGCGCCGGTCGGTGCGCTGTGCCGGGTCATACGACGCTCGGCCACCACTGCCCGGATCCGGCGCTGCATCTGCCGGCGAAGCCGGATTATCTCGCCACTGGTCATCACTGTTGCCCCCCGAAGGTGCGCGGCGGTGGTGTGGGCGTCGCGCGTTCCCCCCTGCGTACTGGGTAAGACGCGCTCCGGGCCGGTTTGGTTGCTCAGATGCAGGATGTTTGTCACCGTTACGGGGACGACGCCGCACCTGTGGTTGTCCGCCCGATTACCGTGGACGCCATGAACCACAGCTTGGGGCGTGCCCGCGGTCGCGGACCAGGGCCGGAGCGTCACCGTGGCGCGGTGACCCTGCGCCGCGAGGCCATCCCGCTCAGTACGGCCGACCAGCGACTGCTCGACTCCCGCAGCCGGGGGGACTGGAAGACCAAGGACGCCTGGCGGGCGCTGCGGATCCTGTCGGAGTTCGTCGAGGGCTTCGACACCCTGGCCGACCTGCCGCCGGCGGTCAGCGTCTTCGGCTCGGCCCGCAGCAAACCCGACAGCCCGGAGTGTGTGCTGGCCGAGGAGTTGGGCGCGGCGCTGGCCCGGGCCGGTTACGCGGTCATCACCGGCGGGGGACCGGGCGTGATGGAGGCCGCCAACCGGGGTGCCACCGAGGCGGGCGGCCTCTCCGTCGGGCTCGGCATCGAGTTGCCGTTCGAGCAGGGCATCAACGACTGGGTCGACCTCGCGATCGACTTCCGGTACTTCTTCGCCCGCAAGACCATGTTCGTCAAGTACGCCCAGGCGTTCGTGGTGCTGCCCGGGGGCTTCGGCACCCTGGACGAGCTGTTCGAGGCGTTGACGCTGGTGCAGACCGGCAAGGTGACCCGGTTCCCGGTGGTGCTGATGGGTGAGGCGTACTGGCGCCCGCTGCTCAACTGGCTGCGCGACACGCTCGCCGAGGACGGCAAGATCAGCCCAGCCGACCTGGAACTGATCATCGTGACCGACGACGTCGAGGCGGCGGTACGGCACATCATCGACGCCGACGCGGCACTCGCGGCCGAGCAGGAGGCGTTGCAGGAGAGCGCGATCGCCCAAGCCGAGGCCGACCAGGCGTCGGCGTCGGCGGCGTCCGGCCCCCGCCGCTCCCGGTGAAAGGAGGGGCCCCTTCTTATCGCTTTCTGTAGAGAAGGGCCCCCTGTTAACACACCCCGGGCAGGAGTACGGCGGACGACGGCGCGTACCCCTGTCGGCCGCCCGCCGCGCGGCGGCTGATGCGATCAGTCCTCGACGGCCGGCTGTCCCGACAACATCCCGCGGAGCTGGTGGGCGTACCCGGCCGTGCTGAAGCCGGGACCGACCGCGTCGACCAGGATCATGTCGTTGATCGTGTGGTTGGCCCGGAGATGGAGGATGCTCCGGTATTCCTTCGAGTCGTACCAGGCCCGGGCCTTGGCCATGTCGGGGAACTCCATCAGTACGACCGACCCCGGCCAGGCGCCCTCCAGGACCTGTACCTCGGCGTCCTGGGCGAGCCACCTCCCGCCGTACGGCTCCGCGGTCGCCTGCACCTGTTCCAGGTAGCGCAGGATCTCCTCGTTCGGCAGGCCGGGAACACGCAGGTGGTTGATCAGATAGGTGGTCACTTCCACACCTCGTTGAACGGGGATCGCGACATGCGTCGCCGGACTCCCCAGCCTCCCGCTTGGAGCCGGTCGGGCCGTACGGTTGCCGGCAAACCCCCGGAACGGGTGAGCGACGTACGGTGGGGGCGTGCTGCTCCAGGACGATCCGCACCGACGGGTCGAGCGGATCGGCGACACCGTACGTCGTCCGGTCTCCTCGCCACTCGTCCATGACCTGCTGCGCTATCTGGCCGAGGTCGGTTTTCCGTACGCGCCCCGACTGCTCGGAGTGGACGAGCAGGGTCGGGAGGTGCTCAGCTATCTGGACGGCGAGTCCGGGCCGGCCGGCTGGGCCCGGGTGGTCGACCCCAGGGGGCTGGTCGCGATGGCCCGACTGCTGCGGACGTATCACGAGGCGGTGGCGGATTACCGGCCGGACGGCGACGGCAGTAGCGACGGCGAAGGCAGCGGCAGCGGCAGCGGCAGCGGCAGCGGCGAGATCGTCTGCCACGGGGACTTCGGGCCGTGGAACCTGGTCTGGGACGGCACCCGGCCGGTCGGGATCGTCGACTGGGACCAGGCCGTCCCGGCCCGGCCGGTCTTCGACGTGGCGTACGCCCTGGAGTACGTCGCCCCGTTCCGCGACGACGTGGAGTGCCGGCGCTGGCTGGCGTACCCGGAGGTGCCGGACCGGCGGGCCCGGCTGGAGACCTTCGCCGAGGCGTACGGGCTGACCTCGACCGACGGTCTGGTCGACGAGGTGTTCCGGCAGCAGCGGCAGGTACGGGAACGGGTCCGGCAGCTCGCCGCCGCCGGGGTCGAGCCGCAGGCGGGCTGGGTCGCGAACGGCCACCTGGACACACTCGACGCCCGGATCGCCTGGAGTGTCGCGCACCGGCGGCTGTTCGAACCCTGACGGGTCAGAAGTGGGCGAGGATCTGCCGTACCGGGTGGCCCAGGATGCCGGCGAGTTCGGCGAGTTCCTCGTCGGTGAACTCGTACTCCGGCCGGCAGGCGTCGCGGATGCCGATCTCGAACCGGGCGAAGCCGCACGGCCAGTCGTAGTGGAGGGTGTCGAGCGGGACGAGGGCGGAGCAGCAGGGGACGGTGACGTCCAGGCTGTCGAACTCCTCCTCGGCCTCTTCGACCAGGTCTTGGAACCAGTCGAGCGGGATGTCACCCGAGCAGCGCGGGCAGGTGATGCGTTCCAGGGACTCGCCCGGGTGGACGACCCGGATCCGGTCGTGGAACTCGACCTCCACCTCCTGCAGCGTGCCGTCCGGGTCCGGGAAGATCCGCCGGACGTACGCCTCCGCCGCGTCGGCGGTGTCGGTGGTCGGCTGCCAGTTAACGTCGGTCGGGATCGCCGAGATGTAGAACTCGCTCATGGCCGGGAATTGTGCCGGGTGCCACCGACGAAAGGGATCGCTCCCCGCCCTGACCGGGCTGGGGAGCGATCTCCGTTACGCGGTCAGTCCCGGGCGAACGTGCCGACCGGGATCTCGCCGGCCGGGGCGTACGTGCCGATGACAACCCCGGTGCTGGAGATGGTGCTGTCCACCAGCTTCAGCCCGGCCGGGACGGTGCCCTCGTCGAACAGCCGCTTGCCCGACCCGACCAACACCGGGAAGGTCCAGATCCGGAACTCGTCGACCAGGTTGTGCCGCAGCAGCGTCTGGATCAGGTTGGCGCTGCCGTGCACCTGGAGCTCCGGGCCGTCCTCCTGCTTGAGCGCGGCGAGCCCGCTGGCGGCGTCACCCTCGATCTGGACCGAGTTGCTCCACGCCGCCAGGTTGGGGCGGCCACGCGAGGCGACGTACTTGGTGGCGTCGTTGAAGATCTTGCCGCCCTCCTCCTCGGAGGCGTGCGGCCAGTGCGCGGCCATGATGTCGAAGGTCCGGCGGCCGAGCACCATGGCGAACGGCTTGCTGGTCGCCTCGACCATGACCTGGCCCATCGTCTCGTCCCAGTAGTTCACCGACCAGCCCTCGTGCGCGAAGCCGCCGCTGGGGTCCTCGCCCGGGCCGCCCGGGGCCTGCATGACGCCGTCGAGGGTCAGGAACGTGGTGACGATCAGCTTGCGCATGGCGGGAAGTCCTCTCGTTCGGTTCTCGGTGCCGCGTCTCTGTTGGACAGAACTCTTCCACCGACGACTCCATCTGTCAAGACAAGAAAAGTTGTCGGTGAGTCGACGGGGGTTCGAGGCGGTCGGACGTCGCCGAGGTGTGCGGCCCGGATCGACAGCCGGCGAGCAGCGGCCGGGACACTAGCCTGGATCGTGGTACGACGTGCGGTACGACGACTCGGGTGGAGGCGCCGACCAGATGGGCGAGACCGATCCCCACATCCACGTCCAGCAGCGGGCGGCCCGGGCCGGTTACGACGTACGGGGCCTGCTCGCGTCGACGTTCGGGCTGGTGGCTGACGCGCCGGCCGTGGTCAGCACCGGCTGCGGGCGCCAGGTGCCGTACGCGATGACCTCGTCCCGCCCGGAGAGCGTCACCTGCCTCGCCTGCCGCGAACACGCGCACCAGGAACACCTGCGTTTCGCCGACCAGGTCGAGCAGTTGGGCCGGATGCCGGGCAGTGTGGTCACCGCCGACCAGGCCGCTCTGGCCGCCAGGCGGCACCGTGACCTCGCGCAACGGTTCCGGAGCCGGTGACGGGCGGGCCGCCGTCCGACTGGCGGGCAGGATGTGGGAGTGAGCTGGTCGCTGTATGCCATGCCGCTGCACCACGTCGCCTCCGACGGCGGGTGGGAGTGGGCGGCTTCCGCAGGTTCGGTGCGGGACCTGCCCGATCAGCCGCCGGAGCCGACGCCGCCGGCCCGGGTCGGAGATGTCCTCGACGCCTTACGTGCCGCCGGGTGTCACGGCACGGCATGGTTCGAGGTTGACGGCCTGGCCGCTGGTTCGGCACTACCCAGATGTCCGGACGCCGGGACCTGCGGGATCGAGGAGGGACCGGATCTGGGTGAGGTCAGCCTTCATGTCGCCGGGCAAGAGCGTCATGGACAGCCGTTGCCGATCGACGCCGCCGTGGCGGGGGTGTCGTTCCGTAAGCCGAACACGCTTGCCGTGCTGCGTGTGATGTGTGCGCTGACCTCGGCGGCGGGGCCGCTGCTGGTCCACGACGACTCGGCGGACCAGGTGTTCGTGGTGTGGCCCGGCGAGCGGGCCGAGGACATGCGGGGAGAGTGGCCGTGGTAGCCCGAGCCGCGGCTCGCTCGGCGGGTGCGCCACCCGGCTGACGTGCCGGGGGAGGCTGTGGCCTGCGGGGCCCGGGACGGGTTACGCCTGGTCGGTCAAGGTGACGACGAAGGAGCGCCAGACGGTCGGGGTGAAGACGAGGGTGCCGCCGGCGCGGTCCTTGCTGTCCCGGACCAGTACGCGGCCGGGCAGGTTGTCGGCCACCTCGACACAGTCTCCGCCGTTGGAGCTGCTCCGGGTGCTGGTGCGCCAACGGGCGCCGGTCAGGTCAGCCATTCTCGTGCCCTCAACAGTGCGATCGACTGGTCGCGTGGCAGTGCCAGTGACCTCAGAGTGTCCCAGGTGCGCCAGAGCCCGGCAACGTGCTTGCTACTGACCCGCCCCTCCGCCTGGTCGTCCAGGTACGCCTCGTCGGGCCGGCCGTCCAGGCTGGCCAGCACAAACGCGCCGGCCTGACCGGGGTGCAGGCCGGCGTGCAGCGGCAGCACGTGCACCATCACGAACGGCCGCTGGGCCATCTCGACCAGGTGGTCGAGCTGCGGGTGCATGATCTCCGGATGGCCCCGGCGCAGGGCCATCTCGTCGACGACAAACACGGTCAGCGGCGGCCGGGGCCGGTCGAAGACGTTGACCTGCCGCTTGAGCCGGGTGGCCACGTGACTGTCCACCTCGTCGCCGCCGAGCGGACCGCTGCCCAACACCGCCCGGGCGTACGCCTCGGTCTGCAGCAGGCCGGGGATCACCGAGTTCTGGAACGAGCGTAGGGCGGTCGCGTCCCGCTCGATCTCCGCCCACGGCCGGAACCAGGGCAGATCCCGGCGGCGCAGCGCCTCCGGCCAGAGTTCCTCCACGTCCCGACCGAGCGCCTCGGCGGCCGCCGTCCGGTGCCGCGGCTGCGGGATCCGACCCGGGCTGACCCACCGGCCCACCGTCTTCGAATCAACCCCCAACTTCTCCGCCAGCGACTCGGCGGTCTCGCCCAACTCGGCCATCGCCCGCCGTACGGCCTCGTTCACCGTCACCCTTTCATTGGACGTCTTGGATGTCCGCCACCATACCCGTACGCGGTGTGATTGTCCGACCACAACTCGCAGGCTCTTGGTGAGCGGAACCGTTCGGCCGTGGCGGCAAACACCCGGACGGAACCGCGCGGGGACCGCCCCGACGGCCCTCCCCCGAAACCGGGGTGGTCCCCGCTCCCATAACCCGTTCGACCTCGGGACGAGAGACGAGAGGAGACTCGGCATGCGGTGGGGAAGCGGGAAGCCAGAACAGCACCGGCGGGACTGGCGGCGACTGTGGCGACACTGCCGATGCGGACTGCGCTGGCGCTGCCCGGACGACGTACCCCTGACACGGCCGACAAACCGGGGACCGGCCTGGCCCGGGTTGCGCCGGTGAACCCGCCGCTCGCGCGCCGCCGACCGCACACGCCGATGCGGCCGACGTACCGCTGCCGCACCTGCGCCGCGCACTGGCCCTGCCCGACCGCGCGCCTGGTGCTGACCCGGCTCTACCAGGACGACCCGGCCGGCCTGCGGCGCCACCTGACCGCACACCTGCGACACGCGCGGCGGGACCTCGCGGAGACGGCACCCGGCGTGGACGCCGCCGCGCTCACCGTACGGTTCCTCGGCTGGCTGTCACCCGATGGTGGCGCAGTGCCACCGGATGACGGTCGGGGGTCGGCCGACGATCCATGAGCGCCACTTTCCGGCCGTGCCTGCCGAGATCACGTCGGAGCGACATGGTGTGATGGGCGGCGTGCAGGCGTACCGGCTGGTCCGTCGGCCGGCCGAGGCTGGGCCGGTACGGCTGCCCGACGCTGCCCAGGAAGAGGTCGTCGCGCACACCGACGGACCCCTGCTGGTCCTCGGTGGACCAGGCACCGGCAAGACCGGCACCCTGGTCGAGGCGGTCGCCGCCCGGGTCGCCGAGGGGGTGGACCCGGAACGGATCCTGGTGCTGACCTTCGGCCGACGTGCCGCCACCACGCTGCGGCACCGGATCGAGGCCCGGATCGCCGCCGGCACCCGCCGGGTACTGCACGAACCGCTGGTCAGGACTTTTCCGGCGTACGCCTTCGGCCTGCTCCGCCGGGCGGCGGCCGAACGCGGCGAACCCTCGCCCCGGCTGCTCACCGGACCGGAACAGGACCTGATCATCCGGGAACTGCTCGGCGTCGTCGGGCTGGAGGAGGGCGACGACACCGGGGAGATCGAGGATCCGGTCGGCTGGCCCGAGGAACTGCGGCCGGCGCTGCGTACCCGAGCCTTCGCGCAACAGCTCCGCGACCTGCTGATGCGGGCCGCCGAACGGGGCATCGGCCCGGTCGAACTGGCCCGGCTCGGCGAGAAGTTCGGCCGCGCCGACTGGCCGGCCGCCGCCCGCTTCCTCCGGCAGTACGTCGCCGTGCTCGCCCTGCGCGACGTCAGCAACCGGGGCTCGGTCGCCTACGACCCGGCCGAGCTGGTCCGGGCCGCCAGCGGTCTGCTCACCGACGACCCCGAACTGCTCGCCGCCGAACGCGACCGCCTCACCCACGTCTACGTCGACGAACTCGCCGACACCGACCCGGCCCAGATCGAACTGCTCGAACTCGTCGCCGGCGGCGGCAAGTCACTCGTCACCTTCGGTGACCCGGACTCGTCGACGTACGCCTTCCGGGGCGCCGACCCGGCGATCGTCGGCACCTTCGCGCACCGGTTCCGGACCGCCTCCGGCGCCATCGCCCGGACCCTGACGCTGCGTACGTCGTACCGGGCCGGGGCAGGCCCGCTGGACGCGACCCGGCGGCTGGCCCGCCGACTGCGTGGTCCGGTCGGCCACCGTGACCTGGTCCCGGCGCCCGACGTCCCGCCCGGCAGCGTCGAGGTCCGCACCTTCCGCTCCGGGACCAGCGAGGCGGCGTACCTGGCGCACACGCTGCGCGCCGCGCACCTGCTGGACGGGGTGCCCTGGTCACGGATGGCCGTGCTGCTCCGCTCCACCACGCTGCAACTGCCGCCGCTGCAACGCGCCCTGCACACCGTCGGGGTGCCGACCGTGGTGCACGCCGAGGACCTGCCCCTGCACTCCCAGCCGGCGGTCGCGCCGCTGCTGCTGCTCCTGCGCTGCGCCCTCGAACCGGAGCGGCTCGACGAGGAGGCGGCGGTGGCGCTGCTGCACTCGCCGCTCGGCGGCGCCGACCCGCTCGCCGAACGACGGCTGCGGCAGGGGCTGCGGGCCCTCGCCCTGGCCGGCGGCGACCGGCGCCCCTCCGGAGACCTGCTGGTCGAGGCGCTCCGCGACCCGACCGACCTGATCGCCGTCGAGCGGCGCTGGGCCGAACCGGCGAAGGCGGTCGCCACCCTGCTCGCCGCCGCCCGGGAGGCCGCCACCGCGCCCGGGGCGACCGCCGAGGACGTGCTCTGGGCGGTCTGGCGGGCCAGCGGGCTCGCGGAACGCTGGGCCGGCGCGCTGGCCCGGGCCCGTACCGCCACCGGGGCGGCGGACAGCGGACTGCGCTGGCGGGCGGCGGCGGCCGACCGGGACCTGGACGCGATCGTCGTACTCTTCGACGCCGCCGCGCGATTCGTCGACCGGCTGCCCGGTGCGCGTACCGAGGTCTTCCTCGACCACGTGCTCGGGCAGCAGTTGCCGGCCGACACCCTCGCCCCGAGCGCCGACCGGGGCGAGGCGGTACGCCTGCTCACCGCGCACGCGGCCAAGGGACTGGAGTGGGACCTGGTCGCGATCGCCGGCGTACAGGAGGGGATCTGGCCCGACCTGCGGCTGCGGGGCACCCTGCTCGGCTCGGAGCGGCTGGTCGACGTACTGGCCGGGCGCGGTGACGGGGCCGGGCTGGCGGCCAGCCTGGTCGGGCAGACCTCGGCGATGCTCGACGAGGAACGGCGGCTCTTCTACGTCGCCACCACCCGGGCCCGGCGCCGACTGCTGGTCAGCGCGGTCGCCTCGGCGGCGGTCGGGGTCGCCGACCAGGAGGAGCAGCCGAGCCGTTTCCTCTACGAACTCGGCCCGGCGGTGGAGAACGCCGACTCCCCGGCCGAGCCGTCGGCCGACTCCCCGGACTCCCCGGCCGAGCTGACGGCCGAGCCGTCGGCCGACGCCCCGGCCGAGTTGACGCCGGATACCCCGGCCACCGACTCGGGTGAGGTGTTAGGAGGGGGCCCTTTTTATACAGAAAGCGATAAGAGGGGGCCCTTCCTTACACCTGTGCCGAGGGCGTTGACGCTGTCGGCACTGGTGGCGGAGCTGCGTACCGCGCTTGCCGACCCGGAGTCGTCGCCGGCCCGGCGGCACGCGGCGGCGGCGGAACTGGCCCGACTGGCCCGGGCGGGAGTACCGGGGGCGCATCCGGACGACTGGTGGGGGCTGCGGCCGCTCTCCGACGACCGTCCGCTGGTGGATGACGGGGAGCCGGTCCGGGTGACGCCGTCGGGGATGGAGAGCGCGTTGCGGTGCAGCCTGCGCTGGCTGCTGGAGCGGCACGGTGGGAAGGCGCCGGCCAGTTCGGCCCAGGGGGTGGGCAACCTGGTGCACGCGGCCGCGATGCTCGCCGAGGACGCCAGCGTCGACAAGGGCAAGCTGCTGGAGTACGTCACCGCCCGGTTCGACATGATCGAGCTGGCCGCCCGCTGGCTGGCCGGGCCGGAACGGGCCCG
This sequence comes from Plantactinospora sonchi, assembly GCF_036422035.1. Taxonomy (NCBI): domain Bacteria; kingdom Bacillati; phylum Actinomycetota; class Actinomycetes; order Micromonosporales; family Micromonosporaceae; genus Plantactinospora; species Plantactinospora sonchi. Next base: position 221,230 of record NZ_JAZGQK010000001.1, read on the forward strand.
TGCCGAGGTGATGGTCGACAAGCTGCTGCGGTGGCTGGCCGGCAACCCCCGCCGGCTGCTCGCGATCGAGCACGAGTTCGCGGTACGCCTCGACGACCCGAAGCGGCCGATCGAGCTGACCGGCCGGGTGGACCGGCTGGAGGTGGACGACGAGGGTCGGCTCGTGGTGATCGACCTGAAGACCGGCCGGTCGACGGCGGTGAGCGCGAGCGAGATCAACGAGCATCCGCAGCTCGGCGCGTACCAGGCGGCGGTCGAGGCGGGTGCCTTCGCCGACCTCGGGGTCGGCGCGGAGTCCGGTGGCGCCGCGCTGGTGCAGCTCGGCACCCCGACGAAGGACGCGAAGGAGCAGGTCCAGCCCCCGCCACCGGGCGAGGGCGAGGAGGCCGGCTGGGCCCAGGCCATGGTCAGGCGTACCGCCGAGACCATGGCCGCGGCGACGTTCTCGGCCGTGGCGAACTCGAAGTGCCGGGTCTGCCCGGTCCGGACCAGTTGCCCCGTTTCCGGACAGGGACGTCAGGTCGTCGAGCCACCGACGCGGTGGCGGCCGGGTGGTGGCCAGCGGCCGCCGGAGCAGCGTGGCGGAGGCAGCCGGTGACCCAGCCGTCGTTGTTTCCGGCGACGGCGCCACGGCGCCGCGTCGTGGACGCCGGACCCCGGTTCACCCCGGTCGAACTGGCCCGGCTGCTCCGGCTGCCGGCACCCACCGTGGAGCAGGCGGAGATCATCGCCGCCCCGGTGGAACCCCTGCTGGTGGTCGCCGGCGCCGGCTCCGGCAAGACCGAGACAATGGCCGCCCGGGTGGTCTGGCTGGTCGCGAACGGGTACGTCCAACCCGGGCAGATCCTCGGGCTCACCTTCACCCGCAAGGCCGCCGGTGAACTCGGTACCCGGATCCGTACCCGGCTCGGTCAGTTGGTGCGCCGACTCGGCCGGGACAGCCGGGACGTCGCCGGCGACCCGCTCGGCGGTGAGCCGACCGTGGCGACCTACCACTCGTACGCGGCCCGGATCGTCACCGAGCACGGGCTGCGGGCCGGCTACGAACCGTCCACCCGGCTGCTCACCGAGGCGTCCCGGTGGCAGCTCGTCGATCTGCTGGTCCGCAACCACGACGGCGACATGTCCGAGGTGGAACGGATGCCGAGCACGGTCACCGACGCCGTTCTCGCGCTCGCCGGTGACCTGGCCGAGCACCTGGTCACCCCGGACGAGCTGGCGGGCTGGACCGGCCGGTTCTTCGCCGACGTGCAGTCCCGCCCCGGCCGGGTCTACGCCGACGTCCGCAAGGCGCTGCACATCCAGCAACTCCGGCTCCGACTGCTGCCCATCATCCGCGCGTACGACCTGCGTAAGCAGGACTTCGAGGCGATGGACTTCGGCGACCAGCTGGCCCGGGCCGCACTGGTGGCCCGGGACCATCCCGAGGTCGGTGCGATCGAGCGGGGTCGCTACCGGGTGGTGCTGCTCGACGAGTACCAGGACACCAGCCACGCCCAGGTGGTGCTGCTGCACTCGCTGTACGGCGGCGGCCACCCGGTGACCGCGGTCGGCGACCCGTGCCAGTCCATCTACGGCTGGCGGGGCGCCAGCGCCGGCACCCTGGACCGGTTCCCGTCCGAGTTCGCCGGGCCGGGCGGTGAACCGGCCCAGATCCGTACCCTCACCACGAGCTGGCGCAACCGACCGCAGATCCTGGACGTCGCGAACGGGCTCGCCGCGCCGCTGCGGGCCGCCGGGGCCCGGGTGGCCGAACTCGGCGCCGCGTTCCGGGTCGACGAGGAGATCCCGGCCCGGACCGGGCGGGGACGCCCCGGCGGCACCGTGCACTGCGCGCTGCTGGAGACGTACGCCGACGAGGCCGAGTGGATCGCGGACAGTGTGCTGGCGGCCTGGCGGGGCGCGGCGCGGATGCCGGACGTGTTGCCGGAGCACATCCCGCTGGAACGTCGGCCGACCACGGCCGTACTGGTCCGGCTGCGCAGCCAGATCCCGGCGATCGAGGCGGCGCTGCGGGAGCGGGGGCTGCCGGTCGAGGTGGTCGGCCTCGGCGGGCTGCTGGACACCCCGGAGGTCCGGGACGTGGTCTGCACGCTGCGGGTGCTCTCCGACCCGACGGACGGGGCCGCGCTGCTCCGGCTGCTGACCGGGGCGCGTTGGCGGATCGGACCCCGGGACCTGGTCGCGTTGCACCGTCGGGCGAACGCGATCGCCGCCGCCCGTCGGGCCCTGCCCCGGACCGACGACGAGCCGGAGATCGTCACCGACCGGTTGGACGAGGCGACCCTGGTCGAGGCGCTCGCCGACCTGGGACCGGCACAGTTGTACTCCGCGGAGGGTTACGCCCGGTTGCGCGCGTACGCCCGGGAACTCGGCCTGCTCCGGCACCGCCTGGACCAGCCGCTGCCGGACCTGCTCGCCGACGTCGAGCGGACCATGGGGCTGGACGTGGAGGTGGCGGTCCGGGCCGGCAGCGACGGCCGGGGTGGGGACGCCGGGCTGGCGCGCGGACACCTCGACGCGCTCGGCGACGTGGCGGCCCGGTTCGCCGGTGACACCGGTGGGGCGCCGCTGCACGCCTTCCTCGCCTATCTCGCCGCCGCCGAGGACGAGGAGCGTGGCCTCTCGCCGGGCGAGGTCGAGGTGGTCGAGGGCGCGGTGCAGATCCTCACCGCACACGCCGCCAAGGGCCTGGAGTGGGACGTGGTCTCGGTCGCCGGGCTGAGCCGGGGTGTGTGGCCGGGCGCGGCCCGTGCCTCCGACCACTACCTCCAGGGGTTGGGGGTGCTGCCGTTCCCGCTGCGTGGCGACGCGGACGGGCTGCCGAGGCTGGCGCTGGACGAGGTCGAGGACCAGAAGGGGGTGGCCCGGGCGCTGGCCACCTTCGCGGACGACTGGCGGGCACACGACGAGCGGGAGGAACGGCGGCTGGCGTACGTCGCGGTGACCCGCCCGCGTCGGTTGCTGCTCTGCTCCGGCTACTGGTGGGGGGAGGGGACAAAACGCCCCCGTGGCCCGTCGGTCTTCCTCCGCGAGGTGTACGACTGGTGCGTCGGCACGCCGGACGGGGACGGTGGCGGCAGTGGTCTGGTGGTCGACGCCTGGACGCCGGAGCCGGCCGCCGACGCGACCAACCCGACTACCGAGGTGGTACTCCGGGCCGAGTGGCCAGGCGATCCGCTCGGCACCCGTCGGCCTGCCCTGGCCGAGGCGGCCGCCCTGGTCCGCCGGCTGATGTCCGAGGAACCCGACGAACGGTCACCGGAGGTCGGGGAGGGCGGGGAGACGGACCCGGCCCGGGAGGCCGGGGAAACGGACGCGGCTCGGGAGGCCGGGGAGACGGACCCGGTGGACGACAGCCCGCTGCCGGCGGTGGACCCGGAGGCGGCGGCCGTCGCGGCGGCCTGGCGCCGGGAGGCGGATCTGCTGCTCGCCGAACGGGACGCGCTGCTGCATCGCGCCGGCCCGGTCGAGGTGGCGCTGCCCGAGCATCTCTCCGTCTCCCAACTGGTCGCGTTGCGCCGCGACCCGGCGGGACTGGCCCGTACCCTGCGCCGGCCGATGCCGGCCCGGCCGGAACCGCACGCCCGGCGCGGTACCGCCTTCCACACCTGGCTCGAACAGCGGTACGGCGCCGACCGGCTGCTCGACATCGACGAGTTGCCGGGGGCCGAGGACGCGGACGCCGCACCCGACGAGGTACTCGCCGAACTGCAGGAGCGTTTCCTGGCCAGCGAGTGGGCGGACCGTACCCCGGTCGAGGTGGAGGTGCCGTTCGCCACGGTGGTCGGTGGGCTGCTGGTACGGGGGCGGATGGACGCGGTCTTCGGCGCGCCGGGCGGGCGGTACGACGTGGTCGACTGGAAGACCGGTCGACAGCCGTCCGGGGCGGAGGCGGACGCGGCGGCGGTGCAGTTGGCCGCGTACCGGTTGGCCTGGGCGGAGTTGGCCGGGGTACCCGTCGACCGGGTCCGCGCGGCCTTCCACTACGTCCGGGAGAACGTGACCGTACGTCCGGCGGATCTACTCGACGCCGACGGGCTCGCCGCCCTGGTCGCCCAGCTGCCGGAGGCGGACTCGGCAAACTGATCCTGCGGAAACCGGGTGCGGCGCGCGAAGATGTGCTAGCGTTGGCTACGTTGCAGTTTTGGTTCCCAGAGACTCTGTGTGCGCCTGCGGGATTGTGACCGTAGGCGCTCTTTGTTGTGTCCGGAGTTCTCCGGGCGGGGCGACCAGGGCGACAGCAGCTCACGCTTGCCGCGTGGGCGACTTTCGGGCCGTAAGGTGCGGTCCGAGACGTTCCGTCAGGAGACGAAACACATGGCAATTGGCACCGTGAAGTGGTTCAACGCTGACAAGGGCTTCGGCTTCATCACCCCGGACGGCGGCGGCGCCGACGTCTTCGCGCACTTCTCCGCCATCCAGAGCTCGGGCTACCGGAGCCTGGACGAGAACCAGCGCGTGGAGTTCGAGATCACCCAGGGTCAGAAGGGCCCGCAGGCGGAGAACATCCGCCCGCTCTGAGCCCCAGGCTCCACCACCACACCCGAACCCGGGGGTGGTGACGCGGCCAGCCCGTGCCCCAGGCCGGGCTGGCATCCGCGTATTTTCCCGGTCCGTGCCCACGGCCACCGGGCCAGTACGCTGCGGGCGGCGACGACGCCCCGGCCCTGGTCACCGGTCGCCTTCCTCGACACGTGCCGCTGTCAGGAAGGTTCCGTGTTGCCTCGTACCGTCGATTCCATCCGTCCCATCACTTCGTTCGCGGACGCGTCGCTGGCCTCCGGCCTGCACGCCGCGTTGACCGCGAACGGCATCGTCGAGCCGTTCCCGATCCAGTCAGCGACCCTCCCGGACTCGCTGGCTGGTCGGGACGTGCTCGGCCGGGGCCGTACCGGCTCCGGCAAGACCCTCGCCTTCGGGCTTCCCCTGCTGTCCCGGACCGCCGGCCGCAAGGCCCGCCCCCGGTCCCCGCTCGCCCTGGTCCTGGTCCCCACCCGGGAGTTGGCCCAGCAGGTGACCACCGCACTGGCCCCGTACGCCAGCGCGGTCGGTCTGCGCTGCGCCACCGTGGTCGGCGGGCTGTCGCTGGTCCGGCAGGCCGACGCGCTGCGGGCCGGCGCGGAGGTGGTCATCGCCACCCCCGGTCGGCTCGCAGACCTGGTCAACCGGGGCGACTGCCGGCTCGACCAGGTCGCCGTCACGGTGCTGGACGAGGCCGACCAGATGGCTGACATGGGCTTCCTGCCGCAGGTCACCGACCTGCTGCGGCAGGTGGCAGCGGACGGGCAGCGAATGCTCTTCTCGGCCACCCTGGACCGTGGCGTCGACCGGCTGGTCCGCCGCTTCCTCACCGATCCGGTGACCCACTCCGTGGACCCGGCGACCGCCACGGTCAGCGCGATGACACACCACGTGCTGCAGGTCGACGCCGAGGACAAGGGTGTGGCGACGACCCAGATCGCGGCCCGCGACGGCCGGGTGATCATGTTCGTCGGCACCAAGCACCGGGCCGACCGGCTCGCCCGACAGCTGCTGACCAGCGGCGTACGGGCGGCGGCGCTGCACGGTGGCAAGTCCCAGCCGCAGCGGACCCGCACTCTGGAGCAGTTCCGTGCCGGCCAGGTCACCGCTCTGGTGGCGACCGACGTGGCGGCGCGTGGCATCCACGTCGACGGGCTCGACCTGGTGGTGAACGTGGACCCGCCGACCGAGGCGAAGGACTACCTGCACCGGGGCGGCCGTACCGCGCGGGCCGGTGAGTCGGGCCGGGTGGTCACCCTGGTCCTGCCCGAGCAGCGTCGGGAGGTGGCCTCGCTGATGAACACCGCCGGGATCCGGCCGGAGACGGTCCGGGTCCGCCCCGGTGACGAGGCGCTGGTCCGGGTCACCGGGGCGCGGATGCCGTCCGGCGTGCCGGTCACCCCGCCGACGGCCCCGAACCCGTCGCCGTCGGCGTCCCGGTCCGGCCGGTCGTCGCGGAAGGCCGGGGCGGGTGCCTCCCGGGCACACGGGGCGTCGTCGTCCCGTACCCAGGGCGCCGCTCCGGTGCGCGGCACCGGTACGGCGTCGACACAGGCCCAGAGCGCGGCGTCGACCCGGTCCGGCACCACGGGAACGCACCGGTCCGCGGCGGCGTTCTCGGCGGCCCGGTCGACCGGCCGGCCACCCCGCCCGCGCGGTCCCCGCCGGGCCGCCTGACACAGCTGCCCGGGCGGTCACGTCGGGGCGCCTGACACAGTTGCCCGCACCGTCACGTCGGGCCGCCTGGCACTGCCTCCGGCAGCCGCCCAGGCGGCCCGCGTCGTGCTTTCTGACACCGGTTCGGCGTCACCCGGCCCTCACACCGTCACCTGCCCGCCCGGCGCGCCGGGCGGGCCGCCCGCCGTCTCCGATCGGCCAGCCCAGTTATGTCCGCGAATACACCCGATCGGGTCCGATGGGCGACTGTGGATCGACTCCTGGCGGGTCATCCTGTCCTGGGGATCCAGCGGCCAGCGGGGAGGTCGCGGTGGGAGGTTGTCATGACCGTGAGTTTCGGGGCGGGCTCGGTTCGGGAAATCCTGGTGGTACTCGCGCTCGCCGTGTGTGGACTGCTGCTCGCCATCCTGGTCGCCTTCACCCCCTGGTACGGCATGGCCGCCGGTGGTTCCGCCGAGGCGGAGGTGGTGGAGGTCCACTCGCCGGGCGGGCCGCCCGGAACCGGTGGGGTCAGCGCCGCCAGCAACGGTTGAGCCGGCGCCGTCCGGCCCCGTGCCGGTGGGGTTCGCCAGCGGCCCGCACCGGTGGTGTTCACTAGAGGAATGCCGGTGAACCTCACCCCTCCGCCGAGTGGTTCCCAGGCTCAGCCCGGATCCGCCTGGGCGGCGGGTGCGGTGACCCGACTGGGTACACCGCCCGCACCGCAGGCCGGGCCACCGTCACCGCCGCCGCCGGGACCACCCGGTGGTGGCTGGGACCGCCGCAGGCTCTGGTGGTTCGGCGGTGCGGCCGGCGCCGTACTGGTGATCGGCCTCGTGGTGGTGCTCGCGATGACCCTGACCGGCAGTCAGGGCGCGAGCCCGTTTCAGAGCAAGCCGGAGGCGGTGGAGGACGTCCGGCCGCCGCTGGCCCGCAAGTGCCCGCCGCTGGCCGGTTCCGCGGCACCGAGCGAGCCGCCGGCCGATCCCGTACCGGCACCCCGGGTGCCGCCGAACGCGCCGGGCAGGCCGGTGGACGGCGAGCGGACCGTCGACCGCGACGCCGGCATCTCGTACGCCACCTACGGGGCGCCCTGGGAACTGTGGCGTGCCGTGTGGAACGCGGGCAGCCTGCAGGTGCCGTACAAGGTCGGGCAGCACTTCGTCACCGAAGAGGCGTACGACGGGTTCAGTGACTACCACGCCTCGATCCTCTCCGCGGCGGTGCCGGCGGCCGAGAACGACGCCCTCACCTTCGACCTGGAGTGTGTCGGCCGGCAGGTGGCCAGCGACGCCCGCGCCGAGTACTACCCGCAGCCGAACCGGATCGAGTCGATCCGGGACGAGCGGACCACCGTCGGCGGTCGTCCCGCCTGGGTGACCGTGTTCCGGCTGCACTTCACGCAGCCGGACCTGCGGGCCACCGACGAACTCGCGGCGATCGCCTGCATCGACGTGGGCCGGCCGACCGCCGCGGTGCTCTACGTCTCGATTCCCGGCACCCACCGGCAGTTCGACTGGGTGGTCGACCACGTCCTCGACTCGGTCCAGGTCGGCTAGGGCACGTCCCGCCCGTCCCACCCGTCGTCGCGCCACCGGGTACGCCGCCCGCGACGGTACGGGAACGCGCTAGGGTCGGTTCGTGGCGGCGGGAAGATCGAGAATTCCAGGGGTGAAGCATCCGGTCGAGCGGTTCACCCTCGACAACGGCCTGCGGGTGGTGCTGGCACCGGACCGCAGTGCACCGGTGGTAGGGGTGGCGGTCGTCTACGACGTCGGCATCCGGTCGGAACCGGAGGGACGGACCGGCTTCGCCCACCTCTTCGAGCACCTGATGTTCCAGGGCTCGGAGAACCTGGAGAAGCTCGCACACTTCAGGCACATCCAGGGCGCCGGCGGCACCTTCAACGGCTCGACCCACCTGGACTACACCGACTACTGGGAGACGCTGCCGAGCAACGCGCTGGAGCGGGCGCTCTTCCTGGAGGCGGACCGGATGCGCGGCCCCCGGCTGACCGAGGAGAACCTGCGCAACCAGGTCGACGTGGTCAAGGAGGAGATCCGGGTCAACGTGCTGAACCGGCCGTACGGCGGCTTCCCCTGGCTGAAGCTGCCGCCGGTGCTGTTCAGCACCTTCCCGAACGCGCACGACGGCTACGGTTCGTTCCAGGATCTGGAGAGCGCCTCGATCGCCGACGCGACCGACTTCTTCGACCGTTACTACGCCTGCGGCAACGCCGTACTGGCGGTCGGTGGGGACCTGGACGTGGCGGAGGCGACCGCGCTGATCGAGCGGCACTTCGGGGACGTGCCGGCCCGGCCGGCTCCGGGGCGGCCGAGTTTCGCCGAGCCGGACCTGACCGGTGAGCGCCGGGAGACGTACACCGACGCGCTGGCGCCGCTGCCCGCGGTGGCGGCGGCCTGGCGGGTGCCGGACCCGATCACCGACTTCACCGGCTACCTGCCGTACGTGGTGCTGGCCGAGGTGCTCACCGACGGCGACGCGTCCCGGCTGGTCGAGCGGCTGGTGCTCCGGGACCGTACGGTGACCAGCGTCGGCGGCTACCTCGGCCTGATGGGCAGCCCGTTCGACGTACGGGACCCGACCGCCCTGGTGCTGCAGGCGCACCTGCCGCCCGGCGGCGACGTGGACAAGGTGCTCCGTACCGTCGACGAGGAGCTGGACCGGGTGGCCTCCGACGGGCTGGCCGCCGACGAACTGGCCCGTACCCAGGCCCGGATGGCCACCCATCTGCTCCGGGAGACCGACGCGGTGCTCGGGCGCGCGTTGCAGATGGCGGTGCTGGAGCAGCAGCGGGCCGATCCGGGACTGCTCGGCGAACTGCCCCGGCTGGTCGGCGAGGTCACCGAGGAGCAGGTGCGGGCGGCGGCCGCCACCCTGCGTCCGCAGCGTCGGGCCGCCGTCGAGGTCGTCCCCGGTGGAGGTGCCCGGTGACCATCCGTACGCTGCCCCCGCTCGGGCCGAACCGCAAGCTGAAGCTGCCCCGGGCGGTCGAGCGGACCCTGTCCAACGGGCTGACCGTGATCGCCATCCGCCGGCCCGCCGTGCCCCTGGTCGAGGTGCGGCTCTGGCTGCCGTTCGGCCGGGCGAACCTGGCCCGGGGGCTGATGCTCTCGCAGACCCTGCTCTCCGGCACCAGCACGATGACCTCGGTGCAGCTCGCCGCCGAGTTGCAGAAGGTGGGCGGCGGGCTGAGCGCCGGACTTGACGCCGACCGGCTGATGGTCTCCGGCACCGGTCTGGTCACCGGGCTGGACCGGATCCTGGAACTGCTCGGCGAGGTGCTGACCGGGGCGACGTACCCGAACGAGGAGGTCGCCACCGAGCGGTCCCGGCTGATCGACGGGATCCGGATGGCCCAGAGCCAGCCGTCCCACCTGGTCCGCCGGGCACTGCTCAAGCGGATGTACGGCAAGCACCCGTACGCGGTGCAGACGCCGGAGCCGGAGCAGGTGGCGGCGGTACGGCCGGCCGCGCTGCGTACCCTGCACACCGACCGGGTGCGTCCGACCGGGGCGATCCTGCTGCTGGTCGGCGACGTGCAACCGGCCCGGGCGTTGGACGCCGCCGAGCGGGCGCTGGCCGACTGGACCGGGGACGGCGCGCCCGGCGAGCTGCCCCCGACGCCGCCGCTGGAGCCGGGGCCGCTGCTGGTCGTCGACCGGCCCGGTTCGGTGCAGTCCTCGCTGCGGATGGCGTTGCCGGCGGTGCCGCGCACCCATCCGGACCACGCCGCGTTGCAGCTGTCCAACCTCGTCTTCGGCGGATACTTCTCGTCCCGCTGGGTGGAGAACATCCGCGAGGACAAGGGGTACACGTACGGGCCGCACTCCACGATCGAGCACTCGGTCGCCGGTTCCGCGCTGGTGGTCGCCGCCGAGGTGGCCACCGAGGTGACCGGCCCGGCGCTGCTGGAGACGGTCTACGAGCTGGGCCGGCTCGCCTCGCTGCCGCCGAAGGAGGACGAGCTGGAGCAGGCCCGGCAGTACGCTCTCGGCACCCTGCAGCTCGGCGTCTCGACCCAGGCCGGGCTCGCCGCCGTGGCCAGCGCGTACGCCGGTGCCGGGTTGCGGCTGGAGTACCTCGCCGAACACGCGGCGCGGCTGGCGAAGGTGACCCGGGACGACGTGGCGGAGGCCGCCGCGACGTACCTGGCCCCGTCCCGGGCGGTCAGTGTGGTGCTCGGCGACGCGGGTCGGATCGAGGCGCCGTTGGCGGTGTTGGGACCGGTCCGGACGGAGGCCGTGGAATCGTGACGTCCCCCGGGGCGCCCGGTCCGACCGCCGAGCCCGGTCCGGAGGACCACCCGCCGCTGGCCCGGTCCACCCTCGACCGGGCCGCCCACCGTCGGACCGACCAGCGCTGGCTGGCGGAGGCCTGGCAGCGGGCCCGGGTGCTCGTGGTGGACGTGGCGGCCGGCGGGCGGACGCTGGTCGGACCGTCGACCGACAAGCCGGAGTTGGTGCTCTTCGGTCCGGAGAACGTGCCGCCGAACGATCCGGAGGCCCGGCTGTTCCTCGGCGTCGAGCCGGACGGGGTGCCGGTGTTCGCGGTCGACACGCCGTTGCCGACGGTCGAGGGGGCCCGGCCGGCGGGGTTGCGCGAGATCGGGCACCTGCTCAGTGACCGGGACGCCGGGCTGCTCACCACCGCGATCGCGCTCTCCAACTGGCACGCGCGGCATCCGTACTCGTCGGTCACCGGCCTGCCCACGACGATCGGTGACGCCGGCTGGACGCGGCGGGACGAGGCGGGGCAACAGCTCTGGCCGCGTACCGACCCGGCGATGATCGTGCTGGTGCACGACGGCGTTCCGGGTCCGGAGGGGCGTTGCCTGCTCGGCAACAACGCGGCGTGGCGGGCCAGCGAGGGCGTACGCCGGTTCTCCTGCCTGGCCGGGTACGTCGAACCGGGCGAGTCGGCGGAGGACGCGGTGCTCCGGGAGGTGACCGAGGAGGTCGGCCTGGTCCCGCACCACATCGGGTACGTCGCCAGCCAGGCCTGGCCGTTCCCCGGGTCGTTGATGCTCGGCTTCTCCGCTCTCGCCGACCCCGACCGACCACTGCGACTGGATCCGGAGGAGATCGCCCACGCCGGTTGGTTCACCCGTCGCGACATCGGCGCCGTGCTGGCCGGGGGGCGGGTCGAGGTCGGCGAGGGGCTTCGACTTGGACTGCCGCCGCCGTCGTCGATCGCGTTGTTCCTGATCCGTCGCTGGCTCGACGAGGCGCGGTGACGCCGCCGCGCCGACGCGGGTCCGACCCGGCCCGATGACGCCGGTGCGACGGGTGTCGACCGTGGCGGGCCGGGGCCGCTGAGCGGGCCGGGGTCGGCGGCCGGACAATCTTGGCCCGCGACCGTCGTTGCCGCGACGATCACGGGCCAAGATCATGGGCCGTCGGGGGCCGGGTGTGGCGTGGTACGCGGCGGGGGAGCCGCCCGACCGACGACGGTCGTCTAGGTGGGTAGGCCGAGTCGTGGACCGAGGGTGCCGGGGCGGGGACCGACGTTCGGGCCGCCCGGCGGTGGGGGCAGGTGCTCGGGCTGTGGGCCGAAGTTGCCCGGCCGCGGGGTCCGGTCGCCCGACCCGGTACGGAGTGGGTCGTCGCGGTGCCGGCGGTCCGGCTCGCCCACCGGCAGCACCTTCACCCGTTGCCGCCCGGACCGTACCGCGCCCACACTGGACAACGCTCGGGCGAGGAGCAGGGCGGCGTCCCGGTCTTCGGCGCGGACGACCTGTCGGCGCTGCTCAGGGGTGGTCTGCTCGTCGCGGAGGCGCTCCCCTTGCGCCCATGCGGCGGCCAGCTCGTCGTCGGCGGCGGCACGGATATCCGTGCGAACGATGAGAAACCGCATGCGTGTCTCCGACAAGACGGTGACGGATGATGAGTCTCTGATTACCGAGTGAAGTCGGTTCGTGGAACTTCCACGTAGCCTCCTGGCCTATGTTCACCCATCCCGGGTCAACGGGCAAGTGAAACGCGCCGATTGGAGTAGTCGCTCGTCCGATCAGGTGACAGTCGGTCACGGTCGGTCCGGAAGCTCCAACGAGGACGGGGCCGCCGGCTCCCGACTGGGAGTCGACGGCCCCTCGGCCCGTGTGGCTGTCGCCCCGACCGCCGCTGGTCTCGCGGTCGGGACGGATGTCTCTACTGCTCGGTCAGCCGACCCGTACGGCGGCTGCGTTGGGCCGGCGGGATCGCCGGGGCCCGACCGGCCGGGTTGCGGTTCGGCCGGGCGGATCGTCGGGCGGCGTTCTCGGCCAGCCAGTCGAGTGTCTCCTCCGGACTGAGCGCCGCGCCCTGCAACCACTCGAAGATCAGGTTGTACGTGCCGATCTCGTTCTGGTCGGTGAGGATCAGGTTCTTCGACTGCCCCTCGATCGCCAGGGTCTCCGGATCCTGCAGTTCGGCGAACCGGTACAGCGAGAACCCGGTGTGCGGCAGGTACCAGTCGGCGATCGTGGTCTCGGCGAGCAGCACCTGGAGCGTGACGTTCGGCAGTACGGCGAGCTTGCGCAACTGGGCCAGCTGCCCGCGTACCACGTCCCGGGGACCGGCCCGGCTGCCCAGCGTGGCCTCCTCGATCACCGCCGAGTAGCGCGGCGGCTCACCGCCCCGGGTGAGCAGGGACTGTCGGGACATCCGGGCGGCCACCTCGGTCTCCGGGTCCTCGGTGTCGTCGTGCGCGGGATCGGTCACCAGCTTGCGTGAGGAGAGGATGCGCACCTTGGCGTACCCCTTGGTCTGCAGCAGGCCGGGGACGATCACCGGGCTGTACTCGCGGATCTCGGCGCAACCGGCCTCCAGCTCCGCGAAGACCTGCTGCCGTGGCGTCATCACCTGGTACGACCGCAGCCAGCTCCGGATGTCGCCGGCCTCGCCGACGATGTTGGCCAGTTCGTCCCGGAGTGGACCGGTCACCCGGTAGAGATCGAGCAGGTCGAGTACGTCCTTCAGGTCCGGCCGACTGCGGCCGTTCTCCAGACGGGACAGTTTGGACGCCGAGGCCCAGCCCACCGCCTCGATGACCTGGTCACCGGTGAGCTTGGCGTTCTCCCGGAGACGGCGCAGTTCCGCGCCGAGCCGGCGTCGTCGCAGGATCGGGCTGGGTTGAGGAGGCACTGGATTCTCGCTATCGATCGCGTCGGGCCCGTGGCGGGCTGGGTGTGGACGGTCCGTTGCGCGCCCCAGCGGAACAGTATGCCGCTGTCATGCACTGTCCGCTGCTGAATCGCCACGGCGTGTCGCAATGGGCGGTGATTGCCTGTTGAAGTGGCTCCGCGCCGTCCACGCTCGACAGCGGTCGGACATTGGGGTTCGGACCACTTTCGATGCCCATGCTCGACGACCTCGCCCCCAGCCCGAAGGGACCCCTCGATGCGAACCGTCCTGCGCCGCCGCGACTTCCGGCTCCTCTTCGCCGGCCTCGCCTTCAGCATGACCGCAGAGTCGATCATGTTGTTGGCGTTGGCCGTCTGGGTCAAGGACCTGACCGGTTCGGACGGCATGGCCGGCGCGACCATCTTCGCGATGATCGCGCCGATGGTCCTCGCCCCGATCGTCGGCTGGGTGGTGGACCGGTTCCGCCGCCGCCCGTTCCTGATCGTCGCCAACCTCGGCACCGCGGTCGTGCTGACCCCGCTGTTCCTGGTCCGGGACCGGGACGACGTCTGGATCATCTACGCGGTCGGCGCCCTCTACGGACTCGGGTACGTCGCGCTCAACGCGGCACTGAACGGACTGCTCAAGGAGATCATGCCCGAGGAGCTGATGGCCGAGGCGAACGGCGCGCTGCAGACCGTCAAACAGGGCTTGCGGCTGGTCGGCCCGCTGCTCGGCGCGGCGCTCTACACCGGGGCGGGAGGCTGGCCACTGGCCCTCGTCGGGGTGCTGGGGTTCCTGGCCGCCGCGATCGCGGTCACCGTGCTGCACGTCGAGGAGCCGAGGCCGCACCGGGCCCGGTTGCGCTGGGTGGCCGAGGTGGGCGCCGGCCTGCGTCACATGACCGCCGAACCCGCCCTGCGCCGGGCGGTGGTCGGTGTCGCGCTCGCCGTACTGGTGATGGGCTTCAGCGAGTCGCTGATCTTCGCGTACGTGGACCGGGGGCTCGGCCGGGAACCCGCCTTCGTCGGCGTGCTGGTGACCGTACAGGGCATCGGCGGGCTGCTCGGCGGCCTGCTCTCACCCGTGGTGGTACGCCGGTTCGGCGAGGTGGCCGCCCTCGCCGTCGGGGTGGCGGTCTTCGCGTCCGGGGCGCTGCTGCTCGCGTACCCGACGCTCTGGCTGGCCTTCGTCGCCCTGGTGCTGCTCGGCTTCAACCTGCCGATCGCCCTGGTCGGGATGGCGACGCTCGTCCAACGTCGTACCCCGGGGTTTCTGCTCGGCCGGGTCGGCGCGGCCTCGGCGGCGTTGATCAGCGGGCCGCAGGCGGTCTCCATCGGTACCGGCGCGCTGCTGGTCGGTGTGCTGGACTTCCGGCTGCTCTTCGTGGCGATGACGGTGGTGATGCTGGCGGCGGCGACCTACCTGTGGGCCGGTCGTCGGCTCAGCCCGCCGTCGCACGCCCGACCCGTCGCCATCCCCGCCCAGGCGGCGCTGGCCAACCGGCCCGCGACCCCCGCCCCGGCCGTGCCGGCGGGGGTGGCGCCGGGCGGCGGCGCGGCCGCCGACCGGTGTTAGGAAGGGCCCCCTCCTATCCAAAAACGATAAAAAGGGGCCCTTCCTTACACGTCAGTTTCCGGCGAGGGCGGCCAGCTGCTTCTTGACGTCGACGATCGAAGGGTTGGTGAGCGCGGTGCCGTCCGGGAACCGGACGGTCGGCACCGTCTGGTTGCCGCCGTTGACGCTCATCACGTACTCCGCGGCCGCCGGATCCTGCTCGATGTCCACCACCTCGTAGCCGATGCCCTCCCGGTCGAACTGCGACTTCAGTCGGTGGCAGTAACCGCACCAGGACGTGGAATACATCGTCAACATCGTCGGGACCTCCGCGGTGTGCGTTCGTCGGGCCAGGTCAGGCCGGTGGGGGCCGGCCGGACATCGGATCGGACGGGATGTCGATCACACAGGCTAAAGGTGCAACGTCGGCGGGGCCTGCCATGATTCCTACCTGTGGCGGCTGACTCAGAGCTGGAACGGATCCTGACCGGGCTCGACCCCGAGCAGCGGACGGCGGTGACCGCGCCGGCCGGGCCGGTCTGCATCCTGGCCGGCGCCGGCACGGGCAAGACCCGGGCGATCACCCACCGGATCGCGTACCGGGTGCGCAGTGGTGAGATCGCGGCCCGGCACGTGCTCGCGGTCACCTTCACCGCGCGGGCCGCCGCCGAGATGCGGGCCCGGCTCGGCGGACTCGGGGTGCCGGGGGTGCAGGCCCGGACGTTCCACGGCGCCGCCCTGCGCCAGGTCCGCTACTTCGCTCCCCGGCTGCTCGCCGGCCGGGAGATGCCCGAACTGCTGGACAGCAAGGTGCGGCTGGTCACCCTGGCCGCCGCCCGGGCCGGGCTGCGTACCGACCGGGCCGCCGCCCGCGACCTGGCCGGCGAGATCGAGTGGGCCAAGTCGTCGCTGGTCGAGCCGGGGGAGTACGTCGTCGCGGCGGCCAAGGCCGCCCGGGACACCCCGTTCGAGCCAGCCAAGGTCGCCGAGGTCTTCACCGCCTACGAGAAGGCCAAACGGGCCAACGGGGTGATCGACTTCGAGGACATGCTCCGGGCGGCGGTCTGGGGGATCGAGGAGCATCCGGACGTCGCCGAGCAGATCCGGACCCAGTACCGGCACTTCGTCGTCGACGAGTACCAGGACGTCAACCCGCTGCAGCAGCGGCTGCTGGACGCCTGGCTCGGCGGCCGGGACGACCTGACCGTGGTCGGCGACGCCAGCCAGACGATCTACTCGTTCACCGGTGCCACCTCCGGCCACCTGATCGACTTCCCCCGCCACCACCGGGACGCGGTGGTGGTCCGGCTGGTCCGCGACTACCGCTCGACGCCACAGGTGGTCGGACTGGCCAACGCGGTGATCAGGCAGGCCAGCGGGGCCGAGGCGCGGCTGCGGCTGGAACTGGTCGGGCAGCGCCCGCCGGGCCCCGAACCGGACGTGCGGATCTTCCCCGACGAACCGGCCGAGGCCGCGGCGGTAGCTGTCCGGTGCCGAGAGTTGATCGCCGCCGGCACGCCGGCCCGGGAGATCGCGGTCCTGTTCCGCACCAACGCCCAGTCCGAGGCGTACGAGAAGGCGTTGGCCGAGGCGGAGGTGCCGTACCAGGTCCAGGGGGCGGAGCGGTTCTTCGAACGGGCCGAGGTGCGGCAGGCGCTGGTCGCGCTCCGCGCGGCGACCCGCAGCACACCGGGGGAGACCCCGCTGGTGCCGGCCGTGGTCGAGGCGCTGACCGCGGTCGGCTGGGCACCGGACCAACCCCCGCCCGGCGGTGCCGCCCGGGAGCGGTGGGAGGCGCTCGCCGCGCTGGTCCAGCTCGCCGAGGAGTACGCCGCCACTCCGGTCGTCCTGCCGATCGGGGAAGCCGCCACCGTGGAACGGCCCTCCTCGCTGACCGACTTCAACAACGAGCTGGCCCGGCGGGCCGCCGCGCAGCACGTACCGACGGTCGACGGCGTGACGCTGGCCTCGCTGCACTCGGCGAAGGGGCTGGAGTGGGACGCGGTGTTCCTGGTCGGGCTCTCCGACGGCACCCTGCCGACCACGTACGCCCGGACAGCCGAACAGGTCGAGGAGGAACGGCGCCTGCTCTACGTCGGGGTCACCCGGGCCAGGGAGTGGCTCTGGCTGTCGTACGCCCTGGCCCGCTCGCCGGGCGGCCGGGCCCGGCGCCCGTGCCGGTTCCTGCCCCAGTTCGACCGCTCCGGTGGACGGTCCGACTCGGCGCGTTCCGGCGCGGGGCGGTCGGACCCGGCGCGTTCCGGCGCCGGCAGGGCCGACCGTCGACGGGTGGTCGTCTCCTGCCGGGTCTGCGGTGCGACCCTGCTCGCCGGTGCGGACCGCAAACTGGGCAGGTGCGCGGACTGCCCGTCGGACCTGGACGAGGGACTCTACGAACGGCTGCGCGAGTGGCGTGGCCGGGTCTCCGGCGCGCAGAAGGTCCCGGCGTACGTGGTCTTCACCGACGCCACCCTGGTCGCCCTGGCCGAACGGCGGCCGTCCCGGTCGGAGGAGCTGCTCGCCATCGCCGGCATCGGCCCCCGCAAGCTGGGCCTGTACGGCGACGCGGTACTCGCGCTGATCGCCGGCTCCGAGGTCGACGACGTGCTGATGGCGGCCGCTCCGGAGGACGGCGGAGAGCCCTCGGAAGAAACTTCTGTAATCCAGCCGTAAATCGTTTGCCCTCGCCCCCGGGTGAGGAATAGCCTCATGGCACACCTCGAGAGCGGCGGCTTTCCGGCTGCTCACGGGGGGTCTGAGTCCGATGTTGGTAACGAGTGAGAGTTAGGAGGCGAGTCCCATGGTGACGAAGACGTATCTCGTCGAGCGGCCGTGGGCGTTGCCTGCTGTCCTCGCTCCGATGTCGGAGGCCAGGTGCATCCTGACCGCCGACACCCCACGGGTTCCGCAGGTGCACCAGGTCCTCACCCAGGCCGAGCTGGGTCAGGCCCGCGTGTCCGCGGAGCGTCAAGGGACCAATGGATTCACGGGCAATGGCATCCAGGGCGCCGTCAAGCGGATGGATGTCAGCGGGGTTCCACCTCGAGGTAGACCGGTCTAACACAGACCAGCCGGCTCACCTCGAGGCCGCGGAACCCGTAAACCGGGATCCGCGGCCTTAGTTTTTTCCGCACTACAGCCGTACGTCGGAACAACGATCTACGAGATCGGAACGAGAGAGAGGTGACCGGGGATGAGTCTGGCGTTGGCCACCCTCGACGCGAACGTCGAGTGGGAGGCGAACCTGCCCTGCCGGAAGTTCGACCCTGACCTGTGGTTCGCCGACTCGCCTGCCGAGCTGGAGCTGGCCAAGTCGCTCTGCGGGGACTGCCCGCTGCGCGTCGAGTGCCTGGCCGGTGCGGTGGAGCGGGCCGAGCCCTGGGGTGTCTGGGGCGGCGAGATCTTCGAGCGTGGCGCGGTGGTTCCGCGCAAGCGGCCCCGTGGCCGTCCGCGCAAGGAGGACGTCGCCCGGGACGCCGCTCTGCGGGTCGAGGCCCAGGCGCGGATGGCGGCCAACGGGCTCGCCGAGTCGCGCAACACGGTCCGGCTGGCGGCCTGACATGAACCCGATCCGTACGTCCGCCGGATTCGCTCCGGCACCCCGCGTCGCCGAGATCACCGCGGCGACGTCGACCAACCCTGCACTGCCCACCCTGAGCGGAGTACCGAAGATGTATCTCATCCACGAAGCGTTGTCCCGGGCCCGAATGCGCCGGCCTCAGGCCGGTCGCACCATCACGAGCACTGAGGCAACCCGTTCTGCCCGTACGATCGCCATCGAAGCCCGTCGCCGGGCGGCGCGTGATCTGGGCAGCCTGTAAAAGACCGTGCCGGCGGGTACGCCGCCGACACTGACGAGCAGCCGAACCGATGTTGACGAAGGGCCCGTCGCGGTGGAGTGATCCACCGCGACGGGCCCTTCCGACGTCGGGGCGTGTCGTGGTCCCGGGCGGACCGGTGGGTTCGGGGCGACCCGCTACGGCACCGGGGCGAAACCGGGCAGCCAGCGTTCCACGATGCCGCGGTAGGGCGCCTTCGCCTCCAGCTGGCAGAGCACCCCGATCGAACCGAGGGTGACCCGGTGGATCAACATGTACGACGGGGGCAGGTTGAGCTGCCGACCGAGTTGGTAGGCAGGCGACCGGGGGTTGGCGATCCGGGCCGCCTCGACCCTCAGCCAGGCCCGGGTGAACCGGAACTCCTCGACAGAGAGCGGCTGCAGGATCGGCATCAGGAAGTCGAGCACCGCCTGGGCGTCGATCGGGTTTTCGACCCGGATGAAGCCCTCCTCGCGCAGACCGGCCACCACGGCGTCGGCTTCGCCCGCCAGGGCCAGCCGGACCAACCGGCCGATCGGTTCCGGATGCCCGCCGGGGAGCCGGGCCACCGCACCGAAGTCGATCACCCCGAGTCGGCCGTCCGGGAGCAGCCGGAAGTTGCCCGGGTGCGGATCCGCGTGCAGCAACCCGGCCCGCATCGGCGCCGAGAAGTGCAGGGTGGCCATCAACCGGCCGGCCTGGTCGCGTTCGGCCTCGGTACCGGAGTTGATGATCTGGGACAGCGGCTTTCCCTCGACCCAGTCCGTCACCAGCACCTGGGGCGCGGACGCCACCACACCGGGGACGAAGATCTCCGGATCGTCGGCGTACGCGGCGGCGAAGGCCCGTTGGCTCTCCGCCTCCAGCTGGTAGTCGAGTTCCTCGCTGATCCGTTCGCGTAGTTCGCTGAGGAGCGGCTTGATGTCCAGGCCGGGCTGGATCGCCCGGAACATGGCGCCGAGTCGGGACAGCTGCTTGAGATCGGAGAGCAGTGCCGGTCCGGCGCCCGGGTACTGCACCTTGACCGCCACCGGCCGACCGGCCGGGGTGCTCTCCGCCTGGGCGGCGGCGCCGGAACGGGCCTTGGTGGCCCGGCGCCGGCCGGCCGGGGCGACCGGGATGTCGGTCTTCCAGACCGCCCGGTGCACCTGCCCGATGCTCGCCGCGGCGGCCGGTTTGTCATCGAATTCGAGGAAGTACGACCGCCAGTCCGGTCCGAGCTGCTCGGCGAGCACCTTGTGCACGGTCGCGGCGGGCAGCGGTGGCGCCGCCTCCTGGAGCTTGGTCAACGCCTGCCGGTACGGTGCGGCGACCTCCTCCGGCAGGGCTGCCTCGAACACCGACAGGGCCTGGCCGAACTTCATCGCCCCGCCCTTGAGCTGCCCCAGGACGCTGAACAGCTGCTCGGCGGTGCGCTGCTGGATCTCGTTCGAGATCACCTCGGAGGCCAGCCCGGTCACCCGCTTGCCGACGCCCAGCACGGTCCGACCCGCGAAGCCGAGCGGCAGAGCGGCGAGCTTGGCGGTCCGGGAGACGGCACGGCGCGGGATGTCGGTCACCAGATCATTGTTACCGACGCGACGGCATTGCGGCCGCCGTCGGCGGGTGGCTCGGGCCACGTCCTGCCAGCGACGGTGCCCGTTTTCGCGGTTGGCCCGTCGCCGAAGGCCGTTTCGGTACGCCGTGGCCGGGATCGTGCTATTGCCGGAAGCCACCACCGCCCGCCCGGCGTGCCCGGACGGGCGGTCCGCCCGATCGGCCCATCCGCCTGTGACCCGGCCTGTGACCCGGGCTGCGGACCCCGCCTGTGACCTGGCCCTGTGACCTGGCCCTGTGACCTGGCCCTGTGGCGCGACCTGTGACCCGGGCTGCGGACCCGGCCTGCGGACCCCGGCCTGCGACTTGGCCTGCGACCCGGGCGCCCGGCGTCTGTCGGCTACCGGCCGTCGTCCGGGTCAGCGGCCGGGGCACCGTGCCGTGCGGGCCGGGATGCCGGGCGGCGGCGACCGCAGCCGCAGGCCGGGTGCGGCGGCCAGGTACGTCGCCGGACCCGACCCGGGCCGGGTATCTCCACCGCCCCACCCACGGTTTCCGGGCTGCCGCCCTCCAGGAAGGCGAGGACCTCGGCGACGCTGTAACCGACCGCGCTGATCAGGTTGGCGGTCAGGCAGGGCTGCGGTGCGGCACCGCCGGCCAGTTGGGCGGCCAGCCCGGGCCAGCCGGGGTCGCGGTCCTGTCTGTGCAGGTCCAGGCAATTCAGACAGGGGGAGCCGTGCGTCGGCACCAGGGGACCGACGATCGGCGTGCCGTCGCGCAGGTCCAGCAGCAGGTGTGCCTGCCGGCGTTGGGCGAAGCCGGTGGCGAGCAGCCCGGCGGGGCGGTCGGCGCCCACCTGGACCACCAGGTCGGCGTGGCCACGCCGGATGGGCCGGGTGTCGGTGCCGGGCATGCAGCGGGCGATCGCGTCCGCGACGGCCGCGGCGCGAGGTCGGCGTACGTCGGCGGCGGGCAGTCCACCGCCTGAGGCGTCGGTCGGCAGGACCGGACCGACCAGGTCGGGGTGGACGTGTCCGATCCCGGCCTGGGCCAGGGCGATCGCGACGGGGGCGGCGAGCCGTCCCGGACCGGTCACCACGACCCGGGCGGCGGCCCGGCGGCGGAGCAGTTGGGCGGGGGTGCCCGGCGTGTCCGGTTCGCGCAGGGCGAGGGCGGCGGCCTCGGCGGCGAGGCGCTGGCGTACCGGCTCGGCCAGGTCGGTGGGGAACAGGGTGTGCCCGGCGACGACCAGTCCCGCTGCCCGCAGGGTGTCGATCAGGGTACGGGCGTCATCCCGGGTGACGTTGACGGTGTCGGCGTGTTCCAGGATGGCCCGCTCACTCCGGGTGCCGTCGAGCAGGTCGAGGAGCCGGGCCGCGGCGGGGTTGGCCACTTCGAGCAGGACCGCACGGCGAGGGTCCAGGCCCAGTTGCAGGGTGTGCCGGTCACGCCAGAGACGGGCGAGGCCGGGCAGCAGGGTGGGGCGGGGAAGCGCGCTTCGGGTCATGGCGTGACACGCTGTCACCGCCGGCTCCGGGGCCGCCGGCTGTTGTCCACAGCACGCGAGCACTGTGCACTGCTCTATCCACAGGTTTCGCGGGTTTTCCACAACCGGCGGGTAACTTCTGTCGCCGCGTGGACATAACGTCCGGTGTCCGTACCGCGACAGCCGTTGAGCTGGAAAGCGGGAAGGGGTGGCGTGTCCGCCACCCCTTCCCGCAGTCTGCGTGCCTGTCGATGTCAGACCTTGGCCTTGCCGAGGATCCGGTTGACGGTCGTGCCACAGACCGGGCACTTGCCCTTGGCCATGTTCATGCCCGTCTTGGAAACCTCGACGTTGCCCTCGAAGTCACGCTTTTCCTTGCACTTGACGCAGTATCCGTTGTAGGTCTGGGCCTTTTCGGCCACGGTGCCCTCCTCGTCTCTTCCGCCGGCTCTCTCAAGCCTGACGTGCGCCCGGCGGCGGGCCACGTAGGCGCCAGCGCTGGGGTTTCTCCACGGTCACCGCTGTGACCGCCGGTCCGCGGACCCTACCCAGATCTGGGCAGTTCCATGTCAGCAATCTGTCGGCACTGTGAGGAAGCCGACGACCAGAGTGTGCATGCCGGAATAGGTCGGATAAGTCAGTTTCGCAGGGACACGCCGGATGAACCGCGTCGAACGACCACTCAGGGGGGCGGAAACACCGGGCCGACATGATCGTCTACCGTGGTCGAGGGCATCCGGCTGGAGTGCTCGGCGGAGCACCCCGGTCAGCCCGCTGTGTACGCGCGGGCGATCATCTTAATGAATTTTTTCCGGACGGTTCCGGGCTAACCGGTATTTTTCCGGCGGCAATCTCCGTGTTGACTCTTGCGGTCCCCTGGTTGGTAAGCATTAGTTTTCCATCGTGAACGAAACCCGGGGCGGCGCGGACCGGTAATGGCGGGGTTGCGCAAGCCGGTCGTCGAGGTACGGCGCAGTCAGCGCCGGCGCCGGACGGTGTCCGCCTATCGGGACGGCGAGCGGGTCGTGGTACTCATCCCGGACCAGTTCTCCCGGGCCGAGGAGAGCGAGTGGGTGGACCGGATGCTCGCCCGGCTGGCCGCCCGGGAGGAGCGGCTCGGCCGCTCCGACGAGGAACTCCTGCTCCGCTCCCGTCGACTCATCGACCGCTACCTCAGTGAACACGGGCGGGCCGCGATCCCGGCGAGCGTCCGGTGGGTGACGAATCAGAATGGTCGTTGGGGTTCGTGTACGCCCGCTGACCGGACTATTCGGATCTCCCACCGGATCCAGGAAATGCCGGACTGGGTGATCGACTACGTGGTGCTGCACGAGTTGGCGCACCTCGTGGTGCCGAGTCACAACGCGCGATTCTGGGCCCTGGTCGGCCGCTATCCGAAGACCGAGCGGGCCCGGGGCTACCTGGAGGGCGTGGCGGCCGCCGCCGGGATCGTGCTGGCCGACTGAACGCTCCGGCGGCGGGCCACGCAACCCGGCGGGCCGACCGCCGACCTCCAGTCCACCGGCGGGGCGTACTAGGGTCGAGCGGTGCCCCGCCGTGTGATCGTGGTGATGCTCGGACCGGTCTCCTGGACGCCGCCGGGGATCGAACCGCCGCGCTGGCGGTCCGCGCTCGCCGAAGACGTGGTCGACCTGGTCGCCACCCTCAACGAGGTGGACGCCGCGATCGGCGTGACCGCCGCCGACCGTGCCCTGGCCGACGCGATCGCCTGGCCCGGCATGCCCGTCTACGAGCTGTCGGCCAACCGGGTGGGCGCGGTGCTCAGCGCCGCCGCCGGGCACGGGTACGACCAGGCGGCGGTCGTCGCCGCCGACGTACCGGACGTACCGGGACTGCTCCTCGGCAAGCTGCTCCGCCCGCTGACCACCCGTACCGTCGCGGTCGCACCCGCCCTCGGCACGGCACCTGGCCTGCTCGGAGTGGCGGCCCGGCTACCGGCGCCGGACTGGCTGCCCGAGGTCGATCTCGACGTCGCCGACGTCCGCCTGATCCGCGGTGCCGCCCCGCGACCGGCCGAGGTCGCGGTCAGCCCGGGCTGGCGTCGGATCCGGGAAGCCGCCGACCTGGCCACACTCGACCCGGCCGTCGAGGGCTGGGACACCACCCGGATGCTGCTCGGCCGCTGAGTCGGCCCGGACCCGGGTCACCCGGTCGAGGACCGGTTCCGGCAGCGGGCCGGACCAGGCGTACCCGGACGGCTGGCCACCTCCGGGTGGAGGCGGCCAGCGACCGGAGGCGCGTGGCCAGCGGACCGGTTGTCCGGGCCTGCCGGAACCGGGACGTGCCCGGGCCTGCCAGACCCGGGACCTACTCGGGCTTACCGGAACCGGAGGCGCCCGGCCCGTCGGACTGGTCCGGGCGACCCTGCTCGTCGGACCGGTCACGACCCTGCTCGTCGGCTTGGTCCCGGCCCGGCTCGGCCGGCCCCGGCTCGCTGAAGTCGAAGTCGTCGAGGTCACCCAGTTCGAGCTGGGAGCGGGCGAAAGCGTCCGGGTCGGCGAAGTCCGACTCACCGGGCAGCAGATCCGGGTGACCCCAGAGGGCGTCCCGTCCGGCGATGCCCCGGTGCTCGGTCAGCGCCGCCCACAGCGCCGCCGCCTCACGCAGCCGGCGGGGACGCAGCTCCAACCCGACCAGCGCGGCGAACGTCTGCTCCGCCGGGCCGCCGGCGGCCCGGCGACGCCGGAACGCCTCACCGAGGCGGTTGACGTTGGGCAGCCGACCCGCGGCGGCGGTGTCCACGACGTGGCACACCCACCCCTCCACCAGGGCCAGCGTGGTCTCCAGCCGGGTCAGCGAGGCCTTCTGCGCCGGAGTGTCCTCCGGCGTGAAGATGCCCTCCATGGCCAGCGTCTGCATCGACTCCGGGTTCATCGGGTCGAGCCGGCCCATGGCCTCCTCGATCGCCTCCCGGTTCACCGTGATGCCGGCCGCGTACATCTCGACGGCGGTGAGGACATGGCCGCGCAACCAGGGCACGTGCTGGAAGAGCCGCTGGTGCGCCGCCTCACGCAGGGCGACGTAGAGGCGTACCTCGTCCTCGGGCAGCTCCAGGCCCTCGCCGTACTCCTTGATGTTGGCCGGCACCAGCGCGGCCGTGCCGGCCGGGCCGAGCGGCAGGCCGATGTCGCCGGCCGAGAGCACCTCGGCGGCGAGCGAGCCGAGCGCCTGCCCGAGTTGTCCGCCGAAGAGTGCCCCGCCGAGCGTGCTGAGCATCGACTGCATCGGCCCGAGCTGCGCCCTGGCCTCCGGCGGAACCAGGTCGCCCATCGCGCCCACCATCCGCCCGGCGACCGGGTCGCAGAGCTTCCGCCAGACGTCAAGGGTCCGGTAGATCCACTCGTTGCGGTTCCACGCCACCGAGAGGTGGATGCCGGAGGGATGCGCCGAGGCGGGCTCGAGCCACAGGTCGGCGAGGCGGAGCGCCTCCTCGACGGCGTTGCGCTCGTACGGCGTCACGGCCGGGTCGCCAGCCGCGGCGAGCTGGCTGGCCGCGACCTGGCGGGCCAGGTCCCAGTTGACCGGGCCGCTGCCCGGCGCGGCGAGCAGTTGCTGCAGCTGGGCCATGAACTGCTGCATCTGCCTCGGGTCGTTGGGGTCGGGCGGTTGACCACCCGGCAGGGCGAAGCCGAACGGAATATCAGGCACCCGTCCACGGTACGCGCGCCAACCCGCCGAGCGCCCGCCCCGGTGTTGCGCCGACGGAGAACCCGGGAAAACCCGGAGACTCTCCACGACCCGCCTCAGGGCAGGCCCGGGTTCACCCGGGGAGCGGATCCGCCCGGGGGAGAGGACGGGTTCACCCGGCAGGCGGCCGGCGGTCGCTCGGTACGCTTCCGCCTATGAGACGTCGCGGTGTCACGGTTCTGCTCGGTGCGGTGATCACCGCCCTGCTCAGCCTCGGTCTGCTCGCCGCCCCGATCCCGTACGTCGTGCTCGGCCCCGGCCCGACGGTGGACACCCTGGGCCGGCAGAACGACAAGGAGGTGATCCAGGTGTCCGGCCGGGAGACCTCCACCTCCGCCGGGCAGCTGCGGCTCACCACGGTCGGTGTCCAGCCCGACGTCAAACTGCTCACCGCGATCGCCGGCTGGTTCTCCTCCGACGAGGCCGTGGTGCCGTACGAGCTGATCTACCCGCCGGGGGAGACGCAGCAGGAGGTGGACCAGCGCAATGCCGAGGACTTCGCCGCCTCGCAGACCAGCGCCGAGACCGCCGCGCTGCGTGAACTCGGCTTCCCGGTGCAGGTGGCGGTCAAGAAGGTCACCGCCGGCGGCGCCTCGGAGGGCATCCTCAAGGCCGGCGACATCATCACCTCGGTCGACGACAAGCCGGTGCCGACCGCCGGTACCCTCACCGGGCTGGTGCAGGCCCGTCCGGTGGGCAGCACGCTCAAGATCGGCTACACCAGGGACGGCGCGGCGGCCAGCGCCACCGTCGTGACCAGGTCCACCGACGGCGGACCGCCCCGGATCGGCGTGGAGGTCGAGCAGCGGCAGCCGCACCCGTTCGAGCTGAAGATCGACCTGGGTGACATCGGCGGTCCGAGCGCCGGCCTGATGTTCGCCCTCGGCATCATCGACAAGCTCACCGCCGACGACCTGACCGGGGGGCGGGTCATCGCCGGCACCGGCACGATCAACGACGAGGGCGAGGTCGGGCCGATCGGCGGGATCCCGCAGAAGCTCGTCGGGGCGAAGCACGCCGGCGCGACCTACTTCCTCGTGCCGGCCGACAACTGCGCGGAGGCGGTCCGCAACGCCCAGCCCGGGCTGCCGATGGCCCGGATCGGCACCCTGCAGGACGCACTCAGCGCGCTGTCGACGATCCGGGCGGGTGGTCAACCGCCGAGATGCTGACCGGGCGCCGCCGTCGGTGTGCCCGGTCAACGGTCGCGGACCTGCCGGTTTCCGTCGTTCCGAACGGCCGTTCAGTGCCCGGCTCGACGGGGGACCGATCGTACTCAGGAATACCCCGTAGTCTAGGTGCCTGATCAGAGCCGGTCACTTCCGAACGTGCGGAGCCAACAGTGGTCATGCGTAGCAGCCCCCTACCAAGAATGAGCCGACGCGGCCGCGTCACGGTGGGCGTACTCCTCGGGGTGTTTCTGCTTCTCACCCTGCTCGGCTGGGGTGTGCAGGCGTGGACCGACTGGCTCTGGTTCCAGGAGGTGGACTACACCCAGGTCTTCTCCGGGGTGCTGGTCACCCGGATCCTGCTCTTCGTCGTGATCGGTCTGGCGATGGCGCTGCTGGTGGCCGGCAACATGTGGCTGGCCTACCGGCTCCGCCCGCTGCTGCGGCCGAACTCCCCGGAACAGGTGACGCTGGAGCGGTACCGTTCGGTCCTGGCGCCCCGGATCGGCGTCTGGCTCGCCGTGATCGGCGTGATCGTCGGACTCTTCGCCGGTCTCTCCGCGCAGACCCGGTGGGGCCAGTGGATGCTCTTCCGCAACTCCCAGAACTTCGGGGTACGGGACCCGGAGTTCAACATCGACGTCGGCTTCTACGTCTTCCAGTTCCCGTTCCTGCGTTATCTGCTCGGGGTCGGCTTCACCGCGGTGGTGCTGGCGGTGGTCGGCTCGCTGGCGATGCACTACGTGTTCGGCGGGGTACGGCTGCAGGGCGTCGGCGACCGGATGACCAACGCCGCCCGCGCCCACCTGACCACCCTGGTGGCGGTCTTCG
The DNA here is from genome assembly GCF_036422035.1 of Plantactinospora sonchi. Taxonomy (NCBI): domain Bacteria; kingdom Bacillati; phylum Actinomycetota; class Actinomycetes; order Micromonosporales; family Micromonosporaceae; genus Plantactinospora; species Plantactinospora sonchi. The sequence goes on from NZ_JAZGQK010000001.1 coordinate 248,639, forward strand.
TACTGCTCAAGGCAGTGGCGTACGTGCTCGACCGGCGGGCCATGCTGCTGGAGTTCAACGAGGGTGTGGGGCTCTACGGCGCCGGCTACGCCGACATCAACGCGTTGCTGCCGGCGAAGGAGATCCTGGCGTACATCTCGATCGTGGTCGCGGTCGCGATCATCGTCTTCTCCAACGCGGTGATGCGGAACCTGGTCTGGCCGGGCATCTCGCTCGCCCTGCTCGGCATCTCGGCGGTGGCGATCGGCGGGATCTACCCGTGGGCGGTGCAGACCTTCGAGGTCCGGCCGAGCGTCCGGGACAAGGAGGCGCTCTACATCGAGCGCAGTATCCAGGCCACCCGGGACGCGTTCGGACTCACCGAGAGCAAGTCGTCGCCGTACAGTGCGTCGAACCTGCGGCCGCCGGAGAACCTGGCCACCGACACCACCGTGCTGCCGAACGTCCGACTGCTCGACCCGCAACTGGTCTCCGAGACGTACACCCTCGCCCAGCAGGTGCGTAGCTTCTACGACTTCGGCGAGAAGCTGGACATCGACCGGTACCAGATCGCCGGCAAGACCCAGGACGTCGTGGTCGGCATGCGCGAGATCAACTATCTGAAGCTGACCGACCAGCAGGGCAACTGGATCAACCGGCACACCATCTACACCCACGGCTACGGCATGGTGAGCGCGCCGGCCAACCGGGTCGTCTGCGGCGGTCAGCCCTACTTCGTCTCCGGCTTCCTCGGCGACCAGCGCCAGGAGGGCTGCTCCTCGGCCACCGAGCAGATCGTCGCGGAGCAGCCGCGGATCTACTACGGCGAGCAGATGGACGACGGCGACTACGCGATCGTCGGCCAGACCGACCAGGACCGGCACGTCGAGTTCGACCGGCCCACGGGCGCGAACGGCGGCGAGCAGACCTACACCTACACCGGTTCCGGCGGGGTGGACATCGGCTCGTTCGGTCGCCGACTGCTCTACGCCGTCAAGGAGCAGGAGCCGAACTTCGTCCTCTCCGGGGCGGTGAACGACAACTCCAAACTGCTTTACGTGCGGAACCCCCGGGACCGGGTGGAGAAGGTCGCACCGTTCCTCACCCTGGACGGTGACCCCTACCCGGCGGTGATCGGTGGCCGGATCCAGTGGATCGTCGACGGGTACACCACCGCCGCCACCTACCCGTACGCCCACCAGGTGAACCTGCAGGAGGAGACGGCCGACGAGCTGACCGGCCTCGGCACCTTCGAGCTCGCCCGGGAGAACATCAACTACATCCGGAACTCGGTCAAGGCCACCGTCGACGCGTACGACGGCACGGTCAAGCTCTACGAGACGGACGACAGGGACCCGGTGCTGAGGGCCTGGAACAAGGCGTTCGGCGGCGACCTGGTGATCCCGAAGTCGCAGATTCCGGCCGACCTCGCCGCGCACTTCCGCTACCCGGCGGACCTGTTCAAGGTGCAGCGGAACCTGCTGGCCCGGTTCCACGTGACGAACCCGGCCGAGTTCTTCTCGGGGCAGGACTTCTGGGAGGTGCCGAACGCCCCGGACGCGCCGGACAGCGGCAAGCGGCAGCCGCCGTACTACCTGCTGACCCAGTTCCCGGAGCAGGAGGCGCCGCGTTTCCAGCTCACCTCGGCGGTCACCCCGGCCGGGCGGCAGAACCTCGCCGCGTTGATCAGCGGGTCGTACGTCGACGGCCAGCCCCGGCTGGAGGTGCTGGAACTGCCCGACCAGACGGCGGTCTCCGGGCCGGTGCAGGTGCACCAGAACATGACCAACAACGCGACGATCAGACAGCAGCTCAACCTGCTCACCTCGAACCAGGCGCAGGTGCAGTACGGCAACCTGCTGTCACTGCCCTTCGGCAACGGCATGCTCTACGTCGAGCCGGTCTACGTGAAGAGCAACCAGCAGAACGCCTATCCGCTGCTCCAGCGGGTGCTGATCTCGTACGGCGACGGTGGCCAGTACGTCGCGTTGGCCAACAGCCTGGACGAGGGGGTCAAGGAACTCGTCCGGCAGGCCAAGGCGGCCGGCACCGGCACGCCGCCGCCACCTCCGCCACCCGGCGACAACACCAACCCTCCGCCGCCGGCCGACGGCACGCCGCAGATGACGCCGGAACTGGCCGCCGCCGCGGCCAAGGTGCAGACCGCGATCGCCGACGTGAAGGCCGCCCAGACCTCGGGTGACTTCGCGAAGTACGGCCAGGCCCTCAAGGCACTGGACGACGCGATGAACGAGTTCCAGGCGGCTCAACGGGCCTCCACGCCCGCCTCACCGGCACCGGGGGGCTCCCCGGCGCCGGGCGGCTCCCCGGCCTCCAGCGGCGGGACGCCGAGCCCGCCACCGCCGTCGCCGGGCGGCTGAGTCGCGAGCGGACAACCCTCGACTGAACTGCGGAAGAGCCGTTGACTGAGCCGTCGGAGAACCTTCGGTCGAGTCACGGAAGAATCGCCACCGGCGGTCGCCCTCGGCGGCCGCCGGTGCCGTTTCCGAAACCGTTTTGCCAACGGCGGGCCGGCTGGGCTAACCTCTACGAGCCGACGCGGGGTGGAGCAGCTCGGTAGCTCGCTGGGCTCATAACCCAGAGGTCGCAGGTTCAAATCCTGTCCCCGCTACTGAACCCGAAACGGCCCCTCGGAATTGTCCGAGGGGCCGTTTTCTGTGCGGCTGTTCCGGCGGGGCGAGGCGATCCGGTGGATGGAGATCCGGGTTTCCTCCGGCAGTTCTGCCCTCGTTTTGCGGGCGATGGGCGGTGTGCGCTAGGGTTAACGAGCCGACGCGGGGTGGAGCAGCTCGGTAGCTCGCTGGGCTCATAACCCAGAGGTCGCAGGTTCAAATCCTGTCCCCGCTACCACGGAGTACAGCCCTTCAGGGATCACCTGGAGGGCTGTTCTCATGTCCTGGTCCGGTCGGACGGATGTGGTCGTCGTACCTGACCGCCGGCACCCTGCTTCTCCGCGATCCACCCGACTGTGGCCCTGATCGGACAGGATCGGACCGGTCGTGCGGAGGGGAGCGAGGCGTGGGCGGACGGTCGGAGACGCTGACCGAACTGGCGGGACTGATCCTCGCGGTGGTTCGGCCGCACCCGGTTCGGGTCGCCGTCGACGGCTGTTCGGCGGCGGGCAAGACGACGCTGGCCGACGAACTGGCGCAGGTGCTGCGTACCCGGACCGGACGGTTGGTGATCCGCGCCGGGATCGACCACTTCACACGCGCCGTCGAGTCGCGGGTCGACTATCCGCTCGATTCCCCCGAGAGCTACTACCTGGACTCCTGGGACAATCCGAAGATCCGGGACCAGCTACTGGTCCCGCTCGGCCCGGGCGGCGACCGCCGGTACCGTACGGCGATCATGGACCTGGCCGCCCGGACCGCGATCGACGCGCCGGTCCAGGTGGCGCCGGACGACGCCGTACTGATCGCCGACGGGGTGTTCCTGCAACGTCCGGAGCTGGACGCGTACTGGGACCTGCGGATCTACGTCGACGTCAGCTTCGACACCGTGCTGCGCCGTGGCATCGCCCGTGACCAGGAGCGGATGACGTCCGCCGCGGAGGCGGAGCGTCGGTACCGCACCAAGTACCTGCCCGGGGAGCGGCGCTACGTGACTGAGGTACGGCCCCGCGAGCGCGCCGAGATTGTCGTGGGCAACGAGGAACCGGCGGCGCCCACCCTCCTGGTACGTGTCCGCCCCGGCCCGCCGTCGTAGCCGCGCTGGCCGGCGTCCCGATCGTCGCCGGGCCGGGCCGGGTCGGGTCGGGTCGCGTTGAGACGTCGGTCGCCGGGTCGGGCCGGGACGTCGCGTACCGGTCGGGTCAACCGGTCTGGTCGCGTCGGCTGCTGTGCCGGTCGGTGAGCGGCTCGGCCGCCGGGGCGGCGTTCGGGGTCAGCAGGGAGGCGATCGCCCCGACCAGCGCCATCGCGATGGCGAGCCAGAACACCACGGTCAGCCCGTCGTGGAACGGTACCGAGATCAGGTTGGGGAAGAACTCCCGGCCGACCAGCGTGTGCGCGTTCGACTCCGGCAGTGCGTCGAGCAGTTGGGGGCCGAGCAGCTGCTGGATCGGGTTGTAGCCGAGGAAGGCGGCGAAGAGCGTACCGACCGGCGGCAGCCCGGCGATGGCGTGCGCGGTGTCGTCCGGCACCCCCTGCGCGGTCAGCCCGGACTCCAGGGTGCCCGGCAGGGAGCCGGCCAGTCCGGCCACCATCAGCGAGAAGAAGACGCCGATCGAGAGGACCATGCCGGCGTTCTGGAACGTCGCCCGCATTCCGGAGGCGGCACCCCGGAGCCGGGCCGGGACACTCGACATGATCATCGCGGTGTTCGGCGCGGCGAAGAGGCCGCCACCGAGACCGTTGAGGAAGACCAGTACCGCGAAGATCCAGTAGTTGAAGTCGCTCGGGATGAGCAGCAGGCCGGCGAAGGAGGCGGCCATCACCAGCAGGCCACCGGCGGCGAAGACCCGGGCGCCGAAGCGGTCGGAGAGCGCCCCGGACAGCGGGCCGGCGGCGAGGAACCCGATGGTGAGCGGCAGCAGGTAGATGCCGGCCCAGAGCGGGGTCTGCTCGTAGTTGTAGCCGTGCAGCGGCAGCCAGATTCCCTGCAGCCAGATGATCAGCATGAACTGCAGGCCGCCCCGGGCGATCGAGCCGAGCAGGCTGGCCGCGTTGCCGCTGGCGAAGGCGGAGATCCGGAACAGCCGCAGCGGGAACATCGGCTCGGCCACCCGGCTCTCGATCAGGCAGAACAGCGCGAGTACGACGACTCCGCCGATCAGCCCGGCCAGTACCCACGGATTGGTCCAGCCCATGGTGTGCCCGCCGTACGGCTGGATGCCGTACGTGATGCCGGCCAGCAGCGCGGTGAGGCCGACCGCGAAGGTGAGGTTGCCCCACCAGTCGACCCGCGCCTTGACCCGGACCCGGTTCTCCCGCAGCGAGCGGTATGCCCAGACGGTGCCGAGCAGTCCGATCGGCACGTTCACCCAGAAGATCGACCGCCAGTTCCACTCGGCGAGCAGACCACCGAGCACCAGGCCGATGAACGAGCCGGCGATGCCGGCGACGATGTTGATGCCGAGGGCGGTACCCCGCTGCCGGGCGGGGAAGACGTCGGTGATGATCGCCGCCGAGTTCGCCATCAGCATCGCGCCGCCGACGGCCTGGAGCACCCGCCAGCCGATCAGCCACAGCGCGCCGCCGCCCCCGTCGAACGGATCGAGGGAGAGCACGACCGAGGTGACGGTGAAGAGCGCGAAACCGGCGTTGTAGATGCGCACCCGGCCGTACATGTCGCCGAGGCGGCCGAGCGTGACCACCAGTACCGCGGTGACCAGCATGTAGCCCATCAGCATCCAGAGCAGGTAGCTGACGTTGCCGGGCTCCAGGGGGTTGAGGTGGATTCCGTTGAAGATCGCCGGCAGCGAGATCAGGACGATCGACGAGTTGATCGTGGCGAGCAGCATGCCCAGGGTGGTGTTGGTGAGGGCGATCCACTTGTAGCCCGGGTGGTCCGCCCCACCGCTCAACGCTCCCCGTACCCGCCCGTTCGGGCGACCGGTGCCGCTCCCGGATCCGGCGTCGGTAACCGATGTCATCGTGTTCCGCTCCCTGGCTCGACCGAAGGCCCGTACTCGACCGGGTTCCGTGCCGGTCCGGCGAGTCGGTCCAGTACCGCAAGTGACGTGACGATCGCCGCCCGCTCCTCGGGGGAGACGTCGGCGAGAAGACCGGCCAGGCGCTCCGCCCGGGCCTGACGACGGCGGGCCACCAGCTCCCGGCCGGCCTGGGTGATCGCCACCGCGACCACCCGCCGGTCGGCGGGGTCGCCGCGTCGCTCGGCCAGGCCGTCCCGTTCCAGTCGGCTGATCAGCTGTGTCATCCCGGGCTGGGTCACCCCCTCGGCGACGGCCAGGTCGGAGATCCGCTGCGCACCGGCCTCGTCGAGCAGGTAGAGCGTCGAGGCGGCGGTGAGACTCAGGCCGTCCGGGGTCGTCAGGCGCCGGAGCAGCCGTAGCAGGCGGTCGAAGCTGGTGACCGTCTGGAGCAGGTCCACCCCGGCGTTGGCGTCGCCTGGTAGCGGTCCGGCAGTGTCGGGCGAGGCGGTGCCCGGCCTGGCAGGGTCGGGCGAGGCGGTGCCCGGTCCGGCAGGGTCGGGTGAGGCGGTGCCCGGCCCGGCCCCGTCGGCGTGGGGCGCGGCGGTCCCGGTCGGCCGGAGGCGGCGCTCCGAAGATCGGTTCGTCACCGGACTTTTTTACATCACGGGCTTATAGAAGTGTCTTATGATCCGGGCCACACGCTGGTCACCGCATCGGCGCCGGTCACTGTCGGGTCGACCGGAGGCGCTGTCCGCCCGTACCGCCCGGAGGTTCCGACCGCGTCCTCGGCCGCGTCGCCAGCGGGACTTGCCCGCAGCACCGAGGATGGGGGTATGGAGATTTTCAGAAAGTGGTGGGTCCGGCTGACAACGGTGCTCGGCGTCGCGGCGTTGACGGTGTTCGTGCCGGCGATGGCCTGGGCCTCGACCGGTCCCGGCGAGCTGGTCCTGGAGGCGGCGCGCCGACGCTCCCGGGGCGGCTTCGGCATCTTCGGTCTGGTGTGCTGCCTGGTCGTGGTCGGCGTGATCGTGGTCGTACTTCTCGTCGTGATGCGCAACCGCCGATCGGGCCGCGACTAGCGGTCGGGCGCGGCAGCCGAGCGACGCGGCTGGCCGCGCGGTCGGGACGGTGACGCGGCTGGCCGGGCCCTCCGGACGGTTGAGGGTCGTCCGGGTGTCCGCGGTGAGCTGGCGGTCCGTCCCGTCCACCCGGACACGGTCGGCCGGCCGTCGGGACGATGGCGCAATCGGCCGGGACGTGACGCGGTCGGCCGGGGCGGCGGTCGGCCGCGATCGGGACGGTGACGCGGCGGCTGGTCGGGCCGTCGGGGACGCCCGGGGGCGTCCGGTCGGTCAGCCGGAGGGGCACGGGGGACGGGCGGCCGCCGGCTAACTGGTCAGCGCGGCGTTCGCCTGACTGATGAAGGCGGCGGCGGCCTCCCGGGGAGTGGCCCGCTCGAACTGGACGTTCTCGGCCGCCTGCAGCAGCAGGGTCTTGACCGTGGAGTGCCCCTTCGGCGGAGGCACCGGAGCCGACCCGAACCGGTCGGCCATCTGGACCCCGAAGGCCGCCGTCAGCCGCATGCTCTCGTCGGTCAGCGACTCCTGTACCACCTTGCGGACGTCGAGGTTGGCGCTCAGGCCGCGTTCGGTACCGAGGATGCTGCCGGCCGTGACGTCGTTCACCAGGAAGTCGATGACGTGCACCACGGTGTCCGGGTGTCGGGTGCCCCGGAAGCCGGCCCAGTAGATCGCGGCCCGGGCCCACTGGGCCTCCGGCTCACCCGGATAGCTGACCACCCCGAGCTTGTCCCGGGTCAGCTTCTGCAGCTCGGGCAACTGGTTCGACCAGACGAACGAGGTCGCCGCCCTGCCGCTGGTGACCAGTTGCTTGGTCACGTCACCACTGTTCGCCGGCTGGATGACCTTGGCGGGCGGGGCCGCGCCGCTGCGCCGGGCGCCCTGCCACATCTCGAACCACTCGGTGAGGTCGTCCTCGGTGAAGCCGACCTGTCGGCCCTCGTAGAGTTCCTTCTGCTGGGACCGCAACCACATCCACAGTGCCTTGTAGTCGCCGGACGGGTCCATGGTGCCCGCCACCTCGCCGCCACTGCGCACGGTCACCTGCTCGGCCCAGTCCAGATACTCCGGATAGGACATCCCGATGCGCGGCTCCGGCAGGTTGAGCCGTTGGAGCAGGCTCTTGTTGTAGATCAGGCCGGGGGTGTTCTCCGCCCCCGCCGCGGCGATGGTACGGCCGCCGACCTGGCTGGACTGGGCGAGCCCGCTCGGGAACTTGCGAAGATCGAGCAGGTCCGCCCGGACGTACTCGGTCATGTCCAGCAGGATGTCCCGCTGGGCGTACTCGGTCAGGTAGTTGTCGTCGATCTGGAAGATGTCGGGCGCGTTGCCGGCCGCGGCCTCGGTGGAGAGCCGGTCGTAGTAGCCGGCGTTCCCCTGCCAGGTGAACGTGAAGCGCACGTTCGGGTACCGCTGGCTGTAGACCTCCAGGGCCTGCTTGGTCAGCGCGGCCCGCTGGTCCCCGCCCCACCAGAAGACGGAGAGCTCGATCCGGTTCTGCCGGGGCGTGACCTTCTCGCTGGTGCAGCCGGTGAGCACGAGCACCGCGGCGAGCAGTGCGGCGCCGAGCCGACGCCGGGCCCGGCCGGCCGGGGTGGAAAGGGGGAGAGGCACGACAGCTCCTGACGGCACCGGTCATCTGCGACGGCAACTGGATCATTTACACAGCCGCCCTTGCCAGGTGTCAACGGTCATCCGGCCGGGATCGTCGACCCGGTTTCCGAGGCTGCGGCCAGGTCGGCGTCCGGGGCCGGCGGCCAGCGGGGTGCTGCCCGGACGGCTCGGGGCCACCCCGGACCCGGCAACACCCCGTGATGTACTTGGGCCCGTGGAACTGCTGCATTCAGGCAAGGTCAGGGACGTGTACGCCGACGGCGACGACCTGATCCTGGTTGCCTCCGACCGGGTGTCGGTCTACGACGTGGCGCTGCCTACCCCGATCCCCGACAAGGGCGCACTGCTCACCGCGCTGTCCCTCTGGTGGTTCGAGCAACTGGCCGACCTGGTGCCGAACCACGTCATCTCGGCGACCGACGTACCGGACGAGTTCGCCGGTCGGGCGATCCGGGTGCGCCGGCTCGACATGGTGCCGGTCGAGTGCATCGCGCGGGGCTACCTGACCGGTTCGGGCCTCGCCGACTACCAGCGGACCGGGACGGTCTGCGGCGTCCCGCTCCCACCCGGACTGGTGGAGTCCTCGATCCTGCCGGAGCCGATCTTCACTCCGACGACCAAGGCACCACAGGGCGAACACGACGAGTCGATCACCTTCGACGACGTCGTGACCAAGGTCGGCGCCGAGACCGCCGAGCGGCTCCGCCAGATCACCCTTGACGTCTACCGGCGCGGCGCCGAGCTGGCCGCCGACCGGGGTGTCCTGATCGCGGACACCAAACTCGAACTGGGCTGGGCGCCGGACGGCACCCTGACCCTCGGCGACGAGGTCCTCACCTCCGACTCGTCGCGGTTCTGGTGGGCCGAGAACTACCAACCCGGCCGCCCGCAGTACGCGCTCAGCAAGCAGTTCGTCCGGGACTGGGCGGTCGGCACCGGCTGGGACAAGACGGGTCCGGCCCCGGAGATGCCGCCCGAGGTCGTCGAGGCGACCCGGCAGCGCTACATCGAGGTCTACGAACGGATCACCGGTCGCCGCTGGTGACCGGAACGGCCGGCACGGCGGGCCCGGCCGGGAGCCCGGTCGCGGGCGGCCCGGCCGGCAGCCGGGTGGTGGGTGGCACGACGGGACCGGGCCCGAGCGGCAGGTCGCGGGCGGGTGGCCCGACCGGCAGGTCGTGCGCGGCGAGGAAACCGGCCACCGACGCCGACCACGGATAGCGTTCCGCCTGCTGGCGGGCTGCCGTGCGACGCTCTCCCGCCGGGCGGGCGGCCAGGGCCAGGACCGCGTCCGCGTACGCCGTCCCGGCACCGGTCGCGGCGAGCCCGGCGGCGCCGAGCACCTCCGGTAACGCGCTCTCCGCACTCGCCACCACCGGCGTACCGCTGGCCAGCGCCTCCAGGGCGGCCAGACCGAAGGTCTCCACCGGACCGGGCGCGATCAGCACGTCCGCCGTGGCGAGCAGCCGGGCGAGGCGGTCACGGTCGGCGACGTACCGGAGGAACCGGACCGGCAGGCCGTGGCGCGCGGCCGTGGCGCGCAGCCGGTCCCGGCGCGGCCCGTCCCCGACCACCAGCAGGACCGCCGGTACGCCCCGGGCGCGCAACTCGGCCAGCGCGGCGAGGGACCGTTCGGGGCGCTTCTCCGGCGACAACCGGCCACAGTGCAGCAGGAGCAGTTCGTCGGTGCCGGCGTGGGCGGCCCGGAGTTCCGGGTCGTACCGGTCCGGGTGGAAGTGCCGCAGGTCGACCCCGAGCGGCACCTGGTGCAGGTCGGGCGCGCCGATCCGGCGGAACTCGGCCGCCGCCCAGCCGGTCGTACAGACGATCCGGTCATGGCTGGCGACGGTACGGGTGTTGAGCCGGTCGGCCAGCCCAACGGCACCGAACCGCCCCCGGGTCGACAGCCGCAGCAGCCCGTCCAGGCTCTCGTGCGACACCATAACGGTCGGAATGCCCTGCTCGCGGGCCCAGCGGCCGGTCCAGCGCAGCGTTGTCCGGTCGGAGATCTCCAGCCGGTCCGGGCGGAGTTCCCGCAACAACCGGACGAGTCGTCGCCGGTCGAGCAGCACCCGGTAGCCACCCATTCCGGGTACGGCCGGGCTGGCCACGGTGACGACCCGACCCTGCCCGGTCAGCTCGTCGCTGTCCTGCCGACCGGGCACCACCAGCACCGGCTCGTGACCGGCCGCGGCGTAGCCGGCGCCGAGCTGCCGCAGCGCGGTACGCAGCCCGCCCGAGCTCTCGGTGACGAAGTTCGCCAGCCGTACGATCCGCCTGCCACCCGTCGTCGCGGACCGACCGTTCACGCGGCGGCCTGCCGGGGCCGGAAGAGCCGACCGGGGCGGACACCGCCGACGCCGGAGACGGGGCCGACGCCGCCGCCGTTCCCGGCCACCCCGGCCCGTACCGCCGCGTAGTGCCCGAGCAGTTCGTCGCCGATGACCGACCAGGTACGGCCACCGACCGCGTCCCGCCCGGCCCGCCCGTACGCCGTCCGGCGCTCCGGGTCGACGGCGAGTTCGGCGACCGCGGCGGTGAACGCGACCGGGTCGTCCGGCGGCACCAGAGCGCCGGTGCAACCCGGTTCGACCAGGTCCAGCGGCCCTCCGGCGGCCGGCGCCACCACGGGCAGTCCGCTCGCCATCGCCTCCTGCACGGTCTGACCGAACGTCTCGTACGGGCCGGTGTGCGCGAAGACGTCCAGGCTGGCGTAGATCCGGGCCAGTTGCCGGCCGTGCCGCGGGCCGAGGAAGAGCGCGTTCGGCAGGGCCCGCCGCAGCGCCGGGGCGGCCGGACCGTCGCCGACCACGACCACCCGGACCCCGGGCAGGGTGCTCGCCCCGGCCAGCAGTTCCACCCGCTTCTCCGCCGCCAACCGGCCCACGTAGCCGACCAGGACCTCCCCGTCCGGGGCCAGCGCCCGGCGCAGCGCCGCACTGCGGTGTTCCGGGTGGAACCGGACGCCGTCGACCCCGCGCTGCCACAGCCAGATCCGCCGTACCCCGTGTTCGTGCAGGGCGGTCGCGGTCGCGGTGGACGGGACGAGGGTCCGGTCGGCCGAGTTGTGCACGTACCGCAGCCACCGCCAGGCGGCCGCCTCGGTCACCCGGACCCGGTACGCCCGGGCGTACGCCGCGACGTCGGTCTGGTAGACGGCGACCGACGGCAGGCCGAGCGCCCGGGCCACCGCCACGCCCCGGGCGCCGAGCACGAACGGGCTGGCCAGGTGCACCACGTCGGTACCGTGCGCGCGCAGCGCCGTGGTCAGTTCACGGCCGGGCAGGCCGAGCCGGAACTGTGGATAGCCCGGTGTCGGCACCGACGGCACCCGCAGCACCGGGTACGGCAGCGCCGCGTCCGGAGAACGCTGACCGGTACGCCCCGCCGGGCCGGCCGCCGGCTGTGGGGCGACCACCATCGGGTGGTGACCACGGCGCACCAGATGCTCCGCCACCCGGACGACCGAGTGCGCCACTCCGTTCACGTCCGGCGGGAACGACTCCGTGACGATCGCGATCCGCATGGGCCCACGGTCGTGCAGGTCTCCGCCGTCCAGGCCACGACATCGTGACCGGCCGGCGAACTGTCATCGACGAAGCGAGACCCCGGCGGCGGTCAGGCTGTCATCGACGAAGCGGGACACCGGCGGCGGTCAGGCTGTCATCGACGAAGCGGGACACCGGTGGTCAGGACCCGGCGTCGGGTACGTCGTCGAGCAGGAAGGTACGCCGCTCGTCCGGAGTGAACGGTCGGGTCGCCCGGGTGTCCGCGGTGGCCAGGAGCCGGTCGACCGGACCGCAGACGTCGCAGCGCCAGACGCGTACCGAGCCGTCGGAGTGCACGGTGGCGATCCGCTCGCCGTCCGGGGCGAAGGTGAACCCGAGCGGCCCGGGACCGAGGGTGCGCAGGGTGACCGGTGTGGTGCCACCGGCGGCCGGCCAGAGCTGGATCCCGGTGAGTTCCTCGCCGCCGAGCAACGCCAGGTGCCGCCCACCGGGCGTGTACGCCAGTCGGGTGGTGGCGTTGCCCTGGCCGGCGGAGGCGAGGACCACGGTCGGGGCGCCGCCGGTCGCCGGCCAGATCCGGATCGTGCTGTCCCGCGCGAGGGCGGCGACCCGGGTGCCGTCCGGACTGAACGACACCGAACTCACCGGCTCGGTCGCGCCGGCCAGCGTCAGCACCGGTCGGTCGGTCGGCGGTCGCGGGTCGTCGCCGGTGACGTCGTGCAGTCGTACGGTGCCGTCGTCGGCGCCGGTGGCCAGCCGGCGGCCGTCCGGGCTGAACGCCGCACCGGTGCCGGCCGGCCCGAGGCGTACCGGCTCCGGCGGCTGGTTGTCGATCCGGTCCCAGAGCGTGATTCCGCCGCCGCCGCTGGTCAGCAACCGTCGACCGGTCGGGTCGAAGGTGATCCGGCTCGCCGGACCGGCCAGGAAGGTGTTCCTGAGTTGGCCGCCGGGCCAGCCCCAGAGTCGTACCGTGCCGGCCGCGTCGAGGCTGGCCAGCCGGGTCCCGTCCGGGGCGAAGGCGACGTCCATCGTCATCCCGGCGTGCCCGGCCAGCACCGCCGGGCCGGTGCCGTCCGGCGTCGGGGAGGCGGTGCCGGTCGGCGAGCCGTTCTCCGGTGGCGGGGAGCCGGCTCCGGAGCTGCCCGGGTCGGCCCTGTCGGTGGCGGGCCAGACCCGGACCGTACCGTCGTAGATGCCGGCGCTGGCCACGTGCCGGCCGTCCGGGCTGAACCGGGCGGCGTGCACGAGACCGGCGTGCGGGCGGAACACGGACGGGTCGTAGGCCCCGCCGACGTCCCAGACCCGGACCGTGCCGTCCTCGCCGACGCTGACCAGCCGACCGTCCGGGGTCAGGGTGAGCGCGCAGACCGCGCCGGCGTGCCCGCGCAGCGGCAGCGGGTCGTTCGTTCCGGCGGTGTCCCAGACCCCGATCACGCCGTAGCTGTTCTTGGTGATCAGCCGACGCCCGTCCGGGCTGAAGACAGCCGGCAGCACCCCCCGGAGCCGGCCGAGCAGCACCGGGCGGTCGCCGCCGGTCACATTCCAGATCCGCAGGCTGCTGCCCTCACCGGCGACGTTGTCGGTGGCCGCCACCCGCCGGCCGTCCGGGCTGAACAGCAGCCCGTCGGCGCTGCCGGTGGAGTCGGCGAGTTCGGTGGGCGGACGCTCCGGTGCGGTCAGGTCCCAGACCCGGGCCGGCCCGGCGACGGTGGCGGCGGCCAGCCGCCGCCCCTGCGGTGACCAGGCCAGCGAGTAGACCCCGCCGCGGCCGGCGTGCGGCAGGACCCGGGCACGCGGTCGCCGGGAGACGTCCCAGATCCGGACCGTACCGTCGCCGTCCCCGGTGGCCAGCCAGCGGCCGTCCGGACTGAACCGGACGTCGAGGACCGCGCCCCGGTGACCGGAGAGCAGGACCGGGCCGCCGCCGAGGTCGGCGGTGTCCCAGAGCCGTACCGCCGGATCCCGGTGCCCGCTGGCCACCCAGCGGCCGTCCGGACTGATCGCCAGGGCGTGCATGTCCCGCCCCGGGTCGGGCAGCGGCACCGGTCCGGACGGCTCGGTCCCGTCCCACCACCACACCGTGCCGTCCGGCGCGGCGACGGCGACGTACCGGCCGTCCGGGGTCAACGCGGCGTTCTTCAGCCGGGTGACCAGGACCCGTCGGGTGTCGAGGATCTGCCGGCTGCCGAGGCCGCGCCAGTGCAGCGTCGCCTGCCGGAACACCGTCTCGGCCTCGGTGTCCGGACGCAGGTCGTACGCCATCCGGGCCAGCATGAACGCCAGTTGCGGATCGCGTGGCAGCTGCGCCCGCGCCCCGGCGACCAGTTGCCGGTGTACGGCAAGATCCCGCTGGTCACGGGCCTGCCCGGCCTGTACGACCGCGACCCCGGCCAGTACGGTCACCACCGCGACGACGCCGGCCAGGGCGCCGCCGACGAGCCGTCGCCGGTTCCGTCGCCGACGTGCCACGGCGTCCTCGGCCGCCCGGCTGGCGTCGAGGAACTCCCGTTCCGGGCCGGTGAGGCTCTCCGGGTGCGCCTGTGCCCAGGCTCGGGCCCGGGACAGCGCCAGCCCCCGGTACAACCCGCCCGGATCGTGGTCGAGGGACCGCCACGACGCGGCGGCCTGGGTCAACCGCCGGTGCACCCGTACGCCGTCGAGGTCCTCCTCCAGCCAGCGGCGCAGTCGGGGCCAGGCGTCGAGCAGCGCCTCGTGGGCCAGCCGGACCGACCGGTCGTCCACGGTGACCAGCCGGGCCGCCGCCAGCCGTTCCAGTACGCCGAGCGTCGGCGGGTCGGTCTCGTCCAGTTCGGAGCGGCCCATCCGGCGGGCGGTGGGCAGTTCGGTCCGGTCCACCCGGTGTGCCGCGTCCGGCTCGTCCCCGGTGCCGATCTCCACCAGTCGGAGCAGCAGGTGGCGGGCCACCCGGCGCTGGTCGACGGTGAACTCCTGCCAAATCCGTTCGGCGCTCTGTGCGACGGCACCGTCCACCCCGCCGGCCGCCCGGTAGCCGGCCAGCGTCACCGCGTTGCCCCGCCGCCGTCGCCACGTCTCCAGCAGCACGTGCGAGGCGACCGGCAGCGCACCGACCCGGCCGGCGACCTGGGCGACGATGGTGGAGACCAGGGCACCCTCGACCATCGCCCCGGCCCGCTCGGCCGGCCGCACCACGGCGTCCCGGATCTGGGTGGCGGTCATCGGACCGATCAGGACCTGGGCGTCGGCCAGCGCGCCGACAAGTTCCGGCAGTTCGGCGCAGCGGCCGTAGAAGTCGGCGCGGACCCCGAGCACCACCCGCAGCCGGCTCCCGGGGGTGTGGACAGCGGTCAGCAGGGCGGCCACGAAGCCGGCCCGGCCGTCGGCGTCCCGGCAGAGTGTGAAGATCTCCTCGAACTGGTCGACGACCAGCCACAGTTCCGACTCCGGCGACGCGTCGGCGAGGAGCTGACGGACGACCAGGTGCAGCCGGGACGGATCGGCGGCCAGGTCGGCACGGAGCGTACCGGCCGGGATCCGCAGCGGCCGGCCGAACTGCACCGCCAACTCGCCGAGCGGGTCCGGTCCCGGCGTCAGCACCAGTACGGCCGGCGCCGGGCCGCCCGCCGCCACCGCGGACGCTCCCGGCGCCGATCCGTTCACCGTCGTTCCCGGCGTCGGGTCGTCCGCCGTCGCTGCCGGGCCGCATGTCGTCGTTCCCGGCGCCGACCCGTTCGCCGTCGCTGCCGGGCCGCCTGTCGTCGCTCCCGGTGTCGGGCCGCCTGTTGTCGCGGCGGGTACCAGACCGGCCCGGAGCACAGAGGACTTGCCGCTGCCGGAGGCGCCGAACAGTGCCACGAACCGCCGGTGCGCCAGTCGGTGCCGCAGGTCGGCGACGACGTCCTCCCGGCCGAAGAACCACTCGGCCCGCTCCGGCCCGTACGCCAGCAGACCCTGGTACGGCATGTCGTCCTCGCCGGCCCGGACCGGATCGGACGGCCCGCCGCCGGTCTCGGTACGGGCGAGGTCCTGCCACCGTGCCGTCCACTCCGCCGGATCCCCGCCGCAGGCGTTGACGTACGCCAGGGTGACGGCGAGGGTCGGCAACCGCCGCCCGCCCGCCGCCTCGGAGAGCGTGGTCGCCGAGAAGTGCGCCCGACGGGCCAGCTCCCGGTAACCCGGGTGGCCGGCCTTCTCCCGGAGCAGTCGCAGCCCGGCCGCGAACTCCATCACCGCGGGGCTGCCCGGCCCCAGCTCACCCTCGGGTCTCGGCACGGCACCCATCCATCCGTACGTCGGTTTGTCCGGGGTTGATTGTCCGGTCCGTCGGCCCGAAGCCGGACAACGAGTCGGCGACTAGACATTGCCTCAACCGGGGTGCGGCAGGCGCCCCACCAGCGAAAAGATCAGGTGATCAGAAATGCGGTTCATCCGTACATCGGTCGGCGGGGTACGGACCCTGGCGGTCCTGCTCGGACTGACCACGGCCCTGCTCGTCGGGACGGCGGCGCCGGCCAGCGCCGCGATCATCACCGTCCAGGACGGCTTCGAGGGGGCCCAGGCGGCGAACTGGAGCTTCACCCACGTGGGTGACGGTGCCGGCGGGATCAGCACCCTGCAGGCCCGTACCGGGGCGCAGGACGGGTTCATCTCGATGCGCAGCGCCGGCTTCTCCTCGGTCGGACGGCGGGTCTCGCTGCCCCCGACGACCAGCTGCACGGCGGGCATCTGGGTCAACCCGGTGCTGGCCAACCAACAGATCAACTTCGAGATCATCGAGCCGAACAGCTTCACGTACGTGGCGCTGAAGACGGTGGTGCTCAGCGGCAGCGCGCCGTACACCTTCATCTCCACCTCGTGGAACCACGGCCCGACGGACGTCCTGGTCCGGGTCTCGCAGATCGGGGTCAACGGTACGACCCTGGGCGCCTGGGTCGACGACCTCGGCATCCTCTGCACCACCTGACTGGTGCAAGGAAGGGCCCCTTCTTATCGCATTCTGTAGAGGAAGGGGCCCTTCCTAACATCCGGGGCGCGCGGTGCCGGGGAGGGAAGTGGTTCAGGGGTGGACGAGTTCCACGTCGAGTTGACCGAGTTCGTCGCGATCGGCGACCACGTCGATCGCGATGATCCGTCCGTTGGCGATGCTGAAGCTGAGCGCCAGGAAGAGCTTGCCGCGCGGCGTCCGGACCACGGCACCGGCGGCCCCGTCGACGTACGCGGGGAGGGCGGCGTTGGCCCCGCCGGAGACGAGGGCGGCGACCCGCTCGGCGCCCCGTACCTCGGCGCCGGCACCGAGTCGGGCCGCCGCCTCGTCGGCGCGCACGACCACGTCGGGATCGAGCAGGGCGAGCAGGGCGGCGAACTCGCCGGCCCGGGCGGCGGCCAGGAACGCGTCGACGATCTCCCGTTGCCGGGACAGGTCCGTCTCCGGGGTCGTCGCCCCGCCCTGGACCCGACGCCGGGCCCGACTGGCGAGCTGGCGGGCCGCTGTCGGGGTCCGTCCGACGATCGGCGCGATCTCGTCGAACGAGACGGCGAACATGTCGTGCAGGACAAACGCGAGCCGCTCGGCGGGGGTCAGCGTCTCCAGGACGACGAGCAGGGCCAGCCCGACCGCGTCGGCCAGCAGCGCCTCCTGCTCCGGGTCGGTCGATCCGCCGGTCGCGGCCGGCTCGACCGGCCGGTCGTGGATCGGCTCCTCCCGACGGGAGGTACGGGACCGGAGCATGTCCAGGCAGAGCCGGCCGACCACCGTGGTCAGCCAGGCGTCGATGTTGTCCACCCCGTCGACGTCCGTGCGACTGAGCCGCAGCCAGGTCTCCTGGACCGCGTCCTCGGCCTCGGCAAGCGAACCGAGCATCCGGTACGCCACCCCGCGCAGCCGGGGTCGGTTCCGCTCGAAGTGCTCGACCAGTACCTCGTTGCCGCTCACCACGTGTTCCTCCCTTTCCCATGGACGACCGTTCCGGGAGCTTTGTGACCGTTGCCACATATGTCACATCCGCCGCTCGGGGTCCGTCGACATGCCGACGGACGAGACCGCGCCGGTGTGACACGACACCGGCCACAGCGGCAAGGAGAAGCTCATGCAGGCACGTCTCGACAACCCGGCGACCCTGCTTCCGGAGGTCCTGCCGGCGATCAACATCATCTACAAGACGACGCACTCCGCAGGGGTCCCGGCCCGGACCCTGGAGCTGGTGCACATGCGGGCCAGCCAGATCAACGGCTGCGGCGTCTGCCTGGACATGGGGGCGCGCAAGGCCAAGCAGAGCGGCGAGACCGACGAGCGGCTGTTCGCGGTGGCGGCCTGGCGGGAGACGCCGTACTTCACCGACGCCGAACGCGCCGCCCTGGCGCTGGCCGAGGCGGTCACCCGGATCGCCGACCGGCCGGAGGCGGTCTCCGACGAGATCTGGGCGGACGCGGCCAAGCACTACACCGAGAAGGAGCTTGCCGCGCTGGTGCTCTGGATCGCGGTCAGCAACATGTTCAACCGGGTCAACGCCGCCGTCCGGCTGCAGGCTCCGGTGAACTTCGGCTGACACCTCCGGTGTCGTCGGCTCCCGGTAACCGGTTCGGCGCTCGGGTGCCGGATCGACAGGCCCCGGTTCAGACGGGTTGGCCGTCTCGGAAGGGAGGCGGCCAACCCGCGGGCGGGTCGGGGGGCAGGCGGGTTGGCCTTCTCGCAAGGAGGCGGCCAACCCGCGGGCGGGTCGGGGGTCAGGCGGCCGGGGCAGGTGTACGTCGACGGCGGATCGCCCGTACCAGGAAGAGGATCCAGCACACCGACGCCACCAGGCCACCCACCACGAACGCGGTGATCAGCAGCCAGGTGTATCCGCCCTCGTTGGAGAAGACGCCGTTGCGGGCGCCGGTGTCCCGGGCCGCCACCTGCTGTCCGGCGGTCATCCCGTCGGGTTCGTCGTAGAGGATGACGTCGGTGCGTTGGTCACCGCCGTCGGCGGCGGCCCAGTTGCCGTACCAGGTGCAGCTTCGCCGGCCACAGTCCTCCCGGACGGCGGTGAAGGTGCCCGCAATGCCGTTACCGGCATTCGCCTGCCAGGCGGGGACCAGGTCGGACATGCCGAAGGTGAATCCGATGGCGGCGATGACCGGAAGCCCGACCCAGAGGAAGAACTTCGTCTGCCAACCGGAGAATTTGTCGAAGAAACTCACGGCGGGTCAGGCTAGTGGACCGGACCGACACGGCGGTGCCCCCTTCCCGCCGGTCCCCAATGGTCCGACGGGTCGGGAACCGGCGGTGGTGACGGAGGCGGGACGACACGTCGACCTCGCCCGGCACTGACAGGTCAGACGACGGGGGCCCCGTTCTCCAGGTAGGCGGTGACACCGTCGGTCACCGCCTGTGTCGCGGCGGCGGCCCGCCGGGCCAGCAGCGGCGAAAGTCGCTGCGCCGCCTCGGCCGGCGTCGACCACGCCCAACTCCGCAGTTCGTCAGCGGGCAGCCGGATTCCCGCAGCCCGCGTGGTGTCCAGGACACCGCCGTCGTAGACGACCATGACGCCCTCGGTACGGCCGGTGCGTGGCGGCACCCAGTCCAACACCAGCAGTCGCCCCGGCGTGACGGAGAGACCGAGCTCCTCCGCCAGCTCGCGTACCGCGGCGTCGTACGGCGACTCGTCGGCTTCCACCGTGCCGCCGGGCAGCTCCCAGTGGTCCTTGTACGCCGGCTCCACCAGCAGGATCCGGCCGTCGTCGTGGCGGATCAGCACAGCAGCGCCCATCCGCTTGCCGGGCAGGGTCGCGGTGTAGTCGCCAGCCGGTGACCTCATCAAAAGAGGCTAACCGGCACCGGCACCGGCGCCGGTCACTCGTCGTCGACCCAGTCCAGGGTGCGGGCCACCGCCTTGCGCCAGTGCCGCAGCTCCCGGTCGCGGTGTGCCGGTTCCATCGCCGGCTCCCACTGCGCGTCGGCACGCCACTGCGCGCGCAGTGTCGCCAGGTCCGGCCAGAACCCGACGGCCAGACCGGCCGCGTACGCCGCACCGAGGCAGGTGGTCTCGCTGACCGCCGGCCGGACCACCGGTACGTCGAGCACGTCGGCGAGGAACTGCATCAGCAGCCCGTTCGCGGTCATCCCGCCGTCGACCCGGAGCCGGCGCAGCGCCACGTCCGAGTCGGCGTTCATCGCATCGACGACCTCCCGGGTCTGCCAGGCGGTCGCCTCCAACACGGCCCGGGCCAGGTGTCCCCTGGTGACGTACCCGGTCAGGCCGGCGATCACCCCGCGGGCGTCACTGCGCCAGTGCGGTGCGAAGAGCCCGGAGAACGCCGGTACGACGTAACAGCCGCCGTTGTCCTCGACGGTCCGGGCCAGCTCTTCGATCTCGGATGCACTGGAGATCAGCCCGAGGTTGTCCCGGAGCCACTGCACCAGCGAACCGGTGACCGCGATCGCCCCCTCCAGGGCGTACGTCGCCGGCTCGTTCCCGATCCGGTAGCCGACCGTGCTGAGCAGCCCGTGCCGGGACACCACCGGGCTCTCCCCGGTGTTGAGCAGCAGGAAACTACCGGTGCCGTACGTGCACTTGGCCTCGCCGGGGTGGAAGCAGGTCTGACCGAACAACGCGGCCTGCTGGTCGCCGAGGGCGCTGGCCACCGGCACCCCGGCCAGTGCGCCGGTGCCGGTGCCGTACACCTCGGCCGAGGAGCGGATCTCCGGCAACATCGCGGCCGGGACTCCGAGCGCGTCGCGCAGTTCCGGATCCCAGTCCAGGGTGCGCAGGTTCATCAGCAGGGTGCGGCTGGCGTTGGTCACGTCGGTGACGTGCCGGCCGGTCAGCTTCCAGATCAGCCAGCTGTCCATGGTGCCGAACAGCACCTCGCCCCGTTCGGCCCGGTCCCGCAGGCCGTCGACGTTGTCCAGCAGCCAGCGCAGCTTCGGCCCGGCGAAGTACGTCGCCAGCGGCAGCCCGGTGCGGTCCCGGAAGCGTTGCTCGCCGTACTCGGCGTCGAGGCGGCGCAGCAGCGGGCCGGTCCGGGTGTCCTGCCAGACGATGGCGTGGTGCACCGGCCGGCCGGTCGCCCGGTCCCACACCACCGTGGTCTCCCGCTGGTTGGTGATGCCGACCGCGGCCAGCTGCCCGGTGGTGACCTCCGCCGTGGCCAGGGCGTCCCGGACGACCTGCTCGACGTTCGTCCAAATCTCCTCGGCGTCGTGTTCGACCCAGCCGGGGCGGGGGAAGATCTGCCGGTGTTCGCGCTGGGCCACGGCGACGATGCCGCCGTCCGCGTCGAAGACGATGCACCGGGAGGAGGTGGTGCCCTGATCGATCGCGGCGACGTACCGGTCGGCGGCGGGGTGATCGGTCATCGCAGCACCGTACCCGGCGGCGTGGGCCACGTCACCCGTCCAGGTACGGCGCGACCCGTCCCGTCGGCGGGGTCGCCGCCCGGGCGGTCAGTTTGCCCCGGTGACCTCTTCCGGCCGCCCGATGACCTCGCCGAGCTGTCGGACGTCGAGCTCGGGAGCAACGGTGTCGACCCGGGCGCTGATCCGTACCGTGGTGCCGTCCGCCCCGCTGCGTACCAGCATCTCGTCGCTGAGCTGTCGGGCGAGCCAGAGTCCCCAGCCGCCGGCCGTCTCGGGCTCCGGGCGCGCGTGCTCGTCCAGCCGGTCGCCGGTGATGCCCGTGCCGGTGTCGGAGACGACGCAGTGCAGCACACCCTCGGCGAACCACAGCCGCAGCCCGCCCCGCCCACCGCCGTGCCGGACCGCGTTGGTGATCAGCTCGTTGACCGCGAGCACGAAGTCGTCCAGGCGCTCGCCGCCGAGACCGACGGCCTCGGCGTGCTGGGCGACGGTGTGTCGGACTTCGGTGACCCGGTCCCGGTCGAAGGTCTGGACGAGCAGCTGGGTGGACCGGGTGGGGGCAGAGACCGCGGGGGAGAGGGGATCTGAGTCGTTCATCAACCATCCCGCCGCTGGTCGTCAGGCCCTTCCGCCGATTCCCCACCTTACGTCAGGGCCGGTGGACTCGCATCCGCGTCACTCACTTCCGGTGTCCGGACGGGCACGGGGTCGTCCGGAATCGTGCGTTGTGGGATCGTCGGGGCGTGCCGGAGTGGGCGACCGACGGGCGGGACGGGGCGACGGACCCCGATCCGTCACAGGACAGTACCGATTCGGATGTTCGGGATACATCGAGCGTTTGGGACGGATCAGGCATCGGGGCCGGCCCGGCGATTGCGCGGGGTGGGCGGGAGACGGCACCCGGCAATCTGCAGGCGCCGCTGTGGCGGTCCATCGCCGTCTACCGGTTCGCCGCCCTGGCGTACGTCGCCGTACTCGCCGTCCGCAACCTGACCGAGTACGCCCACCCGGTGGCCGGCGGTGTGTTGCTGCTCGCGATGGCCGGCTGGACGGTCTTCAGCGGGTACGCGTACGCCGATCACGCCTGGCGGCGCTGGCCGCTGCTGCTGGCCGACCTCGGGGTGGTGCTGGCGGTGGTCGTGGCCGCGCCCCGGCTGGTCGGCCGGGAGGCACTGGGCACCGGAATCCCGCCACCGAGCGTGGCCTGGCTGGCCGGTCCGGTCCTCGCCTGGGCGGTTTCCGGCGGTCGTCGACGCGGGGTGGCCGCCGCCCTGGTCCTCGGCGCCACCGACCTGGCGGCCCGGGAACGGCTCAGCCAGTCCTCGCTGACCGGCGCGGCCCTGATGCTGCTCGCCGGGATCGCGGTCGGGCACTTCGCCCGGCTCGCGGTGGTCGCCGAGGAGCGGCTGCAGCAGGCCGTCGAACTGGAGGCCGCGACCCGGGAACGGGAGCGGCTGGCCCGGGGCATCCACGACTCGGTGCTGCAGGTGCTCGCCCTGGTACAGCGCCGGGGCGCGCACCTCGACGGGGAGGCCGGCGAGCTGGCCCGGTTGGCGGGTGAGCAGGAGGCGGCGCTGCGTACCCTGATCGCGACCAGGCCCCCCGGCGGCCTGGATCGGCCCGAGGTCGACCTCCGGGCGCTGCTCGGCGGTTTTGCCGCGCCGGCGGTCTCCCTCGCCACCCCGGCGACCCCGGTGCTGATGCCGGCCGACGTGGCCGGTGAGGTCGCGGCGGCGGTGCGGGCCGCGCTGGACAACGTGGCCCGGCACGGCGGCGGCCGGGGCTGGGTGCTGGTGGAGGACGACACCGCCGAGGTGACGGTCTCGGTCCGCGACGACGGGCCCGGCATCCCGGCCGGTCGGCTGACCGAGGCGGCCGGTGAGGGGCGGCTCGGCGTCACCCAGTCGATCCAGGGCCGGATCGCCGACCTCGGCGGGACGGTACGGATCGTCTCCGCCCCGGGGGAGGGGACCGAGATCGAACTGCGGGTGCCGCGCGGCCGGCGTCCGGCGGAATCCTGAGCGGACCGTCGACCCTGGACCCGGACCGACCCGACCGGTCGGGAAGCTGCTCGCGCCCGTTCGCGGTACGGCACTACGCTCGGCCCCGTGACCGACGAGCCGACGATCCGGGTGATGGTGGTCGATGACCATCCGATGTGGAGGGAAGGGGTGGCCCGCGACCTGACCGAGGCCGGTTACCTCGTCGTCGCCACCACCGGCGAGGGACGTCAGGCGA
Organism: Plantactinospora sonchi; assembly: GCF_036422035.1. NCBI lineage: Bacteria > Bacillati > Actinomycetota > Actinomycetes > Micromonosporales > Micromonosporaceae > Plantactinospora > Plantactinospora sonchi. The sequence goes on from NZ_JAZGQK010000001.1 coordinate 271,991, forward strand.
TCCGGGTCGCCCGGGCCACCCGACCCGACGTGGTGGTGCTCGACCTGCAGTTGCCCGACATCTCCGGCGTGGAGGTGATCCGTGGGCTGCTGGCCGAGCTGCCGGAGGTCCGGGTGCTGATGCTGTCAGCCAGCGGCGAGCAGCAGAGTGTGCTCGACGCGGTGAAGGCTGGCGCGACCGGTTACCTGGTCAAGTCCGCCGCCCCGGCCGAGTTCCTGGCGGCGGTACGCGGCACCGCCGCCGGTGACGCCGTCTTCACCCCGGGGCTGGCCGGCCTGGTGCTCGGCGAGTACCGGCGCCTCGCGGTCGCGCCACAGCCGTCGAACGACGCGAACCTGCCCCGGCTCACCGAACGGGAGACCGAGGTGCTCCGGCTCGTCGCCAAGGGGATGTCCTACCGGCAGATCGCCGCCCGGCTCGGTCTCTCGCACCGGACCGTGCAGAACCACGTCCAGAACACGCTCGGCAAGCTGCAGTTGCACAACCGGGTGGAACTCACCCGGTACGCGATCGAGCAGGGACTCGACGGCTGACCAGGGCCGCGCACCGGCCGTCCCCGCCCACCGGCGGACGGTCGACGGGTGGGACCGACCCGGCGGCGGTACTGGTCACAGGGCCGACGACGACGGTGGCGGGTCGGTCTCGTTGACCGCGAGTTCCTCGGCGCTCGCCCCGCCGCCGGCCGCCCCGGCGTCGTACGCGATCGAGTCGGTCTCGTCGTCGTAGCGCGCACCCTGGTCCGGCTCGACCAGCCGACCGACCGGTCCACCTCCCGGCGCGTCACCCAGCTGACCGTGGTCGTAGATCGACACCGGCGACCGCGGATCCGAGGTCGGCCCGTCGTCCATCACGTCCGCGTCGAGCTGCGCCTCGGCGGCGGCCTCGTCGCTGTCCGCCTCGGCCGCGATGCCCGGGTCCACCGGGCCGGCGAGCGGGTCGTCGATCGCCCGTTCGGGCTGCTCCCGCGTGATCTTGTAATCGAGTGACTCGCCGTCGAGCTGCTCCTCGGCCGTGGTGCCGAACCGGTCGACGGCGAGCGGCCGGTCGGCGGGCAACTGTGCCGGATCCGGGCCGTCCGCCTCACGGCCGGTCAGGACGTCGTCGCCGGCCGTCGAATCGTCGTCGGCGGTACCGGGGAGGCCCTCCGCCTCGGGGTCGGACACCGGCTTCGGGAACTCGCTGTCACGCTCGCGCATGACGGATCACTACCCAATGCGCCACCGGATAACCCGCCCGTTCCGCCCCGGGGTGTATCCGACCCGCCGTCCGGGTCGAAACCGCAGGTCAAGCCGGCGATCGTCGAAGGGCCGCCGGACGGCCCGGTGTCGGACTTGCTGGCGAGCGCCGGACTTGCCAGGTTTCCGCTCGGTCCGGCGTGGTTAATGGGAGCCTCTGATCGAACGGCCGTTGCCCGTAAGCCCACGTTGGAGGTGACCCATGCGCGTCGGCCTCGTCTGCGCACACGCCGGCCCACCGCAGGAGGTCCGCAACCGGCACGCGGGCACGCACCAGCACGTCGCACGGGTCGCCGCCGAACTCGCCGGACGGGGACACGAGGTACGGGTCTACGAGCGCCTCGACGACCCGGACCTGCCGCCCACCAGCGAGATCGCCGGCTATCAGGTGGAACGTGTGCCGGTGGGGCCCTCGCGCCGTACCGCCACCGGCGAACTGGTACCGCACGTGCCCGAACTCGGCCGCTGGCTGACCGAGCGGTGGACCGGGGAGTGGACCCCGGAGGTGGTGCACGGCCACTTCTGGATCGGCGGACTGGCGGCGGCCAGCGCCGTACGGGAAACCGTCATCCCGATCGTGCAGACCTTCCACTCGCTCGGTGCCGAACAGTTGCGCCACCTCGGCCGCGACTACGCCGGACCCGGCCAGCGGATCCCGCTGGAACTCGCCCTGACCCGGGTGGTGGACATGGCGGTGGCCCAGTCCAGCGACGAGGTCGACGAACTGACCCGAATGGGACTGCAACGCGCCTCGGTGGTCGTGGTGCCGACCGGCGTCGACACCGACCTGTTCACCCCGGAGGGCGAGGCGGCCCCCCGGGACGTCCGGCCGAGGATCCTCGCCGCCGGCGGCCTGAACCCCGGCCACGGGCACGAGGACCTGATCCGGGCGCTGCGGCTGGTCGGCGACGCCGAACTGGTGATCACCGGTGGCCCGCCCGGCGGCACGCTCAACAACCACGCCGAGGCCCGCCGGCTGCGGGAGGTCGCCGAGCAGAGCGGGGTGGCCGACCAGATCCGGCTGGTGGGCCCGGTGCCGCACGACGAGATGCCGGCCTGGTACCGCTCGGCCGACCTGGTGGCCTGCACCCCCCGGTACGCCTGCGCCGGGCGGGTGCCCCTGGAGGCGATGGCCTGCGGGGTGCCGGTGGTCGGCTACGCCACCGGCGGCATCGCGGACACCGTGGTCGACGAGGTGACCGGACGGCTGGTCCAGGCCGGCGACATCCGCACGCTGGGCATCACCCTGCGCCGGCTGCTCGCCGCCGACGCGGAGCGGTTCGCGTACGGGCACGCGGCCGTGGACCGGGCGCGGTGCAGCTACACCTGGGACCGTACGGCCAGCGCCCTGGAGCGGCTCTACGAGCGGGTGGTGAGCCGCCGTCAACCGGCGGCCAGTTGACCGTCGCCCCGACCGTCATTGCCCGGTCCCGCTGTGGTGCGGCTCCGACCGGACCCGCTCCGGTTCGGTCCCGGGCTCCGACCGGGGTGCGTCCGGCCCAGTCCGGGGCTCCGACCGGACCCGCTGTCGTCGCCACAGCGCCACACCGACCAGCAGCAGCGCCAGGACCAGCAACACGACCAGTCCGGCGTTGCCGATGGTCTGCTCGATCCGCCGTACCGAGGTGCCGGCGAAGGCGCCGGCGCCGACGTACACCGCCGACCAGGTGACGGCGCCGAGCAGCGAGGCCGGCAGGAAGTGGGCGTACGGTACCCGGGCCATTCCGGCAGCGGCCGGGGTGAGCGTACGGACCACCGGCAGCAGTCGGGTCAGGAAGACCGCCCACGCGCCGTACCGGTGCAGCGTGTGCATGGCCCGGTCCCAGTGCCGGCCGTCCAGGCGACGCAGCAGCGGTGCCTGCCGGAGCCGCTGACCGTAGCGTCGCCCGAGCAGGTAGCCCACATGGTCGCCGGCGGAGTTCCCGACCGCCAGCACGGCCGCGAGCGTCACCAGGACGGGAGTGCTCTCCACCGCCGCGGCCAGGACCAGGGCCACCGTCTCGCCCGGGATGAACGTGCCGACCCCGAGACCCGACTCGCCGAACCCGAAGAGCGCCGCCACCAGCAACAACAGCGGGGCGGGCAGTTCCGACAGGGTGTCGAGCCCACCCGTGATCCACGACATTCGGCGAGTCCCCCGTCGCGTTGTCGGCTGTGTACCGCACCTGCCGGGCCGACCCTACCCGTCCGACTGTCGACGCCGGACGCGTTGACCACCCCGCTCGACGGGGTTAATAGGGGGCCCTTCCTCTACCGAAAGCGATAACAAGGGGCCCTTCCTTGCGCTGGCCGGGTAGGACGGGGTGCTGGTGCTGCGGTTCGGCGTACCGGGTCAGCCCGAGCACCGCGATCAGGGTGATCAGGAAGCCGGCGGTGGCCAGCCACTCCCGGCCCGGCCAGATCCGGTCGCCGAGCAGGAGCAGCCCGACGATCGCGGCCGGCACCGCGCCGGCGGCGTCCATCGCCGCCACCGCGGCGGTGGTGGAACCACGCTGCATGGCCAACCCGAGCAGCAGCTGCCCGACGACCGAGTGGGCGATCAGCAGGTAGAGCAGCGGGTCGCCGAGGAACGCGTCGAGCGAGTGCACCGAGGCGAGTGGCCGGGCGGCGACCGCGGCGGCGGAGAACGCCAACCCGGCCAGCGCGCCGAGCGCCACCGAGCCCGGCGCACCGTGCAGCCGTACGGCGAAGAAGCCGAGCCCGCCGATCACCCCGAGTACGACGACCAGCCCGACCACCGCGGCCGGACCGAGCTGCCGGGACGGGGCCGGGCGGGCGGCCAGCACCAGTGCGGTGATCCCGACCAGGAGCAGTACCAGCAGCAGCACCTCGGCGGCCGGCAGGCGCCACTTGAGCACCAGGACCCCGAGCAGGGCGGTCACTCCGAGCCCGGCCGCCACACTCGCCTGGACCAGGAACAGTGGCAGGTCGCGGCGGGCCAGGAAGGCGAGGGCGAACCCGATGACCTGACAGCCGATGCCCAGCAGGTAGCTGCGGTGTCCGGCGAGCCGGAGCAGCAGCCCGGGGTCGAACGTGTGGCGCAGGGTGGTCCGGGTCGCCGCCACCGACTGGAGCAGGTTGGCGAGGCCGTAGACGATGATCATCGCCGCGAGGAAGCACCAGGCGGTGGACACCCCGCGAGGATAGAGGGTGGTCGGCGTTACCGCCCGGTGGGCCAGCCGAGCCGGTCGAGGAGATCCTGGTGCAGTTTGCCGTTGCTGGCCACCGCGCTGCCGCCCGCTGGTCCGGGGCGTCCGGCCAGGTCAGTGAAGGTGCCGCCGGCCTCGGTGACGATCGGGATCAGGGCCGCCAGGTCCCAGAGCGACAGCTCCGGCTCGACCATCGCGTCGACCGCTCCCTCGGCGACCAGCATGTAACCGTAGAAGTCCCCGTACGCCCGGTTGCGCCAGCTGGCCCGGATGATGTCGAGGATCCCGTCGAGCCGGCCGGACTCCTCCCAACCGTTGAGCGACGAGTAGCAGAAACTGGCGTCGGCGAGCCGGCTCACCCCGGAGACCCGGATCGGCGTCGCCGCCGCCTGGTGCCGGCCGGCGAAGGCACCGAGCCCGGTCGCCGCCCACCAGCGCCGGCCGAGGGCGGGGGCGGAGACCAGCCCGACGACCGGCTGGTCACCCTCCATCAGCGCGATCAGGGTGCCCCAGATCGGCACCCCCCGGACGAAGTTCTTGGTCCCGTCGATCGGGTCGATCACCCACTGTCGGCTGCCGGAGCCGGCGGCCGGGGCGGTGGCGCCGTACTCCTCGCCGAGCACCCCGTCCCGGGGGCGGGTCCGGGCCAGGGTCGACCGGACGGCCCGCTCGACGGCGGTGTCCGCGTCGGTGACCGGGGTCAGGTCCGGCTTCGACTCGACGTGCAGGTCGAGGGCACGGAACCGGGCCATCGAGATCGAGTCGGCGGTGTCGGCGAGCATGTGCGCCAGGGAGAGATCGTCCGCGTACCGGGCCATGTCCGGAAACCTACTCGATCCCGACCAGTCGGTGCGTTAGCATCCGGCGCCGTGACGTCCGACGCCGGGAAACCCGAGTTCACCTCCGAGATGCTGGTCGGCCTGCTCGCCGAGCCGGACCGGCTGGCCACCTTCGCCGCCGTGGTGCTCGGCGCCGGCGACCAGACGGAGATCGTCGTACGGACCGGGCTGCCGGTCCGTACGGTCGCCGCCGCGTTGCGCCGGCTGGAGTCCGGCGGACTCGTCGGGACGGTCGACGGCCGTACGGTCGCGGTTGTCGACGCCTTCCGGGCGGCGGTCCGGGCCCGCCCGCCGGCACCGGCGGACACCGTCGAACCCGATCCCGACCGGGCCACGGCGGCGGTGCTGCGGACCTTCGTCCGGGACGGTCGGATCAGCCAACTGCCGGCGGCGCACGGCAAGCGCCGGCTGCTGCTGGAGCACCTCGTGACGATCTTCGAGCCCGGGGTGCGGTACCCCGAGGCGGAGGTGAACGCGCTGTTGCGGGCCTGGCACGACGACCACGCCGCACTGCGCCGCTATCTGGTCGACGAGGACCTGCTGACCCGTCGGGACGGCGTCTACTGGCGCAGCGGCGGGCCGGTCGACGTCGACGAGACCCCGGAGTAGCGCCGACCCCGGCCCTGTCCCGGCCCGCGGGCGCCCGGCCGTGCCGACGACAACGGCCCGCGGGCGTCCGCGCCGACGACAGCGACCGGCGGGCGGGCGTCCGCGCCGACGACAGCGACCGGTCCCGCCGGGTTTACCTCGGCCGGCCCGCCGGGTACCGGCCACCCGTGTTCGACGGTTTCGTGGACGGGCGGATCGACGTGGGCGAGGTCGAGCTGCGGGTCAGGTACGCCGGCGACGGCCCGCCCGTACTGCTGATCCACGGCCACCCACGGACCGGGGCCACCTGGCACCGGGTCGCCCCACGGCTGGTGGCGCGGGGTTTCACCGTCGTCTGCCCGGACATGCGGGGATACGGGCGGTCCGGCAAGGCGCCCGTGCGCGCCGACCACTCGCAACAGTCCAAGCGGACGGTGGCGCGGGACCTGGTGCGGCTGATGGAGACGTTGGGGCATCCGACGTTCGCCGTGGTCGGCCACGATCGTGGCTGCTACGTGGCACTGCGGATGGCCCTGGACCACCCGGACGTCGTACGCCGGCTGGTGGTGATGGACGGGGTGCCGATCAGTGAGGCGCTGGACCGGTGTGACGCCCGGTTCGCCGCTGCCTGGTGGCACTGGTTCTTCTTCGCCCAGCCGGACAGACCCGAACAGGCGATCATGGCCGATCCGGACGCCTGGTACCCGGGTCGTCCGGAGGTGATGGGCACCGGGAACCACGCGGAGTTCCGCGACGCCGTCCGGGACCCGGCGACGGTCCGGGCGATGCTGGAGGACTACCGGGCCGGGCTCGGCGTGGACCGCGAACACGAGGAGGCGGACCGCCGGGCCGGCCGTACCGTCTCGTGCCCGACGCTGTTCCTCTGGTCGACCCGGGACGACATGGTCGACCTGTACGGCGACCCGCTGAGCATCTGGCGACGGTGGGCGGACGACGTCCGTGGTGCGCCGATCGAGTCCGGACACCACGTGGCGGAGGAGAACCCGGAGGCGCTCGCCGCAGCACTGCTCGACTTCCTGCGCTGAGCCGTCCCGGCCGTCACTCGGTCTCGCCGGCGCGGGAAGCCAGCAACCGGCGGTACGACGCCAACCGTCGTGGGTCGGCGTTGCCGGCCGCGACCCAGGCGTCCAGTGAGCACTCGGTCTCGTCCGGGGTGTGCTCGCAGTTCGGTGGACAGTCCACGGTCCCCTCGACCAGGTCGGCGAAGCCGTGCAGCAGGCTGTCGGCCGAGACGTGGGCCAGACCGAAGCTGCGGATCCCGGGCGTGTCGACGATCCAGCCCGGATGGTGGCGGACCTCGGGCACCGGCGGCAGACGCAACGCGACCGCACTGGTCGAGGTGTGCCGGCCCCGGCCGATCGCGCTGACCGTGCCGACCGCCCGGTCCGCCTCCGGTACCAGCCGGTTGACCAGCGTCGACTTGCCCACCCCGGAGTGGCCGACCAGCACCGAGACCCGTCCGCCGAGCAGCCGGCGCAGCTCGCCGAGATCGGAGTCCGGGCCGACGAGTACGTGCCGCAGGTCCAGTTCGGCGTAGTAGCCGAGCACCCCGTCCGGGGTCGCCAGGTCCGACTTGGTGAGGCAGAGCAGCGGCTCGATGTCGGCGTCGTACGCGGCCACCAGGCAGCGGTCGATGAACCCGGTCCGGGGCGGCGGGTCGGCCAGCGAGCTGACGATCACGAGCTGGTCGGCGTTGGCCACCACGACCCGTTCCAGCCGCCCCTCGGCGGTGGTGTCGTCGTCGTCGGCGGTACGCCGCAGCACCGAGCGCCGGTCGGCGATCCGGACGATCCGGGCCAGTGCCCCGGGTGCCCCGGAGGTGTCCCCGACCAGCGCGACCCGGTCGCCGACCACCACCGAGCGGCGGCCCAGCTCCCGGGCCCGCATCGCGGTCACCAGGCCGACCCCGTCGGCCGGGTCCCCGCCCGCGCCGGTCAGCTGCGGGTCGTCCTCGACCACGCAGGTGTAACGCCCCCGGTCGACCGCGATCACGAACCCGTCGACCGCGTCGGAGTGGCGGGGCCGGGTACGGGTACGCGGACGCGAGGAACGACCGGGTCGGACCCGTACGTCGTCCTCGTCGTACTCCCGCCGTTTGTCTGCCAGTGCGGCCCCCTGTCTCGTTCCCTGCCCGCGCGGTCGGCGGCGCCACGGTACGGGCCGTCTCCGGCTACCGGTGTCCGCCGCCGGCCACCATCGTCGACCATAGTGCCGGGAACTCCGGCATGGTCTTGGAGGTGCACGACACGTCGTCCAACCGGATGCCCGGGACGGCGAGCCCGAGTACCGCCGCGGCGTGCGCCATCCGGTGGTCGGCGTACGTCTCGAAGGTCCCGCCCCGCAGTGGCCGGGGCCGGATCTCCAGCCCGTCCGCCGACTCGGTGACGTCGGCACCGAGGGCGTCGAGTTCCCGGGCCAGCGCGGCCAGCCGGTCGGTCTCGTGTCCCCGGATGTGTGCCACCCCGTGCAGCCGGGACGGGGCGTCGGCCAGTGCGGCGAGCGCGGCCAGCACCGGGGTGAACTCGCTGACCTCGGAGAGGTCGGCGTCCAGCCCGTGGATCACACCGGTGCCGCGTACGGTGAGCCCGTCGGTGCCCAGGGTCACCTCGCCGCCCATCCGCTGGAGCAGCGTACGGAGGGTGTCGACCGGTTGCAGGCTGCTCCGCGGCCAGCCGAGCAGGGTCACCGAGCCTCCGGTGACCAGTGCGGCGGCGAAGAACGGCACCGCACCGGAGAGGTCCGGCTCGATGTGCCAGGCGTGTCCGGAGAGTCGTCCGGGCTCCACCGTCCAGACGTCCGGCACGCTGTCGTCGACGGCGGCGCCGGCCGCCCGCAACATCCGTACGGTCATCCGCAGGTGCGGCGCGGACGGGACCGGTGGACCCTCGTGCCGGACCACGATGCCCCGGGTGAACCGGGCCGCGCCGAGCAGCAGCCCGGAGACGAACTGGCTGGAGGCGGAGGCGTCGATGACCACCTCGCCGCCGGTGACCCGCCCGGTGCCCCGGACGGTGAGCGGCAGGCCGTCACCGGGGGCGGCGTCGATGCGTACCCCGATCGAGCGGAGCGCGCCGAGCAGCGGGCCGAGCGGGCGGGTCCGGGCCTGCGGGTCACCGTCGAAGGTGACCGGGCCCTCGGCCAGCCCGGCGACCGGGGGGACGAACCGCATGACGGTGCCGGAGAGCCCGACGTCGACGTGGGCCGGGCCCTGCAGCGGGCGTGGCCGGAGCAGCCAGCGCTCGTCGTCGACGATCGAGACGTGGGCACCCATCGCGCGCAGCCCGCCGGCCATCAGTTCGGTGTCCCGGGCGCGCAGCGGGCGGCGCAGCGTGGATGGGCCGTCGGCGACCGCGCTGAGCACCAGGGCGCGGGCGGTCAGCGACTTGCTGCCGGGCAACCGCAGGGTCGCGTCGACCGGCTCGGTCGCGGTCGGCGCGGTCCAGGGTTCGCGCAGGCGGGTCACGGTCAGGTTCGCCACGATCACAGTCTGCCCCGTACGCCGGACCGGTCGGTCACCGGCTCGGCCGCTCTCGCCTGCCGGGACGGCGCGACCGGTGGCCGCACACGGGGACCGTGCCCGCCCGCACCGTGGCCCGACAGTGGATTTCGTGCCCTGCCCGCACCTGACCCGGCGGGGATCGTGCCTCGTTGACCGGCGCCGGAACGCCCGGGCCGGGGGCGAACGCGCCGTCGGATCCGTCGTCGGGAAGGCTCCGGACGCCGGACGGGACCGCGCGCAGGGCCGGTGAGGCGCTAGCGTGGCGCCATGTGCGGCAGGTACGCGACCACCCGCAGCGCGGCGGATCTCAGCGCGCTGTTCGAGGCGTTCGACGACACCGGTGACCGGCTGCGGGCCGACTACAACGTCGCGCCCACCGATCCGGTGCCGATCGTCCGGATCTCCGAGCGGGCCGGCGCCTCCGTGCTCTCGGTGGCCCGTTGGGGGCTGCTCCCGCCCTGGGCGTCCGACACCCGGGCCGGCGCCCGCATGATCAACGCCCGGGCCGAGACAGTCGCCACCACCCGGGCGTACGCCCCGTCGTTCGCCCGGCGGCGGTGCCTCGTCCCCGCCGACGGCTGGTACGAGTGGGTCCGCCGGGACGGCGGCAAGCAGGCGTACTTCATGATCCCCCGGGACGGTTCCGTGCTCGCCTTCGCCGGCCTCTGGTCGGTCTGGCGCGGCACCGGCACCCCGATGCTCACCTGCAGCGTCGTCACCACCGCCGCGCTCGGTGAGCTGGCCTCGGTGCACGACCGGATGCCGCTGCTGCTGCCTCGTGACCGGTGGGCGGAGTGGCTCGCCGACGGGGGTGAGCCGGACCGGTTGCTCGCCCCGCCGTCCGGGCGGTGGCTGGGCGGGCTGGAGATCAGGCCGGTGGGGAAGGCGGTCGGTGACGTCCGGAACGACGGCCCCGACCTCGTCGCCCCGGTTTCCGCGCCGCCGCTGCCGCCGTTGCCCGAGCAGCGGGCGTTACCAGAAGAGCCCGAAGTATCGACACTGTTCTGACTACAGAACCGTGTATTCGCCTGCACCGATTTGCCACTATTCGCGGCGGAACGTCGTACCGAGTTTTCGGGACCTTTGCGGTAGGCCCTTGTCACCCCTTCTTCGAGTGCGATAGAACACAGCGCCGGCAGTGGGTGTCGGGCTCGCACCGGGCGAGCGGCACCCACAGGGATTTTGTCGGTCCCACGGGGGAGGTGGGTGAATGACACGGGCGCGCATGCCACGCCCGCATGAGGTTGCCGCGGCACGACGAGACCCGAGATTGATCAGGGCACTCAGTGAGCGGCGCCTGGACGAAGCCTGGCGGACCAGGGGGGTCTGTCAGAGCGTGGATCCTGAGACGTTCTTTCCGGCACCCAACGAGCCGGCCGATTCCGCGGTGGCGTTGTGCCGCACCTGCGACGTGCAGGGCCCCTGTCTGGCCTGGGCGTTGGAGGTGGGGGACTGTCACGGGGTGTGGGGGGCCACCACGCCACGGGAACGGCGGGCCATGCTGGTCGCCTGGCGTGACCAGGTGGACGCCGATCCCGACGCGGTCGACGACGCCGGCCCGCCGGTCCGGGACCGGCTGCTGACCCTGATTCCGGTCGGGTCGGGTCGACGCTGACCAGCCGCACCGGACGCTGACGAAAGTTCGGCCGTCGTCGTACCTCGGGGCGGCGGCCGACGTCGTCGGTGGACGATCCCGACATTCTCTCCGCCGCGCTGCCATACAGTGGCGCGGTGCAGCGGAGTGACGAGATCAACACGCCACGCGGCCCGGCCCGGGTGGACGTCGACCTGCCACGGAGGCGTCCCACGACCCTGCTGGTGCTCGGTCACGGGGCGGGCGGCGGGGTGGACGCGCCGGATCTGGTCGCGCTCCGGGACACGGCGCTCCGGGCCGGGATCGGCGTGGCCAGGGTGACCCAGCCGTACCGGGTCGCCGGCCGTCGTGCTCCGGCCCCCGCCGGGCACCTCGACGAGGCGTGGACGGTGGTCGTCGGCGAACTGCTCCGTCGGCAGCCGGGCGCCCGGACACTGGTCGTCGGCGGTCGGTCCAGCGGCGCCCGGGTCGCCTGCCGCACCGCGCACGCGGTGGGTGCCGCCGGCCTGGTCGCGCTCGCGTTTCCGCTCCATCCGCCCGGCAGACCCGAGCGGTCCCGGGCGGCGGAACTGGAGACCGGCCTGCCGACCCTCGTGGTGAACGGCGACCGGGACCCGTTCGGCGTACCGGCGGCCGGGCCGACCGTCCGGGTCGAGGTCCGGCCCGGCGAACGGCATGATCTACGACACGATCCGCAGGGTACGGCCGAGGTGGTGCTGGGCTGGCTCCGGGAGCGGGGCTGGGCCGGCTGACGGTGCCCGGGGCCGGGCCGCCGACGGTGTCCGCGCCGGAGGGCCGGGCCGCCGACGATGGGCGGCTCTGCCGGCCGACGGGCGGGAGGACGGCCGTGTCCGGGGTGCCGGGGTGATCGTTGCTCCTCATGATGCCGGACACCGTGCGGGGCGCCTGTTCTCCGTACCGGAGCCCGGTTTCATCCTCCCAGGCCCTTCCTGGTCCCAGCGGTGGCGGATCCGTACGGATTTGCCACGGCGGGGGCCAGGGACGGGTGGCTGCCGGAATGCGCCGCTGGTCGGCAGGGTTACTACCTGGCGGAAGCTACCCGAGCGCGCGAGGGGGTTGGACCGGTGTCGACCGAGACACGGAGCCTGGAGTACGGCCGCGAGACGCGGCGCCCCGACCGGAGGCGGAATGGTCCGGCCTCCCGGTCGCCGGTCGACCGGGCCCCGACGTACGCCGGTGCGGGCCGAACCGAATCGCCCGCCCGTCATTTCCGCGTATCCTCGGCGGGACAGCCGAGTGGTGCCGTGGCGGCGTTGCCGCCCGCCGCACCGACTCGGTATCGAGGCGAGGGAGACGCGCGGTTGACACGACCGGAGAGAACGGACGAGCGGACGGACGAGCGTCGGGCCCGGTTCGAGCGTGACGCGCTGCCGTTTGTCGACCAGCTGTACGCGGCCGGCCTGCGGATGACCCGGAACCCGGCGGACGCCGAGGACCTGGTGCAGGAGACCTACCTGAAGGCGTTCGCCGCGTTCCACCAGTTCGAAGAGGGTACGAACCTCAAGGCCTGGCTGTATCGGATCCTGACCAACACGTACATCAACTCGTACCGGCGTCGGCAGCGGCAGCCCGTGCAGGCGCCCACCGAGGAGATCACCGACTGGCAGCTCGCCGAGGCCGAGTCGCACACCTCCAGCGGCCTGCGTTCGGCCGAGACCGAGGCGCTGGACCGGCTTCCGGACAGCGACGTCAAGGAGGCGTTGCAGCAGCTTCCGGAGGAGTTCCGGCTCGCCGTCTACCTCACCGACGTCGAGGGGTTCTCCTACAAGGAGGTCGCCGACATCATGGGTACGCCGATCGGCACCGTGATGTCCCGGTTGCACCGTGGTCGGCGGAACCTGCGCAAGCTGCTTGAGCGCTACGCTGCCGAGCGGGGCTTCACCGCCGCCCCGTCGACCAGGTCCGCGACCGCCGGCCAGGAGGTGTGAGCGAGCATGAGTTGTGGTGAACCGCACGAGACGGACTGCCGTGAGGTGCTCGCCGAGGTCTACGTCTACCTCGACCTCGAGTGCGACGACCAGCGGCGGGTGCTGATCCGGGACCACCTGGACGAGTGCTCACCCTGCCTGCGGGAGTACGGCATCGAGCAGGAGGTCAAGGCGCTGGTCGCGCGGTGCTGCGGCAACGAGACCGCGCCGGCCGATCTGCGCGAGCGGCTCCGGGCCCGGCTCGCCGACATGGTCTTCGGCACCGAGACCCGGGAGTACCTCCCCGACTGACGCCCGGGGCGGGTTGCCCCCGAGGCGGTGGTCGCTGCCGCCGGGCGCAGGCTCGCGGCGGCAGGGCTACGACGCGCCGGACCGGTCGGTCGGGCCCGGGGTGGAGGGCCGGCGCGAGCGGAGCTCGCCGCTGGTGTCCCCACCCCGCCGACCGTCCAGGTCCGGCGTCGTCGTCTCACTCAGGAGTTGGGGCGCTTGCCGTGGTTGGCGGCGCTCTTCTTGCGTGCCTTCTTCTTGCGTGACTTCTTCGCCATGTCGACCTCCCGTCTGTTCAGCGGCACCCGGTAGTGCGGTGTCGTCGCCGAGCGGCGGGGAACAACCCGCACTCCGCCCGCGCCGGGCAATCTTCCCACGACAGCGCCGCAGCCCTGCGCCGCCCGGCGGCGTGGGCCACCGGGCGGCTGCCGGTGGCCCGGGTGACGCGCGGATCGCGGAGTTTCCTGGCGGATCGCGACGGTCCGGGGCCGGCGTCGTCGGCGTGTGTCGGGCACCTGATCGGCGCCGCGGGTCATGGCGGGGCCGGCCGCATGATTGGATACCGTTCGCAGGGCAGGAGCGCCGACCCGGCGCCGACGAGGGAGGGCCGATGGCCGAGGAGATCCGCGCCGAGATGGTGGCGAACGTGTGGAAGGTCGTAACCACGGTGGGTGACACCGTCTCGGAGGGCGACACGCTGGTGATCCTCGAGTCCATGAAGATGGAGATCCCGGTTGTCGCCGAGTCCGACGGGGTGGTGCGTGAGCTGGCCGTCAACGAGGGCGACGTGGTGCAGGACGGCGACCTGATCGCCGTCATCGAGTGAGTCGTCCCCGGTGGCCCGCCCACTGGTCCGGCTCGCCGAGCCGGCAGACTTCGCGGCGATCGCCCGGTTGACCGTTGCCGCCTACCGGGCCGACGGCCAACTGGACGCCGCCCCGGACTACGCGGAGGCGCTCGCCGACGTACCGGCCCGGGCCGGGGCGGGTGAGCTGCTCGTGGCGGTCGACGAGGAGACCGGCGAGGTGCTCGGCTCCGTGCTGTTCGTGCTGCCGGGCACGCCGTACGCCGAACTGTCCGGGCCCGGCGAGGCCGAGTTCCGGATGCTGGCGGTCGACCCTGCCGCACAGGGGCGGGGGGCCGGCGAGGCGCTGGTGCGTGGCTGCCTGGACCGGGCGGCCGCGCTCGGCTGCCAGCGGGTGATCATCTGCGTCCGCGACTTCTCCGCCCCGGCGCACCGGCTCTACGCGCGGCTCGGCTTCGTCCGTCTTCCGGAGCGCGACTGGTCGCCGCTGCCCGGGGTCGAGCTGCAGGCGCTCCAGCTCGACCTCGTCGAGGCGCGGGTACCGGCGCCGAGGGTGTCGGTGCCGCAGGCGGACCGGGCCTGAGCCGGTCGGCCGGGTGTCCCGGCCCGGGGCCTTGGCTCGCCGACCGGACGCAGGGTCAGCCGGTCGGGCGCCCCGGCTCGGGCGCGCCGACGCGGTCGAGCAGCTCGAAGGCGAGTTCCAGGGCGAGCTGTTGCCGCTGTTCGAGGCTTATCTCCGGCTGACGCAACGCGAACAGGCTGCCGTGCACGGCGAAGATCGCCATGGTCGCGCGGAGCTGGTCGCCGGGTGTCGGATCGGGGCCGGCGAGGACGTCGGCGACCCGCAGCAGCCGGTCCCGCATCATCTGGCCCGAGGAGAGCTGCTTGACCACGGTCTGGTTCTGCTCGAAGAAGCGCATCACGGACTGTCCCTCGTTGCCGAAGAACTCCTCCGCGTAACGCCGCAGCGTCGCCCGACGGCTGGCGGCGTCGGTGGGTTGCCGGGCGGCCCAGTCGATCAGCTGGTCCAACCGGTTGATCCGGTCGGCGACGAAGCTGTCGACGATGTCGTCCTTGCTCTTGAAGTGGTAGTAGAGCGCGGCCTTGGTCACTCCGAGTCGTTCGGCGATCTCCCGGAGTGAGGTCTTCTCGTAGCCCTGCTCGGTGAAGAGTTCGAGGGCCACCTGCTGGATACGGGAGCGTGTGTCGCCTGTGCTGCCGGTCACCCCTGACCACCTCTCTAATCGCTTGACGGGCGCCCGGCGCCAACTTACCGTACGGCAGGTAAGATAACTAGCCGGTCGGCAAGTAAGTGAACGGCACTCAGGGGGGAGCTTACCGATGACCGCTACGGCGGATGCGCCGGTGCGCCAGGTCAACATCAGAGTGGTGCTGGGTGGCCTGATGATCGCCATGATGCTGGCGATGCTTGACAACATGATCGTCAGCACCGCGCTGCCAAGGATCGTCACCGAGTTCGGCGGGCTCAACCACTTCACCTGGGTGGTCACCGCGTACGTCCTCGGTTCCACCGTCTCGACGCCGATCTGGGGCAAGCTCGGCGACCTGTACGGCCGCAAGACCGTCTTCCTCAGTTCGATCGTGCTCTTCCTGATCGGCTCGGCCCTCTGTGGCATGGCCGGCTCGAACATGCTCGGCGGCCCCGGCGACGGCATGATCGAGTTGATCGCCTTCCGGGCGGTGCAGGGCCTCGGCGCGGGCGGCCTGATGGTCGGCGTGATGGCGATCATCGGCGACCTGGTGCCGCCCCGGGAGCGTGGCCGCTACCAGGGCATGATCGCCGGCATCATGGCCATCGCCATGGTGGCCGGGCCGCTGGTCGGCGGGTTCATCACCGACCACCTCTCCTGGCGCTGGGCGTTCTACGTCAACCTGCCGCTCGGCGGGGTGGCCCTGCTCCTGCTGGCGACCCGGATGCACCTGCCGAAGTACCGCACCGAGCACCGGATCGACTGGCTCGGCGCCGCGCTGCTCTCGGTCGGCATCACCGCGATCGTGCTGGTCACCACGTGGGGCGGCAACGAGTACGACTGGGGCTCCGCGCAGATCCTCGGGCTCGCCGCGCTCGCCGCGGTGACACTGGTCGCCTTCGCGCTCGTCGAACGTCGGGTGGCGGAGCCGATCCTGCCGCTGTGGCTCTTCGCCAACCGCAACTTCGCGGTGATCTCCGTCATCGGCTTCCTGCTCGGCTTCGCGATGTTCGGCGCGATGAACTTCCTGCCGCTGTACCAGCAGACCGTGCAGGGTGCCTCCGCGACCAACAGCGGCCTGCTGCTGCTGCCGCTGATGTTCGGCATGCTGGTGGTCTCCATCGTCGTCGGCCGGACGATCACCAAGACCGGGCGGTACCGCTCGTTCCCGATCATCGGCGGCATCGTGATGACCGTCGGCATGGGGCTGCTGACCATGCTCGACGTCGGTACGAGCAAGGTCGAGTCCTCGCTCTACATGGTGGTGCTCGGCGTCGGCATGGGCTTCCTGATGCAGACCTCCATGCTGATCGCGCAGAACAGCGTCGAACAGAAGGACCTCGGTGCGGCCAGCGGCGCCGCCACCTTCTTCCGGTCCATCGGCGGATCGTTCGGCATCTCGCTCTTCGGCGCGATCTTCGCCAACCGGCTCGCCGACTCGTCCGCCGGGGCGATGATGGGCGGCGGTGGCGAGGGCGCCGGGGTGGACCTGGAGGCCCTGCGCCGGCTGGCACCGGAGCAGCAGCTCGCCGTACTCGGTGGGCTGGCCGACGCGATCGGCGCGGTCTTCTGGTGGGCGGTGCCGTTCGCGCTGGTCGTCGCGGTGCTGGCCTGGTTCATCAAGGAGATCCCGCTGCGCGGCTCCAACGACGCGCCCGCCGCGACCCCGGAGGAGCAGGCGGAGACCGCCCTGGCCAGTCCGCCGGTGCGCTGAGCCCGGGCACGGTGTACCGACCTCACCCGGCAGTCCTGACCGCCTCGGTCAGGACTGCCGGGTGAGGCGCTGCCACATCCGACCCCACAACTGGCCGAAGCGGCGGGGCCGGGGCACGGTCCGCCCGGCCGGCGGCGCGGCGAGCAGCTGCCGGGCGGCGGCGAGGACGGCCGGCTCCGCCTGTGGGGTGGCGAGCACCAGCCGGGCCAGCGACCGTTTGATCGAGACCGACCGGCGCTGGGCCACCTCGATCGCGTCGGTGAACCGCGCGGCGACGACGTCGGCCACCTCGGTACGCACCGAGGGATCCATCCAGGCGGCCGTGACCAGGGCGAACAGCGCCGCCTCGGTGATCCAGTCCTCGACGCCCCAGACCAGGTCCAGCAGCACCCGGCGACGGGTCGACTCCGACCACGGTTCGTCCGTGCGGTGGTGCAGCAGACCGAGGCAGGCCCAGACCTGGACGGAGCGGTGCCACAGCGTCGGGTCGTGCTCGGCCAGGGCGCGACCGAGTTCGGTCGGTGGCGCCCCGGGCGGATGGGCCAGCAGCCCGAGCAGGTCGTCGAGGTCCAGGGTGGCCAGTCCGACCGCGGCGTCGTAGGCGGCCGGCGGATGCGGCCAGGCGGGATGGGCCAGGTGCCGGATCCGCTCGACCGCCGAGTCGGAGGGCGCCGGTACGGCCGGCACCGGTGTCGTGCCGTCGTACCGCCACAGTTGGAGGGAGACCTGGCGACGTGGCTGCCGGAGATCGGGCTCCGGAACCTGGTCGACGGTGACGGTCACGTCGGGGATCGTGGTGAGCAGCGCCCGTACCGCGCTCGGCGGTTCCGGTGCCGTCATCCGCAACTGGCCGCCCCCCTCGGGCTCGGCGGCGGCGAGCACCTGACGCAGCACCGCGACCACCGCCTCGGTGGCCGGCGGGATCCGACCGAGCCACGACTCGCCCTGGCAGCACTCGGCGAGGTCGCTGTGCTCGTGGGAGTCGTCCGGATGGTCGCGGGCGAAGTCGGCGAGGGCGACCAGGTGGTCGAGGTTGCCGTCCCGGCGGTAACGCAGCCGGTGGCCGGTGTGCACCGCGCAGTCGAACGTCGGGTCCCGGGCGAGTGCCCGGTCGACCCAGTCCAGTGCCTCGTCGAGCCGGCCGTGGTCGGCGAGGGTACCGGCGATGTCGGCGTACACGGAGAGGTCGTCGGGGTCGTGGTCGACGGCCCGGCGCAGCGCCGCGAGCGCCTCGGCGGTCCGGCCGGCGCTGCGGTAGGCGTAGCCCAGCCACACCTCGGAGAGCTTCGACGGCAGTTCCCGGGCGCCCTGACTGGCCCAGTCGACGGCCAGGGTGACCGCGCCGACCCGGCGGGCCAGCGCCGAGGCCGCGCCGAGCAGCAGCCCGTGTCGGGGATGCGCGGCGACCGCGTGCCGGGCCAGCCGCAGGTACGGCCAGAGCGGCTCCCGGGCCTGCTCCGGTACCGGGTCCGGGACGCCGGCGCAGACCTGCATCAGGACCCGGGCGATCCGGTCCGGGTCGAGATGTCCGGCCAGTTCAGGGGCGCTCACCCAGGGCACGCCAGCCCAGTCCGCCGACGGGGCGTGGCCGGTGGCGGCGGCGAGCAGTTCCAGCCCGTCGCCGGGGCGGCCGGCGGCCGCGAGCAGGTGGGCGCGGGCCACCACGGTGCCGATGAAGGGGTGCTGGTCGAGGGGGAAGAGGTCGACCCCGCCGTCGGCCCGGGCGGCCAGCTGGGCGAGCGCCTCGTGCACCTCGGGCATGGTCGGGGCGTACGCGATCGCGCCGGCGAGGTGGCCGGCCGCGTGTCGCAGGTCCCCTTCGTCCAGCGCCAGCCGGGCCAGCGCCAGCTCTCCCTCGGCCGACAGCCGGGGATCGTCCGTTCCCTCGGGCACCGACTAGACCCTCCGCCGTACGTGGTTTTTCCCCTGGGTTGGGGAGCCTAGGGCATGGCGAACGACCTTGGTGATCTACTGCGCAAAGCTGATCGCTAGATTGCTTGAACGGCTCGAATCGTGCAACCCTGAGCATGAAACGCGCGGAAACCGAGCATGGATCCGAGCGGCCCGCAGCATGTCCCGAGCGTGACGCCGGGCAGGAGGAGGTCATCGTGGCGCAACCAGGTGCCGGTATGGCGGCGGACGTCAACGAGCAGCCGGCGGGCTACGCGAGGCTGCTGGAGCCGTCGTCGCTGACCGCGATCGCGCAGGTGGCGGCCGTGATCGCCGAGCGCCGGCCGAAGCACGTGGTGTTCACCGCCCGGGGCACCTCGGACCACGCCGCCCTCTACGCCGCGTACCTCACCGAGATCCGGCTCAACCTGCCCGCCGGCCTGGCCTCGCCGAGCGCGATCACCCTCTTCGGCGCCCGACCGGACATGTCCGAGGCACTTGTCATCGGGGTCAGCCAGAGCGGCGGCTCACCGGACCTGACCGAGGTGCTCCGGGTGGCCCGCGCCTCCGGTGCGCTGACCCTGGCGGTGACCAACAACCCCGACTCGCCGCTCACCTCGGCCGCTGAACTCGCGATCGACGTCGTCTCCGGGCACGAGCGGGCGGTCGCCGCCACCAAGACGTACACCGCCGAACTGCTCGCCCTGCTCCTGCTGGTCGAGGGGATCCGGGCCGGTGACGGCCGACTGCCGGCCGACGAGCGGGCCGCGCTGGACACCCTGCCGGACCTGGCCGAGCGGACCCTCGCCGACCCGCTGCCGGGTCAGCTGGCCGCCCGGTACCGGTTCGCCGACCGGATGGTCACCACCGGCCGGGGGTACGCCTACCCGACCGCCCGGGAGGCCGCGCTGAAGCTGATGGAGACGTCGTACCTGCCGGCGCTCGCCTTCTCCGGCGCCGACCTGCTGCACGGCCCGTTGGCCATGACCGACCCGGACGTCCCGGTCCTCGCCGTGGTCGGAGCCGGACCCGGCGGTACGGCGATGCGCGAGGTGGTCACCAAGGTCGGCGAGCGGCGGGCGGACCTGGTCGTGGTCGGCCCGGCAGACGTGCCCGGCGCCGCGGCCCGGATGCCGGTACCGCAGGTCGACGAGCGCTATGCGCCACTGCTGGACATTCTGCCGGTGCAGCGCCTCGCCCTCGCCCTGGCGCTGGCCCGGGGCGAGGACCCGGACGCCCCGCGCGGGCTGCACAAGGTCACCTCGACGCTCTGAGTCGGTCCGCCGGCGCGGTGCGACCGAGGTCACGTCGCGCTCTGGCGCCTTCTCCGGTACCCGCCGTGGTGGTGGGCATGGCAGGCTTGCCCCGTGTCCACGCTGCGTGATCTCGCCGAGGAGCACACCGCTCTGCGTCCGGTCGACATCGACCATCTGCACCGGGTGGCCGGCGAATGGCAACTCCTCTCCGACCTGTCCTTCGCGGATCTGCTCCTCTGGGTGCCGGTCAGCGGGACCGACGCCTTCGTCTGCGTCGCCCAGGTGCGGCCGACCACCGCCCCGACGGCGTACCAGGACGACCAGGTCGGTCGGATCGTCGGCGGTCCGGAGGTGGCACACCTGGCGATCGCCTACACCCAGGGCCGGATCTGGCGGGAGGGCGACCCGGTCTGGTACGGCGACACCCCGGCCCGGCACGAGGCGATCCCGGTACGGCTGCGTGCCGGCGACGGCGAGTCCGGCGAGGTGATCTCGGTGGTGGGCCGGGACACCAACCTCTCCACCGCCCGGACCCCGAGCCAGTTGGAGCTGAACTACCTCACCACCGCCGACGATCTCGCCCAGATGCTGTCGGACGGGACGTTTCCCCCCGCCCGGCACCCCGGGGAGACCACCACCGCCCCCCGGGTCGGCGACGGCCTGATCCGGCTCGACGCGCAGGGCAAGGTCACCTACGCGAGCCCGAACGCGCAGTCCGCGTACCGGCGGCTGGGTTTCGCCTCGCACCTGGTCGGTGAGGACCTCGCGGCACTGAACGGCCGGCTCGCCGCCGACCCGCTGGAGGGGACCGAGGCGGCGAACCGGGTGCTCGCGGCGCTGCGCGGTGAGGCACCGCCCCGACGGGAGATCGAGGCGCGCGGCGCCACCGTGCTCACCCGGGCGCTGCCGCTGATGCCCGCCGGAGTGCCGATCGGCGCGCTGGTCCTGGTCCGCGACATGACCGAGGTACGCCGCCGCGACCGCGCCCTGATCACCAAGGACGCGACCATCCGGGAGATCCACCACCGGGTGAAGAACAACCTGCAGACGGTCGCCGCGCTGCTCCGGCTGCAGGCCCGCCGGGTCGGCATCCCGGCGGCCCGGGCCGCCCTGGAGGAGTCGGTACGTCGGGTCGCCTCGATCGCGCTGGTGCACGAGACCCTCTCGATGTCGAGCGACGAGGCGGTCGAGTTCGACGGCATCGTCGACCGGGTGGCGGCGGCCGCCGCCGAGGTCGCGGCGACCGAGGTACGGGTCCGGATGAGCCGGCAGGGCAGTTTCGGGGTACTGCCGGCGGAGATCGCCACGTCGTTGGTGATCGTGCTGAACGAACTCCTGCTCAACGCGGTCGAGCACGCCTTCCCGCCACCGGCCGAGAGCGGCTCCCGCCCGGCCGACGCCGGCAACCCCGCCGATGCCGGCAGCCCGGCCGACCCGGGGCCGGCCGACGCCGGCCCGGCCGGGCCGGCCAACCGGCCGGCCGAGGAGACCACCGCCCAGCCGGTGACCGAACCGCCCGAGGTGGTGGTCTCGGCGCACCGCTCCCGCAAGCAGTTGCACGTGACGGTCGCCGACAACGGGCGGGGCCTGCCGGCGGACTTCGACGCCGACCAGGGCAGCCGACTCGGCCTGCAGATCGTCCGGGCGCTGGCCACCGGGGAGTTGCGCGGCACGATCGAACTGCGCAACCGGGACGGCTGCGGCACCGAGGCTCTGCTCGTGGTTCCGCTGGTCCGCTGACCGTCGACGGTCAGCCGGCCCGGGTCAGCAGTGCCACGGTCAGACCGGGGACCGTCCACCGTCCGTCCAGGCGGAACCGGGTACGCAGCGGTTCCGCCTTCGCCGCCGCGACCCCGGCGAGCGGATCGGTCCGTTCTCCCCAGATGAGCAGCCAGACCCGGTCGACGGAGTCCAGACAGGTGGCGGGTACGGGACACTCGCTGGGCCAGAGATCGGCTCTGCGTACCGCGTCCTGCCGCAGCAGCACGTCCCGGGGGCGGTCACGACGCAACTCGTACGCGATCGCCACGTCGAGGAAGGCCCATCCGCTGCGCGGCGAGTAGACGATCCCGTCACCGGGCCGCTGACCGGCCGCGATGATCCGGGCCGCCGCCGGGTAGTCGACCTCGGCACTGCGGGGCGTCTCGTGGGTCCGCCGGACCGCACGCTGCTCCGGTGCGCCGACCAGGCCGGTGACCAGCACGATCGCCACCCCGGCGGGGAGTCGGAGCGGGGCGAGTGTGGTGGCCGCGAGCAGACAGCAGAAGGGCAGTACGAACAGCAGGTAACGCGGCACCCAGAGCGGGGTGAGTTGCCCGCCGACGAAGAGCAGTGCCACCGGCAGCAGCACGGTGACTGCGAGTACCGGCCGCCACCGGCCGGCGCCGGCCAGCCCGACGGCGGCCAGCCCGAGCAGCACGCCGCCGAGGGTGCTCGCCTGGGTGAGGGTGGCCGGCAGGTCGACCAGATCGCCCGGCCCGGGCCGTTCCACCCAGTTGAGCTGCCGGCCCTGTTGTCCACGGCCGAACACCGCCAGCGGCGCCAACAGCACCGCCGCCGCCGCGACCGCGATCGACCATCCGGCGACCCGGCCGCCTCCGTGCTGCCCGCCGGGGTTCTCCCGGCCCTCGCCGTACTGCCCGCCGGGGTCCTCCGGGCCGTCGCCGTCCTGCCCGCCGGCGGTCTGGCCGGTCCGCCGGGTGCGCCAGTCGAGTGCGACGGCGGCCGCGTGCCCGGCGACCACGCTGACCGCGAAGAGGTTGGCCAGACCCAGTCCGACCACGGCCACGGCGTAGCCGGTCCACCGCAGCCAGCCCGGTCGGTCCAGGGCCCGGACCAGCAGCAGGGTGGCCAGCACCGCGAGCAGGCTGGCGAACGCGTACGGGCGGGCCTCCTGGCCGTACCGGGACGTGCTGGGCAGTACCGCGAAGAGCAACCCGGCGAGCAACCCGGTACGGGCACCGAACAGCCGGGTGCCGAGGACGGTGGTGAGCCCTGCGGTTCCGGCCATGCCGAACGTGGACGGCAGGCGCAGGGCGGTCACCGAGTCGCCGGCGACCGCGATCCAGGCGTGGACGAGCAGGTAGTACGGCGTGCTCACCGCGTCGATGTGGCCGGCCAGCCGCAGCAGGTCGCCGACCGGTCGGGTCGCCGCGCTCCAGGTGGCCAGCTCGTCCCGCCAGAGTGGGGCCCCGTCGAGCTGGACGGCGGTGATCAGCAGTGTCGCCAGGGCCGGCCACAACCAGAGCGCCTGGCGGAGCCGATTCGGCGCGGGACCGCCCACTACCGCCGCCTCGATTACCTGTCCGGTCGGGATCCCGGTTCGCGACCCGCCGCCCGCGTGCCCGGGGGACTGTCTGACAGGGCGCTGTCTGTCGCATTTGCCCTGGTACGAGGAATAGTAGCGTGAACTCCGCCACAGCGGGTCCGCCAGTCGGGATCCCCGCCGGCGACTGTGGTCCGGAGGATATGGATGTGGGACCATGACGGGTATGACCGCCGCCGTGCGCCGTTTCGCGAGGCCGGGTTTCACCTCCCGTCGCCACGTCGACTACGGCCGCGTTCGCAGCGCGATCTGTCCGGCCCACTGACGTCGCCTGGACCTTTCCGTCCCGGGCGCGCACCGCGCCGGCCCTCTGACACGTCGTCGTCGACACCGTCGCCGGCCCGATCGGCCGAACGCCGTCGGTTGCGCGCCCGTTCCGCCGCACCCGACAACGGAGGACGCCGCGATGGCGGTCAGCAGTACCCCGGCCCGACCCGGCGCCACAAGCGACCCGGCGGCTGCTCCGGCCCGGCCGGCCCGGCCGGCGCGCCGCCCGCGTGGTGAGGGGCAGTGGGCGCTCGGACACCGTGAACCGCTCAACCCCAACGAACGCAGCAAGCGGGACGACAACCCGCTCAACGTACGGGCCCGGATCGAGAGCATCTACGCGCACCGGGGCTTCGCCTCGATCGACCCCGCCGACCTGCGGGGACGGTTCCGCTGGTGGGGGCTCTACACCCAGCGCAAGGCCGGGATCGACGGCGGACGTACCGCCGTGCTGGAGCCGCACGAGCTGGAAGACGAGTACTTCATGCTCCGGGTCCGGATCGACGGCGGGCAGCTCAACCTGGCGCAGTTGCGCGTCGTCGCCGAGATCTCCCGCGAGTTCGCCCGGGACACCGCCGACATCACCGACCGGCAGAACATCCAGCTGCACTGGATCCGGGTCGAGGACATGCCGGAGATCTGGCGCCGGCTGGAGGCGGTCGGGCTGCAGACCACCGAGGCGTGCGGCGACTGCCCCCGGGTCGTGCTCGGCAGCCCGGTCTCCGGCGTCGCCGAGCGGGAGCTGCTCGACCCGACCCCGGCGATCGACGAGATCGTCCGGCGGTATGTCGGCGACCCGGCGTACTCCAACCTGCCCCGCAAGTTCAAATCGTCGATCTCCTGGCTGGTCGACACGCCGTACGAGGTCAACGACATCGCCTTCCTCGGCGTCGAACACCCGGACCACGGGCCCGGGTTCGACCTCTGGGTCGGCGGCGGGCTGAGCACCAACCCGATGCTGGCGCAGCGGCTCGGTGTCTGGGTGCCGCTGGACGAGGTGCCGGACGTCTGGGCCGGCGTGGTCGGCATCTTCCGCGACTACGGCTACCGGCGGCTGCGGCACCGGGCCCGGCTGAAGTTCCTGGTCGCCGACTGGGGCGTGGAGAAGTTCCGCGAGGTGCTGGAGAAGGAGTACCTCGGCCGGAGCCTGCTGGACGGTCCGGCGCCGGAGCTGCCGGGCAAGCCGATCGACCACATCGGGGTGCACCGGCAGCGGGACGGGCTCAACTACGTCGGGGCGGCGCCGGTGGTCGGCCGGACCTCCGGCACCCAGCTCGCCGAACTCGCCGACGCCGCCGCCGAGCACGGCAGCGGCCGGGTCCGGCTCACGCCGTACCAGAAGCTGCTGGTGCTCGACGTGCCGCCGGAGCGGACGCAGTCGCTGGTGGTGGCGCTGCGCCGGATCGGTCTGGAGCCGTACCCGTCGGTCTGGCGGCGGGACACCATGGCCTGCACCGGCATCGAGTACTGCAAGCTGGCCATCGTCGAGACCAAGGCCCGGGGCCAGGAACTGGTGGCCCGGCTGGAGGAGCGGCTGGCCGGTGTCGACGTGGGCGAGAGCGGGCTGAGCATCCACATCAACGGCTGCCCGAACGCCTGCGCGCGGACCCAGACCGCCGACATCGGGCTCAAGGGCCAGCTGGTGGTCGGACCGGACGGCCGCCAGGTCGAGGGATTCCAGGTGCATCTGGGCGGCGGCCTGGGCATGGCGGAGGGCCAGAGCGCCGGCTTCGGCCGCAAACTGCGCGGCCTCAAGACCACCGCGGAGGAGCTTCCCGGGTACGTCGAGCGGCTCACCCGCCGCTACCTGGCCGGGCGCACCGCCGACGAGAGCTTCGCGAACTGGGTCGTGCGAGTCGACGAGGAGGAACTGCGATGAGTGGTGACACCCGAGCCGCGCCGATGTACTGCCCCTACTGCGGTGAGGAGGACCTGCGGCCCCACGCCGAGTCGCACGG
Source organism: Plantactinospora sonchi (assembly GCF_036422035.1). Taxonomy (NCBI): domain Bacteria; kingdom Bacillati; phylum Actinomycetota; class Actinomycetes; order Micromonosporales; family Micromonosporaceae; genus Plantactinospora; species Plantactinospora sonchi. The sequence goes on from NZ_JAZGQK010000001.1 coordinate 297,558, forward strand.
TGCCTGGGAGTGCCGCGCCTGTGCCCGGGTCTTCACGGTGAAGTTCACCGGGCTGCTCGCCGCTGCCGTCTCGACCGAGGGGAACCCGTCATGAGTCCGGTTGTGGCAGCCAACCTCGGCCTGGTGAAACTCGGCCCGCAGGCGCCGGCCGACCCGGCCCGGCGTAGCCCGGAGGAGCTGCGGGCGCTGGCCGAGCAGGCCAACCGTGAGCTGGAGGGCGCGCCGGCCCAGGAGATCGCCCGGTGGGCGGCCGAGGAGTTCGGCGACCGGTTCTGCGTGACGAGTTCGATGGCGGACGCCGTCCTCGCCCACGTGGTCTCCCGGGTGGCCCCCGGCGTCGACGTGGTCTTCCTCGACACCGGGCTGCACTTTCCGGAGACGCTGAGGGTACGCGACACCGTGGCCCGGACGCTGCCGGTCAACGTGCGCTCCATCCGGCCCCGGCAGACCGTCGGCCAGCAGGACGGCGAGTACGGCCCCCGGCTCTTCTCCCGGGCACCCGACGAGTGCTGCGGGCTGCGCAAGGTGGAGCCGCTGGAGCGGGCGCTGGCCGACTACGACGCCTGGGCGGCCGGGTTGCGCCGTGACGAGTCGCCGACCCGGGCGAACACGCCGGTGGTGGGCTTCGACCCGCGTCGCGGCAAGATCAAGGTGAATCCGATCGCGGCGTGGACCCAGGCCGACGTCGACGCGTACATCGCCCGGTGGAACATCCCGGTGAACGAGCTGTTCCGGCAGGGCTACACCTCGATCGGCTGCTGGCCCTGCACCCGGCGGACCAAGGCGGGGGAGGACCCGCGGGCCGGCCGGTGGGCGATGTTCGAGAAGACCGAGTGCGGTCTGCACGTCTGACCGACGGATCGGACCCGGTCGTGCTGGTGGCGCACGGCAGCCGGGACCGCCGGGCCGCGGTGGCGACCGAGGCGCTCGCCCGCGCCGTCGCGGCGGCCCGGCCCGGCCTGCTGGTGCGGGCCAGCTACCTCGACCATGCCCCGCCGCGGCCGGCCACCGTGCTGACCGAGTTGGAGGCCGCCGGCCATCCGGCGGTGGTGCTGGTCCCGTTGCTGCTCACCGCGGCCTATCACGGCCGGGTCGACATCCCCGACGCCGTCGTGGCGGCCCGGAGCGCCGGGCTGCGGATCCCGGTACGGATCACCGGGGTCCTCGGGCCGACCGGGGGTGGGCCGCATCCCGAGTTGCTGGCCGGGCTCTGCCGTCGGCTGACCGAGGTCGCCGGACCGTTGTCGGCCGGTGGTGACGACGCGGTGGACGGTGTGGTGCTGGCCGCCGCCGGCACCCGGGACGCCGCTGCCCGGCGTACGGTCGAGCGGGCGGCTGAGGCGCTCGCTGCCGTGTTGAACGTGCCGACCCGGGTCGGGTACGCCTCCGCGTCGCCGCCGACCGCTGGCGCCGCCGTGGCGGAGCTACGGGCGGCCGGCGCCCGACGGGTGGCGGTGGCCACCTACTTCCTCGCTCCCGGGCGGCTCTACGAGACGGCGATGGAGTCGGCGCGGCAGGCGGGTGCGGTCGCGTTGGCCGCGCCGCTCGGGGACGCGCCCGAATTGGCCCGTCTGGTGCTGGCTCGGGCTGATGAACCCCACCACTCAGCGTGATCAACGATACCGAGGGTTACGGAGCGTGTGCGGGCCGCCGAAACCTTCCCGGTTGATTGGCGGAGCGTGTGCGTGGCGATCAGATCTGTGATGGTGTTCTCACGATCGGGACCGTGACGGGCACCTATGGTGAATCATCTTCTCGTGCCGTTCGGCAGAGGTTGGGCAGAATGAATTCTTCTCGATACTCGTCGTATTCGAAAAGCAGAACGTCCCGGGGGAGGGGATCCCCCGGGACGTTCGTTGCTTCGGTGCGGTCGATCAGTCGATCAGGCGGAGTGAGCGCGCAGGACCCGGAGGCCGCCGCGGCGCTTGACGGCGCGCCGCTCTTCTTCGCTCATTCCGCCCCAGACCCCGGCGTCCTGACCGGATTCGAGGGCCCACTGCAGGCACTCGTCGGTCACGGAGCAACGCCGGCAGACGGCCTTGGCCTGCTCGACCTGCAGCACGGCAGGGCCGGACGTCCCGATCGGGAAGAACAGCTCCGGGTCCTCGTCGCGGCAGGCAGCATGGTGGCGCCAGTCCATGGCGGCAACACTCCTCATTCTGGGTGGGCGGCAGTGCTTGCTGGATCTTTCTTTATGCGTCTGCGGTGTCGATCACGACGGTCGTGGCCATCGCTTCGGCAGCCGAGAGCAGGCTTTGTGTTTGTGGAACCCGCGGAGGACCCTCGCCGTCGGGCGCGTCCACGCAATGTTCCGGTAACTCAAGTTCGCTTGTGAATACTTTCACGAACTCCCGCGATGTCAAGGGTAACGCCCGGAAAAACTCTAGGCAGGTGAGACAGGTCACGACCCATTTGTCCGGATCCCCGCCCTTGTCGGAACCCGGTGCGCCACAGCCGAGAATCAATATAGTACAGTCCACCCGACATTGCTGGCATTTCCGGCACCGTCCTGGTCCGTCGCTTCGAGCTCGTCTGTCGGTCGCTGTACCCCAGCGTCAGCAGATTACTCTTAGTGCGGCCGTGACAGATGTGAATCGCACCTTGTCCCGCTCGCCGAGGTAGTCGCCGTCCACCTGGAACGCCTGCGGACGCTCGGACACCAGGGTGAACTCGTCCAGGTCGTGCAGCCGCAGTATCTGCCGGCCGCGCGGGTCCGGTTGGCGGGCCAGCATCTGGCTCACCATCCGAGTGGTGCTCGGCACCCGCAGCCGGCGGACGGCCAGCACGTCCAGGCCGAGGTCGAACGAGGCGTCCGGATTCGGATTCACCTCGCGTCGCCCGACGTAGGTCCAGGGTGCGGTGTTCTGGATCACCACCGTGGCGAGTTCGGCCTGCGCCGGCTCACCGGGACGTTCCAGCGTGATGGTGGGGTGCCGGCGTTCCGCGCCGAAGAGGTACTGCTCCGCGATGGACCGGAGATAGAGCGTGGGGGTGGAGACCCGGCCCCGGCGGCGGGCCCGCTCCACCCGGTTGATCACCGCGGCGTCCAGCCCCAGCCCCGCGCAGAAGGTGAAGTACCGGTCGTCGGCACGACCGAGGCCGATGGTGCGGGACCGTCCGAGCCGCAGTGCCTCGAGGATCACGCTGGTCGCGTCCGGCCACTGGCTCGGCAGGCCCAGTGCCCGGGCGAAGACGTTGGTCGAACCACCGGGGACCGGGGCGAGGGCCGGCCGGCGATCGGCCGGCGGCGGCGCGTCGCCGTCGCCCGGCGTCCCCGCCATCAGCCCGTTGACCACCTCGTTCACCGTGCCGTCGCCACCCAGCGTCACCACGAGGTCGACACCCTCCCGGACCGCCGCCCGGGCGAGCGCCATCGCGTGCCCACGCCGTCGGGTGTACTCGACGGTGAGGTCGACCTCGCTGCGGAGCGCGCGGACGAGCACGTCCCGGCCCCGTCCCGTGGTGGTGGTGGCCTTCGGGTTGACCACCAGGATGGCCCGCATGGGCGGCACTGTACCGCGCGCCGCCGAGTATCGTGGCGGCCGTGACAAGCGACTCCGAACCGCTCCCCGGCCAACTGCTCGGGGCGGTGTGGCTGCTCCGCGCCGAGGCGGTCGGGCTGGCGCTACTGGTGGTCTTCCTGGTGTACGAGACAGTCACGGCGACCGCCACCGATCTGGTCAACGCGCTCTTCGTCACCGCGTTCGCGGGGATCGGCGCGGCCGTACTGTGGGCGCTGGCCGTCGCGCTGGGCCGCCGCCGGGCCGGGGCCCGGGCTCCGGCCATGGTGCTGCAGCTCATGCTGCTGCCGATCGGCTACTACATGCTGCAGGGCGGACTGGGCTGGCTGGGCAGTCCGTTCATCGTGCTCGGCCTGCTGGTCTGCGGCCTGCTGTTGAGTCCGCCGACGAACCGGGCGCTCGGCTTCGGCGTGGAACGGCGCTGATCTCCGGCCGCTGATCCGGCCGTCGGCGCGGGCCGGCAGCCGACCCCGATCCGGTCCCCTCGACGGGTGGACCGGCGGCGCCCGGACCGCCGCCGGGCGGGGCGGCGACCGCTTCAGACTCCGCCGGACCGGCGGGTGAGCAGTGTGATCGTCGCGCGACCGTCGGACACCACGGCCGAGGCCGAGGTGGTCAACGCGGTCAACACCTTCCAGGCGAAGGACGACTCCGCCGGCAGCCGGGATCCGCGTACGGTCGGGACGGCGACCTCGACGGTCAGCGCGTCCTCGGTCACCGCGAACCGGCAGTCGAGTTCGGCGTCCCGGGTCGCGACGGCGAGCAGCATCGCGCAGGCCTCGTCGACGGCGATCCGCAGATCCTCGATCTCGTCGAGGGCGAAGTGCAGCCGGGCGGCCAACCCGGCGGTGGCGGTACGCAGCACGCCCAGGTAGCCGCCGTCAGCGGGCACGGTCAGGAGGACGACGTCGTCGCCGGTCGTCGATGGCGTGGTCAGCGGTGTCACCAAAATAATCCCCCGTACGGGACTCTACCGGACCGTCGCGTGCCCGGCTGTGCGCGTTCACCTGCCGGGGCGGCGGCTCTGCGTCAACGGCACGCGCCACGGCTCCGCGCCGCGACGGCGGCCGGCACGCCCGCCAGGCGTGCCGGCCGGATCGTCGCCCCGGGTGACCGCGCCGATGACGCCCTGGTGACGACGTACCGGCGGGCGCCGACCGGGAACTCAGGCCTGCTTGGTCTCCCAGAAGATCTTCGCGATCTCGTCGATCTTCTGCAGCAGCTCGTCGGCCTTGCTCGCGTCGGTGGTCGCCTTGGTGCCGCCACCACCGCCGGCCAGCTTGGTGGCCTCGTTGAAGAGCTGGTGCAGCTGCGGGTACTTCTCGAAGTGCTGGGGCTTGAAGTAGTCGGTCCAGAGCACCCAGAGGTGGTGCTTGACCAGCTCGGCGCGCTGCTCCTTGATGATCAGCGCCCGGGTACGGAACTCGGGATCGGTGTTCGCCTGGTACTTCTCGTCGATCGCCTTGATCGACTCGGCCTCGATCCGGGCCTGGGCCGGGTCGTAGACGCCACAGGGCAGATCGCAGTGCGCGCTGGCGACGATGCGTGGCGTGAAGATGCGCGGAAGCCGCATGGGATCCTCCATAGCAAGTCTGTGATGATCCAGGACGACACTACTCCTGCGATATGTCTCCCAAGGGGCGGAGGTGAAACTCGGTGTCCCCCGACATCGCCGCAGACGGGAGCCGTCCCCGGGCGCCCCTTTTCGCCGTTCTGGTGGTGGGCCCGTCGATGGTGCCGACGCTCCGGCACGGTGACGCGGTGCTGGTCCGGCGCGGTGGCCGGGCTGTCCGGGCCGGCGATCTGGTGGTCGCCGAGTTCCGTGGCCGACCCGGACTGCTCGTGGTCAAGCGCGCGGAGCGCGCCGTCGACGGTGGCTGGTGGCTGCGCGGCGACAACAGCTTCGTCACCGACGACTCGCGGGCGTACGGAGTGGCCGACGTGTGGGGCCGGGTGGTGCTGCGGTACTGGCCACGTCCACGGTGGTTCGGTCGCCGGGCGGGACGCGGCGATCGGGTTACCAATCGGTAAGTCATCCGTTACCAGTTGGTAAGACCCCTGCGCGGCACCAGATCCGCGACCCGCCACTATGCTCTGTATCTCATAACCGGGTGACCCCCGCACCGCTGCCGGCGATCGCCGATCTCGCGTCCAACCGGCCGCCTCATCTGCTCGACGATCCTGGAGTCACCATGTCATCCCCTGCCGTGGACCCGCCATCTCCTGTCGTGGATCCCACCGACCCGGCCTTCGCCCTGCACCGTGGCGGCAAGCTGGCGGTCGCCTCGACCGTTCCGCTGACCACCCGGGAGGATCTCTCCCTCGCGTACACCCCGGGGGTCGCCCGGGTCTGCGAGGCGATCGCCGCCGACCCCGCCCTGGTCGACGAGTACACCTGGGTGTCGCACACCGTCGCGGTGGTCACCGACGGCTCCGCCGTACTCGGGCTGGGCAACATCGGGCCCCGGGCCGCGATGCCGGTGATGGAGGGCAAGGCCGTGCTGTTCAAGCAGTTCGGCGGCGTGGACGCGGTGCCGGTCTGTCTGGACACGCAGGACGTGGACGAGATCGTGGCGGTGGTGACCGCGCTGGCGCCGTCCTTCGGTGGGATCAACCTGGAGGACATCAGCGCGCCCCGGTGCTTCGAGATCGAGCGTCGGCTCGACGAGGCGCTGTCGATCCCGGTCTTCCACGACGACCAGCACGGCACCGCCGTGGTGGTGCTCGCCGCGCTGCGTAACGCGGCCACGCTGCTCAACCGGAAACTCGGTGACCTGCGGGTGGTGGTCAGCGGCGCCGGCGCCGCCGGGGTCGCGGTGACGAAGATGCTGGTGGCCGGAGGAGTGAACCCGGCCGAGGTGGTGGTCTGCGACTCACGCGGCATCCTGCACCGGGACCGGACCGACCTGACCGCGACCAAGGCCGAACTGGCCGAACTGACCAACTCGGCCGGACGGGCCGGCGGCATGGTGGAGGCGCTGCGCGGCGCCGACGTGCTGATCGGGGTCTCGGGCGGACAGATCCCGGAGGAGGCGCTGGCCGGGATGACCCCGGGCGGCGCCATCTTCGCGTTGGCGAACCCGACCCCCGAGGTGCACCCGGAGGTTGCCGCCCGGTACGCCGCCGTGGTCGCCACCGGACGCAGTGACTACCCCAACCAGATCAACAACGTGCTCGCCTTCCCCGGCATCTTCCGGGGCGCGCTGGCGGCCCGGGCGGTCCGGATCACCGAGGGCATGAAGGTGGCGGCCGCGGACGCGATCGCCGCGGTCGCCGTCGAGGGGGAGTGGGACGGCACGACCGCCGTCGCCGCCGGGCAGTTGCGGGCCGACGCCATCATGCCGTCGCCGCTCGACCCGAGGGTGGCGCCGGCGGTGGCGGACGCGGTGGCCGAGGCGGCCCGACGGGACGGCGTCGCCCGGGCCTGACCCGTCGGCGCCAGCTCGCGGCGCTGTCCGGGTACGGCGTACGCGTGTAACGTGTCGATCATGCGTGCCGCGTACGCCTCGAGGTTCGACGCCGACGATCCGCTCGCCGCGCTGGTGGTCGGCGAGCGACCCGAGCCGACGCATCCGGACCCGGACTGGGTGACGGTGGAGGTCCGGGCCAGCTCGCTGAACCACCACGACCTGTGGTCGCTGCGTGGTGTCGGGCTGGCCGCGGACCGACTGCCGATGATCCTCGGCTGTGACGCGGCCGGCGTCGACCCGGACGGCAACGAGGTGGTCGTCTTTCCGGTCGTCCCGGATCCGGCCGACCCGCGCGGGCTGTCGCTGCTCTCCGAGCACCATCCGGGCACACTGGCGGAGCGGGTCGCGGTGCCCCGGGCCAACCTGGTGCCGAAGCCGGCCGGGATGTCCTTTGTCGAGGCGGCCTGTCTGCCGACGGCCTGGTTGACCGCGTACCGGATGCTCACCACCCGGGGACGGCTGGCCGACGGCGGATCGGTGCTGGTCCAGGGGGCTGGCGGCGGGGTGGCCACCGCGGCGGTGGTGCTCGCGGTCGCGCTCGGCAAACGGGTGTACGCGACCAGCCGCGACCCGGCGAAGCGGGAGCGGATCGCCGCGCTGGGCGCCACGGCGGTGGCACCCGGGGCGCGGCTGCCGGAACGGGTGGACGTGGTGATCGAGACGGTCGGCGCGGCGACGTTCGACCATTCGTTGAAGTCGGCCGCTCCCGGGGCCCGGATCGTGGTCAGCGGAGCCACCGCCGGTCACGAGCCGACGGTGAACCTGCGTCGGGTCTTCGCCATGCAGTTGGAGATCCTCGGTTCGACCATGGGCACTGCGGCGGAACTCGCCGAGCTGCTCGACCTCTGCGTGGCACGGGGGATCAGGCCGGTGATCGACGGGGTGCACGGCTTCTCCCGGGTCGACGAGGCGTTCGCCCGCCTGCACTCCGGTGGGATCTTCGGCAAGGTGGTCCTGGACCACACCACGTAGTTCCAGCGTTCGCCCGGCCGGGACGGGGGGCGTGCGAGCGTGCCTGACCCGTCGGCCGGGTGGTGCCCTCGGAGACGCGCGGCGGCGGCAGCGAGGGTGACGGTGAGCGCGGCCTGCTGTTCGGGCGCGCCCGGACACGCGCGGCGGCGGCATTTGAAAATCCGGACGTTTTGCCAGCAATCGAAACGGACACCGGGGCAGGAAAAGCCGTCGAAAAAGCGCTGGTAAGTCGGCCTAAAGGCGGACTTCAAGAAAACTAAAGGTTGGGTTTGTCCCCATTTTTTCGCGCCTCCGACCCCTTGGGTACGGCGGGTACAGTCGTCCCGTTCCGCCCCGCTGATCGCGGACGATGTGTACGGCGAAGGAGTCGGGATCTTGAAGAATTTCTCACTGTCAGGCCAGAATAAGCGACGTCAATCACGATCAATGCGAGGAACGCGCCGGCGTTCCTGGCGTACCCCTCGTTCCCTGGTGGTGGGCTCGGCAACGTTGGGGATCATCCTCGCCGGAATCGGCGTCGCGGTCGCGAGCAGTGGTGACGGGTCGGTGACGATCACCAAAGCCGGTACGGTGCTGGACGGCCGGAAGATCGACGGATACGTGCACATCAAGGCCGACGACGTCACGATCAGGAATACCGCCGTCAGGTACGGGGGAGCGCACGCCGTACGGATCTTCGAGGGTGTTACCGGGGCGCTGATCGAGAACACCACCATTCAATGCACCAAGCCGCGGACCAATGGTCTCGTATTCGGCAACTACACGGCCCGGAAAGTGCAGGTCACCGGATGCCGGTTCGGCTTCCTGCACTCGGCCGACGCGCCGGCGACCATTGTCGACTCGACGTGGAACGGCGAGCCGGTCGCGGCCGGCGAACTGCCACCCGACCAGGACGAACCGGCCCCGTCGGAGCCGAGCCCGACGCCCGGTGCCAGCCCGGGCGGTACTCCGTCGAGCGAGGCCAAGCCCGGGGCGGGGGCGACCAAGACCACCGCTCCGAACCTCGCCATCCCCACGTCGTTCCCGGGCCCGGACAACACCGGGGTGCCCGCCGGCACGAAACTCAAGGCCTCCGGCTCGCTCAAGCTGGCCCAGGACGGCGTGGTGGTCAGTGGACTCGACATCAAGGGCTGCGTCACGGTCACCGCGCGGAACGTCATCATCCGGAAGTCCCGGATCACCTGCGACAGCAACTACTCGATCCGCACCGACGGGGCGGACAACCTCCTGGTCGAGGATGTCGAGATCGACGGAATGGGTCGGAACTCGGCGGCGGTCTGCTGCGGCGAGTACACGCTGCGGCGGGTCGACATCAGCAACGTCATCGACGGTCCCCGGCTGGGCAGCGACGTGGTCGTCGAGAACTCCTGGATCCACCACCTCAAGCGGCAACCCGGTTCACACAACGACGCGCTGCAGACCACCGGCGCGTCCAACATCGTGGTCCGGGGCAATTCGCTGGAGGCGTACAACCCGGTGACCCGGGACCCGTTCAACGCCTGCCTGATGATCGGCTCGACCACCGGGCCGGTCGTGGAGAACCTCGTCTTCGAGGGCAACTACTGCAACGGCGGGAACTACTCGATCGGCGTACGGGCCGATCTCAACGCCGTCAACATCCAGCTGCGCGCGAACGTGTTCGGCCGCAACTACCGGTACGGCGTGATCGCCCGACCGACCCAGCGCGGCCTCACCTGGGACCGGGCGACGAACCTCTTCGTCGACACCCGCCGACCCGTGGTGGGGTGATCCGCTCCGGCGGGGTGCGACCGGTCCCGGCCGGCCGTACCCCGCCGGGCCAACCGGTCGGCCCCGGACCGGACGGTGTTCCGGTCCCCGCGCCCGGCGTCACCCCGTGCCGTGGTGTCGCCGGGCCGGCACGCTCAGAGGTGGTCGTCGAGGGTGGCGAGCCCGCCCCGGACCGCCTGTTCCGGCAGCCGGCGCTTCGCTCGCGGATCGCCGTACAGTGTCCAGCGCAGGAACTCGACCGTGGTGCCGGCCACCACCGCCAGCGCCCGCTGGTCCCGGCCGAGCAGCGCCTGGCCGTGGTCGCCGTCGGGCAGCGTCAGCATCGCCTTGGGCCAGGGCACCCGGTCGTACGCCGCCTTGCCGGCCCGGTACGACACCACCTGGTCCAGCGCGCCGTGCACGAAGAGCTGGGGTGCGGCGGTGCCGGCGAACGCCGTACCGACGCCGAGGGCGGTGCCGGCCAGCACGATGCCGGCGTCGAGCCGGGCGTCGCGGCCGGCGGTGAACAACCCGATGGTGGTCACCCCGCCCGCCGAGTGGCCGGCCGCGGCGACCCGGTCCGGGTCCAGGTGACCACGGAACAGGTCACCGGACCGGTCGGCCAGGGCCAACAGAGCGGTCAGCACGTACGACGCGTCGGCCGGCTGGTTGACCACGTCGAGCACCTGCACACCGCCCCGGGTGCCCCGGCTGGTGTGCGGATAGGTCGGTGCCGCCACCACAAAACCCGCCGCCACCCAGCGTACGAGCAGGGCGCGGTAGTCCTCCGGACGCCCGGTCAGGCCGTGACTGAACAGCACGACCGGGAAACGCCCCGCCGCCACCGGCGCCTCCGACGTCGGCGTGCCGCCGGCCGAGCCCGGGGCGGGATACCAGACGGTGACCGGCAGCGGCCGGTTCCCGCCCCGGTTGAACGCCAACTCGCGTACCCCGACTCCGAAACGCCGGGACGGTGCGACACCGCTGGTCGGCCCGGCGTCGGCCGGGGAGGGACTGGTCGCCGCCGCGCCGGTCGGTCGGGTCGTCGTCGGCCGGCCCGGGCCGCCCGAGCAGCCGGCGAGGCCCACGACCAGCGTCGCGGTCAGGAGGGCGCCGGTCAGGACCGGGCGGGCGGGACGTCGGCGCATGCCATTGATTGTGCCCGGCCGGTACCGGGTCAACCGGGGTCCCTTCCTATACGGAAGGCGATAAGAAGGGGCCCTTCCTTTCAGCCGAGCAGGTCGGTGAACTCGGCCTGCCCGGGTGACCGGGCGTCGGCCCGGAGCGCGGCCAGCGCGCCCCGGTCACCGTAGAGCGTCCAGCGCAGGAACTCCGTCGTCACCGCCACGGTCCGGTCGAAGCCGGGACGACCGGGGGTGAGGAACTCGCCGTGCCCCCGACCGGGCAGCGTGACGAACGCCTTCGGCCAGGGCACCTGCTGGTAGGCGCCCCGACCCCGGGTCAGCGGCACCACCGAGTCCGCGTCGCCGTGCAGGAAGAGCTGCGGCGCTGCCGGCCCGCCGTAGCTGGCACCGGGCATGCCGGCACCGGCGATCACGATGCCGCCGCGCAGCGACTCCGGGTGGCCGGGGGTGAAGAGACCCGCCGTCGTGTAGCCACCGGCCGAATGACCCGCCGCGCCGATCCGGTCCAGCGCCAGGTGCCCGGCGAACCGGTCACCGGCCTGCCGGTCGAGGAGTTGGAGCTCGTCGAGGGCCCGCCAGGCGTCCGACGGCTGTCGGCGGATGTCGGCCCGGTCGAACCGGGGCGTACGCGCCTTCGTGCCCGGGTAGGCCGGCGCGGCGACGACAAATCCGGCGGCCGCCCAGCGGGTGGTCAACGGGGCGTGCATCTCGGGCAGGCTGTGCAGGCCGTGACTGAAGAGCACCACCGGAAACCGGCCCGAGGCCACCTCCGCGTCCGGCACCAGTGTCGGCGTACCGGATCCGGTCGGTGGTGCTGACCGGGCCGGGTACCAGACGGTGACCGGAAGTGGGCGGGCGGTGCCGCGGCCGAGATCGAGCGTACGCACGCCGACCGCGTACGTTCGATCCGGCGCCGCACCCGGCAGCGCCATCGGAGCTGGCGCGGCGACCGCCCACCCACAGGCGGTGAGCGCGATCGACATCAGCAGGGCGGTCAGCCCCGCGACCAAGGGGTGGACGCGCACAGCACCGACGGTAGACGGCGGTACGCCGTACGAGGTCAGCTTTCCGGGCGTCCCGTTCGGCCGCCCGGACGGTTTGTCCCGCCGTACGCCGTCGGTTCGGGTTGTCCCGACGACCCGGTACCGTCCGGTCGCTCAGGTGGGGGACGTTCGCGCTGGTCGGCGTTCGCTATCGTGCTCGGCATGGCTGATCCACATCGTGACCCCAGCGGCAACACGGAGGCGTTCCGGGCCTTCGCCCACTCCGGCGAGGCGCCGGCAGCCGCACCGCCGTCCAGGCTGCCGCTGATCATCGGCGTCGTGGTTGTCGTCGCCCTGCTGATCGTGCTGATCGGCTGGCTCGCCCTGGGCTGAGGCCCCGGAACTCCGACGCCCGGTGGGCGGGATCCGGTCGGTGGCGGGCTCCCCCGACCGGTGCGTCACGTCACCGGTCGGCCGACGATCAGAGGTCGTCCTCGTCGTCGAGCCGGGCCAGCCAGGTGGCGAACCGCTCGATCGGCGTCTCGAACTCGGGGTTGAGGTCGACAAAGTCGCTCAGCCGGGCGCCGAGCCACTCCAGGGTCACCGTCTCGGTCCCCCGGCGCTCGACGAGTTCCTCGATGCCTCGGTCGGTGAAGTACACGACGTCCTCTTTCGGATTATGCGACCCGCGCCGGTGACCGGATCGGGTGCCCGGGACCGTTGTTGACGGTCCCGGGCACCCGGACAACCGGTCAGGGACGCGGCAGCGCGGCCTCGATCAGCGCGGCCTGCTCGACGTCGTGCATCTTGGCCGAGCCGACCGCCGGAGCCGCCGCCGCCGGGCGGGAGATCCGGCGCAGCCGTACGCCCTCCAGGTGCTCCAGCAGGTTGAGTGCGACGAACGACCAGGCGCCCTGGTTGGCCGGCTCCTCCTGGACCCAGGCGAAGTCCTCGGCGTTCGGGTACTGCGCCAGGGCGGCCCGGAGCTCCTCGACCGGCAGCGGGTAGAGCTGCTCGACCCGGAGGATCGCGGTGTCGGTGATGTCCCGCTCGGCCCGCGCCTGTGCCAGGTCGTAGTAGACCTTGCCGGAGCAGAGCAGCACCCGCTTCACCGCCTCCGGCGCCGGGCCGGTGACTCCGGTCGTGCCGGCGCCGTCGGCCAGCACCGGCTGGAAGGTGCCGGTGGTGAAGTCCGCGACGTCGGAGACGCAGAGCTTGTGCCGCAGCAGCGACTTCGGGGTGAACACCACCAGCGGCTTGCGCTTCGGCGAGAGGCCCTGGCGGCGCAGCAGGTGGAAGTGGTTCGCCGGGGTGGTCGGGATGGCGACCCGCATGTTGTCCTCGGCGCAGAGCTGGAGGAACCGTTCCGGACGCCCGGACGTGTGGTCCGGACCCTGGCCCTCGTGGCCGTGCGGCAGCAGCAGCGTCACCGACGACTGCTGGGCCCACTTCACCTCGCCGGACGAGATGAACTCGTCCACCACGGTCTGCGCGCCGTTGACGAAGTCACCGAACTGCGCCTCCCAGAGCACCAGCGCCTCGGTGTTCTCGACCGAGTAGCCGTACTCGAAGCCCATCGCGGCGTACTCGCTGAGCAGCGAGTCGTGCACGAAGAACCGGGAGCGGTCGCCGGTCAGCGCGGAGAGCGGGTTGTGCTCGGCGCCGGTCCGGGAGTCCACCACGACCGCGTGCCGCTGTACGAAGGTGCCCCGCCGGGAGTCCTGCCCGGCGAGCCGGACCGTCACCCCGTCGTGCAGCAGCGCGCCGAACGCGATGATCTCGCCGAAGCCCCAGTCGATGTTGCCCGACTCGGCCATCTTGGCGCGTCGGTCCAGCAGCTGCTGGATCCGCTTGTGCGGGGTGAAACCGTCCGGCAGCGTCACGTGCGCGCTGCCGATCGCCCGGAGCACCTCGGCGGTCGTCGCGGTCTCGACCTCCGGCTCCGGCTCCGGCTGCCGGCGGGGCCGGGCGGCGGGCCGCGCCGACGAGGCGGCGTCCCGGGTGGCCTTGAAGACCCGCTCCAGCTGCGCCTGGAAGTCGCGGAGCAGCTCCTCGGCGTCCTCGACGGTGATGTCGCCCCGACCGATCAGCTCCTCGGTGTAGAGCTTCCGGACCGAGCGCTTCGAGTCAATGATCTTGTACATCAGGGGGTTGGACATCGCCGGGTCGTCGCCCTCGTTGTGCCCGCGCCGCCGGTAGCAGACCATGTCGATGACGACATCCTTGTTGAACGCCTGCCGGTACTCGAAGGCGAGCCGGGCGACCCGGACCACGGCCTCGGGGTCGTCGCCGTTGACGTGGAAGATCGGCGCCTGGATCATCCGGGCCACGTCACTGCTGTACAGGCTGGACCGGGAGTACTCCGGCGCGGTGGTGAAGCCGACCTGGTTGTTGACCACCACGTGCACGGTGCCGCCGGTGCGGTAGCCGCGCAGCTGGGACAGGTTGAGTGTCTCGGCGACCACACCCTGGCCGGCGAACGCCGCGTCGCCGTGCACGGCCACCGGCAGCACCGTGTAGCCCTCGAGCTTCAGGTCGATCCGGTCCTGCTTGGCCCGGACGATGCCCTCCAGCACCGGGTCGACCGCCTCCAGGTGCGAGGGGTTCGCGGTGACCGAGACCTTGGTCGAGTGCTCGCCGTCCGGGGTGGTGAACTTGCCGGCCTGGCCGAGGTGGTACTTCACGTCACCGGAGCCCTGGGTGGAACGCGGGTCCAGGTGGCCCTCGAACTCGGAGAAGATCTTCTCGTACGGCTTGCCGACGATGTTGGCCAGCACGTTCAGCCGGCCCCGGTGGGCCATGCCGATGACAACCTCGTCGAGGTCGTTCTCGGCGGCCGACTCGAGCACCTCGCCGAGCAGCGGGATCAGCGACTCGCCACCCTCCAGCGAGAAGCGCTTCTGGCCGACGTACTTGGTCTGCAGGAAGGTCTCGAACGCCTCGGCGGCGTTGAGCCGGTTGAGGATGTGCTTCTGCTCGTCCCGCGCCGGCTTCTCGTACTTGCGCTCGACCCGCTCCTGAATCCAGTGGCGCTCCTCCGGGTCCTGGATGTGCATGTACTCGACGCCGACCCGACGGCAGTACGAGTCCCGCAGCACACCGAGGACCTCGCGCAGCTTCATCTTCTGCTTGCCGGCGAAGCCGCCGACCGGGAAGGTCCGGTCGAGGTCCCACAGGGTCAGGCCGTGCTGGCGCACGTCGAGGTCCGGGTGCTTGCGGATCTTGAACTCGAGCGGGTCGGTGTCGGCCATCAGGTGCCCGCGCACCCGGTACGCGTGGATGATCTCCAGCACCCGGGCGTTCTTGTCGATCTGCCCCTCGGAGCCGACCGCCACGTCCCGGACCCAGCGGACCGGCTCGTACGGGATGCGCAGCGAGGTGAAGATCTCGTCGTAGAAGCCGCGCTCGCCGAGAACCAGTTCGTGGACGATCTTGAGGAACTCGCCGGACTGTGCGCCCTGGATGATCCGGTGGTCGTACGTGCTGGTCAGCGTGATGATCTTGCTGACCGCGAGTTCGGCGAGAGTGTCCTCGGACATGCCCTGGTACGGCGCCGGGTACTCCATCGCGCCGACGCCGATGATCGTGCCCTGCCCCACCATCAGCCGGGGCTGCGAGTGGACCGTGCCGATGCCGCCCGGGTTGGTCAGCGAGATCGTCGTCCCGCCGTAGTCCTCCATGGTCAGCTCGTTGCGCCGGGCCCGCCGGACGATGTCCTCGTACGCCTGCCAGAACTGGCGGAAGTCCATCTGCTCGCAGGCCTTGATCGACGGCACCACCAGGGTACGGCTGCCGTCCGGTCGGGCCAGGTCGATCGCGATGCCGAGGTTGACGTGCTCCGGCCGGAGCACCGCCGGCTTGCCGTCGACCTCGGTGAACGAGTTGTTCATCTCCGGGTGCTCGGCGAGCGCCTTGACCAGTGCCCAGCCGATGAGGTGGGTGAAGCTGACCTTGCCACCCCGGCCCCGGGCCAGGTGGTTGTTGATGACGATCCGGTTGTCCACCAGCAGCTTGGCCGGTACGGCCCGCACGCTGGTCGCGGTCGGCACCGAGAGCGAGGCGTCCATGTTCTGGACGATCCGGGCGGCCACTCCGCGCAGCGCGACGGTCTGGGCGCCACCGTCACCGGCGGCCTTGGCCGGGGCGGCCTTGGGCTTGGCCGGCGCCGCCGGCTTCGCGGCGGTCTCGGTGGCCTTCGCGGTCTCGGACTTGGCCGCAGCGGCGGCGGGCTTCGCCGGCTGAGCCGTGGCCGGCGCCGCGGTCGTCGCCGGGGCGGGCTTCGCCGCCGGGGCTGCGGCCGGCTTCGCCGCGGGTGCCGCGGTCGCGGCCCCCGCCGGGCGCTCGGTGGCGGTCTGGCTACCCTGGGTGTTCTTCGGGGCCTCGGTCGTGGCTGCGGCCGCGCCGTCCTGCCCGGCCGGGCGGTAGTCGGCGAAGAAGTCGTGCCAGGCCGAGTCGACGCTGGTGGGGTCGGCGAGGTACCGCTGATACATCTCCTCGACGATCCACTCATTGGGGCCGAAACCCGCCAATGGATTTTCCTGCGAAGTCTGCTGGGTCGACACGGCCGGTAATCGCCTCTTTCACGCGGGTTGTGTGTCACGCGGTTTCTGCCACCCGTCCGGGGGGCTGAGTCGAAAGACGGGTCCAAGGCTACGCCGTGCGTTAACCGTCAGCATTGTCGCATCGGGGCCGTGTCGCGTTTCACAGGTTTTGCGAGTTCTCCGCCGTACTGGGTCTGACTCGACCGTCTCCCCACCACCACGCCCGTCGTCCCGGCTGGCCGGGCGGGCCCCCGCTGATCCGTCCGGGGGGTGGCGAGGGCAGTCGCGCCGTTCTGTCCCGACGTTCGGTGAGGGCCACCCCCGGTTGTCCCGGGCGGGTGGCGACGACCGCCGACCCACCCGGGACGTCGGAGTCAGGAGATGTCCCGCTTTCGCATGATCAGTGTCCCGATCACGCCGGTCACCACCGCGTACCCGATCATGACCACCGCGCCGGACCAGCGCGGCGGGGTACCCGGCAGATCCGTGCCGGTGGTCATCAGCTGCGAGGCCAGCGACGGGACGAGGAGCTGCAGGTTGTTGATCCAGTCGCCGAACCGCTGGGCCAGCTGGGACAGGAAGATCCCCGCGCCGATGTAGCCGGCGAGGTAGAGCAGGATCCCGGTGACCGTGGCACCGATCTGGCTGCGGATCAGCACCCCGAAGCCGACCCCGAAGATCGCCCAGAGCAGGTACGCCAGCCCGTTGAGCAGGATGGCCTGCCACACCGCGCTCTGGTCGAGCTGGTTGCCGAGGCCGAAGCCGTCGAGCATCAGCGGGGTGACGATCAGGTTGAGCGCGGTGGTGACGAGCCAGAAGAGCACGCCGAGCAACGCCGCCGCCACCAGCTTGCCGAGCACCACGGCGGTCCGGTGCGGCGTGGTCAGGAACGTCGTGGTGGCGGTCTGGTGCGCGAACTCGCTGGTCACCACGATGACGCCGAGCAGCATGACGATCAGCAGGCCGAGCAGCTGCCCGTTGGTGTAGAGGTTTGCCGCGATGTTCAGCGGGTCCGCCGCCACCGCCAGCTGCGCGGCCTGCTCGGGGGTGGGCTCCGGTGCGCCGACACTCGCCGGGTCGACCAGGAACTGCGACGAGATGTAGTTGATGAACAGGGTGATGCCCCACAGCGGCAGGCTGATCAGGGCGAAGATCCACCAGATGTTGATAGTGCGGATCTTGAGGAGTTCGGCTCGGACCAGCCTCATCGGATAGCCGCCTTTCCGGACGTGAGTTCCAGGAAGACGCCCTCCAGGTCGGGGCGCTCGGTGGTCAGCTCGTGCAGTTCGACCTTTGCCGCCAGGGCGGCCCGACCGACCGTCGGCGCGTCGACGCCGTCGACCAGCAGGGCACCGTCCTCGGTCCGCTGCACCTGGGCGTCGTGCTCACCGAGTGCGGCGACCAGTTCGTCGGCCTGCGGTGTGCGTACCCGGACCCGGGCGCTCTCCGCCATCGAACCGATAACGGTCTCCACCGGGCCCTGCCGGACCAGCCGGCCGGCCGCGATGATCACGACGTCGTCGGCGAGCAACTGCATCTCGGAGAGCAGGTGACTGGAGACCAGCACCGTACGCCCCTGGGCGGCGAGGTTGCGCAGGAAACCCCGCATCCACCGGATGCCCTCCGGGTCGAGCCCGTTCGCCGGCTCGTCCAGCATCAGCACCTGCGGATCGCCGAGCATCGCGGCGGCGATACCGAGCCGCTGCCGCATCCCGAGCGAGTAACCCTTGAACTTCCGCTTCGCCGCCGGGGTGAGCCCGACCAGTTCGAGTGCCTCGT
This sequence comes from Plantactinospora sonchi, assembly GCF_036422035.1. Taxonomy (NCBI): domain Bacteria; kingdom Bacillati; phylum Actinomycetota; class Actinomycetes; order Micromonosporales; family Micromonosporaceae; genus Plantactinospora; species Plantactinospora sonchi. The sequence continues at coordinate 315,697 of NZ_JAZGQK010000001.1, forward strand.
CGGCGCGCTGCTTCGGCAGGCCGGCCGCCGCACAGATCACCCGGAGATGGTTGATGCCGGTCCGGCTCTTGTGCGCGCTCGACGCCTCCAGCACCGCACCCACGTGCCGTACCGGATCCGTCAGGTCCGCGTACCGCCGGCCGCCGATCGTCGCCGTGCCCGCGGTCGGCGTGACCAGGTTGAGCAGCATGCGCAGGGTGGTCGTCTTGCCCGCGCCGTTCGGCCCCAGGAACCCGGTGACCCGGCCCGGTTCGACGGTGAACGACAGATTGTCGACCGCCCGGACGTTGCGGTAAACCTTGGTGAGTCCTGACACCACTATCTGGCCGCTCGCGGCCGCAGGGCTTGGTTGCCCGTCGGACATCTCTCTCCCCTCGTGTGACGCCGCCGTGACCCGGCCGCGCACCGTTGCCCAGCGTCGACGGTGCGGTTCGCACGGTCAACCGGAATGATCCCGCAGCCCCGCCTCATCCCCGGGCACGAGCCCGTCCTCCTCTGGTACCAGACGCTCTCGTCCCGAGGCTCGCTCCGATCCCTGGCCGACAGCCCGCCCCGATACCGGGACCGGTGCCCGCCGCCAACCCTGGACCGGTGTCCGCACCGCTTTGCGGCCGCTGGCACCGACCGCCGACCGGGGCGGAAACCCGTGACCGCAGCGTTCACCGTATCGACACGCGGCCAACCGACGGCCGACACGTCGACGGCAGTACCGACGCCTACACAGACACCATGGCCGTTCTGCTCACCGCTGGCCCGGATGCCGCGACCAGCGGATACACCCTGTCGATCGCCGAAGGTGCGGCACAGATCGCCGCCGCGCAAAGACTCCGGTACGCCGTGTTCGTCAACGAGTTCGGGGCCCGGCTCTCCTCGCCGACGCCCGGACTGGACTCCGACGAGTTGGACCCGTACTGCGACCACCTGATCGTCTCGGAGGACCGGACCGGGGCGGTGGTCGGGACGTACCGGATGCTGCCGCCGGACCGGGCGGCGGCGGCCGGCCGGCGCTACGCCGAGGGGGAGTTCGACCTCTCGCCGCTCGCACCGCTCAGGGACGATCTGGTGGAGATCGGCCGGTCCTGCGTCGACCCGGCCCACCGGTCCGGTGCCGTGATCAATCTGATGTGGGCCGGCATCGCGCGGTACCTGCACCTGCGGGGACTGCGCTGGCTCGGTGGCTGCGCCTCGGTACCCCTGGACGACGCCGGGGTGACGGCGGCCGGGGTCTGGGCGGAGGTGTCCCGGCGGCACCTGTCGCCGCCACCGATGCGGCTCCGGCCGCACCGCCCCTGGCTGTCCGAGCCGGCCGCGGCGGCCGCGCTGGCGAGGTCCGGCGCGGAGACGCAGACCCGTGGCCGGGTGCAGATGCCGCCACTGCTCCGCGGCTACCTGCGGCTCGGCGCCTGGGTGTGCGGGGAACCGGCCTACGACCCGGAGTTCGATGTGGCCGACCTCTACGTCCTGCTCTCGCTCGACCGGATGCCCGACCGGTACCGCCGGCACTTCCTCGGCCCGGACCAGTGAACGACGCCGTACGGTGCGCCCGCCCGACCTCGCCGACCGGACCGGCGAGGTCGGCGGACGTCCCGTTGAACCCGGCACCCGCCTCCGTGAACCCGTCGAACATGACTCTGACGGCTGCCCCGTCGAACCCGACGGCCGCCCGGGTGGGGGTGTCGACCGCCCCGGCCGCGGTGCCGGTGCCGGTCGGGGAACGGGCCGGCTCGCTCTGGCGACCGCAGTCGAACTGCGGGCAGGGCTGCCTGCCCGGTCCGGGTCAGACCCCGCGCGTCTCCGGCTCCCGGCAGGTCGGCCGGATGGCCGCGCTGCTCGGGGTACTGCTGCTCGGCGCGGCGCTGGTACCCGTACTGCCGGTGCTGTCCCGGTCCGCCCGGCAGGCCGCCGGACGGCGGTGGGCCCGTGCGGTGCTGGCGGCCTTCGGGGTCACCCTCCTGGTCCGGGGTGAACCGCCCCGCCAGCGGGCGCTGCTGGTGGCCAACCACGTGTCGTGGTTGGACGTCGTCGCGGTTCTCGCCGTCGCTCCGGCTCGGATGCTGGCCAAACACGAGGTGCGGCGGTGGCCGCTGATCGGACCGCTCGCCGCGCGGGGCGGCACCCTCTTCGTGGACCGGACCCGGCCACGGGCCCTGCCGGGCACGGTGGCCCGGGTCGCCCGGGCGTTGCGTTCGGGCGCGGTGGTGGCGGTCTTCCCGGAGGGTACGACCTGGTGCGGTGTACCCCGTCCGGCTGTCGGCTGCGGCTGGTCCGGACGGTTCCGGCCGGCGATGTTCCAGGCGGCGGTCGACGCGCGGGTGCCGGTGGTGCCGGTACGGCTGAGCTACCGGGCCGGGTCGGCCGGCGCCACCGCCGCGCCCGCGTTTCTGGCCGAGGAGACCCTGCTCGATTCGGTACGTCGGGTGCTGTCGCTGCGGGAACTGGTGGTGACCGTGACCGTCACCGCCGAGTTGTCGGTCGAACCGCCCGCCGACCCGCGATCCGTCACCGTGGCGGCCCGACGACGGCTCGCCGAGGCCGCCGAGGTCGCGGTGCGGGCGGCTGCCGGTGCGGTCGCCGGGCAGCCGGACACGGCACCGGGCGTCCCGGTGGTGCCGTCTCCCGCCCGCGCGGCGGATCCACGACGGCCGGTGGCGGCCGGGGCACGTCAGGTCGGCGGCCGTGGCGCGAGGGGAACGGCCCCACGCCACCACGACCGGCGTCGCCACCCTGTCCGACACCGGCCCGCCGACCGCTGATCCGGCGTGGCGGCAACAGCCCGGGCGAGTCGGCTCGGGCGCGACCTAGGCCGCTTCCCCCGACGCGGGCCGGGCGCGCGGAGAATCGCCCGGCTGCGGTCGGCGACCCCACAACACCAGGCCGGTGAGGAGCATCGCACCGCCCAGAGCGACCATCCCCAACGCCGTCGCGGTCCGCACGCCGCCCTCCAGGTGACCCGCCACGATCCACCCACCGTCAATCCCGAACGCCAGCACCATCACGCCCTGCGGGATCACCGGGATCCACCCCACCGTCAGCAACACCAGCGCCCACGCCGTCGCCTTGTTCTCCCGGTACCATTCCGCGTCCCACTTCAGCGGGATCACCGTCTCCGGCGGCCGGCTCCGCTGGCCGGCCGCGGCGAGCACCTCGGTCCCGCGCCGGGCGAGGCGCTCGTCGGCCAGCCAGACGCCACCCCAGCAGACCGCGGCACCGCACAGCAGCCCGACCAGCGGCGTCAGCGGCGCCATCCCCGGCGGGCCCCAGACCGCCAGCGCGAGCACCGGCGCCGCGGCGAGCAGCCCACCCCCGGTGGCGACCAGCACGCTGACGATGTCGGTCGGATTGTCGGCCGAGGTGGGATGCCGGGGGTCGGCCGCCGGGCGCACCCGCAGCAGCGACACCCACACCGGTACCGAGGCGCCCGCGCCGAGCAGGGCCGGCAGGGTGGCGACCGCGACCAGCGCGTCGACATCGGGCGCGAGGGCGACGCCGGCGACGGTGAGCAGCACCCCGATCGGGGTGACCAGAACCAGCCACGCCAGGACCCGCCCACGGACCTCGGCACGTTCGCCGTCCGGTGTGGTGAGCGGCAGCCACAACGCGGTGCCGTCCAGCCCGACCAGCCCGGCCGACATCGCCGCCGCGCCGAGCACGGCGAGCGGTCCGGCCCACGGCAGCAACAGCTCCACGTCGGACAGCAGCGGCGCGCCGGCGAGCAGCGCGCCGTACACCACCGCGAACGCCAGGTACTGCAACCGCAGCGGATGCCGCAGCCAGGCACGCAACTCACGCCCGGCGACCGCCCGCGTCGCGGCCGGCACCCATCCCAGCCATCCGGGCCGGGTACGCCCGACTTCGGCCGGTGATGCCCCGCGCGTCGCGGCCGGCCCGCTGTCGGCCCGGCGGGGGAATGGTACCGCGGCGGTCCGGCGCGGCCGGAACGGCACGCCGGCGGTGATCATCCTTCGGACGAGCAGGATGTACGCGACGGCGCAGAGCAGCACGACACCGGCCAGGGCCGCCATCGTCCACACTCCTCGGCCGGCTGGCCCGGTCACGGCGGACAGCGGCCAGGCGCTCGGCACGTACGCCATCGCCCGGACCACCTCGTCCGGTGCTCCGACCAGCAGGACCGTCACCCAGGGGAAGACCGCCCAGAGTGACCCGGCGACACCCATCGCCGTCCCGGTGAAGACGCCGGTGAGCAGCGCCCCGGCCGGCCCGCCGGCGTGGCCGACGACCTCCAGCGCGATCGCCGAGCCGATCAGCCCGAGCAGCCAGAGCAGCACCGCGCCGGAGGCCGCGACGAGGAGCGCGACCGGGCCGTGACGGGCGGCGTGCACCGGCAGCGCGGCGAGCGCCACCAGCGAGACGGCCGGGCCGATACCGATCGCCGAGGCGGCGAGCAGACCGATCGCGGCCGGGACACCGCCGATCGGCTCCAGGCGCAGGTGGGCCGGGCGGACCCGGCCGTGACCGCCGCCGAGCAGCAACGGCAGCACGATCCAGCCGAGAACCCACGCCCCGACCAGCAGGGCGAGAGTGTGCTGGTCGCCGCGGAGCGCGTACCGGATCAGCCAGGCGGCGGCGAGCAGCCCGGTCAGGCCGGCCACCGTGGGTCCCGGATGCTCACGCAGCGAGCGACGCAGCATGGCCGTCCGCATCCGGGCCGGCACCGCGATCTTGCCAAGAGTGCCGCCCAGCGGGCCGGGGGCGGAAGGATGCGCGCTCATCGTGACCCGGTCAGCCAGTCCAGGCCGGCGCTGCCGGAGGCGTCGGCGCCGACCAGTTCGACGAACCGGTCCTCGAGGCTGCCGCCGGCGGCGACCTCGGCGACCGGCCCGGCGGCCACCACCCGGCCCTGATGGATCACGGTGACCTCGTCGCACATCTGCTCGACCAGCAGCATCGAGTGGGTGGACAGCACACAGGTGCCGCCGCCGGCCACGAACCGGCGCAGCACGCGGCGGATGGTGGCAGCGGAGACCGGGTCGACCGCCTCGAACGGCTCGTCGAGGACGAGCAGCCGGGGCGCGTGCAGCAGCGCCTGGGCGAGACCGAGCTTCTTGCGGGTACCGGTGGAGCAGTCGGCGAGGGCGGTGCCGGCGCCCTTGGCCAGGCCGAGCACCTCGATCAGCTCGGCCGTCCGGTCGGCGGCCGCGACCCGGTGCAGCCCGCGCAGGCCGGCGCTGTAGCGCAGCAGCTCGGCGCCGGTGAGGCGCTCCGGGAAGTCGAGGCCGTCGGGGAGCACGCCGGTCAGCGCGCGGGTCAGGCCGCGGTCGCGCAGCGCGTCGTGGCCGAGGATCCGGATCTCCCCGGCATCCGGGGTGACGAGTCCGACCGCCATTCCGATGGTGGTGGACTTGCCGGCGCCGTTGGGGCCGACGATGCCGTGGAAGGTGCCGGCACCGACGGTCAGGTCGAGGTCGTTCACCGCGCGATGTGCCGCGAAGGTCTTCACCAGGCCGCGGATTTCGAGTGCTGGGGAGGTCACGCGCGGAGCATAGGTGAAGATCGTTAGCGGCGGTGGGGTGCCGGGCGCCCTGTCCGTCGCCAAGAGTCGATTCCTCGCCGAGCTGGCACCGGCTGCCGAGTCGATCATCCACGGGTTGGGCTGCGGGTGGGCCCGGCGGCGCGGTCGGCCCGCACCTGGGCAGGAGGGCCGCGGATTCCGCTGTCGCGATGTATCGCGTTATCGTGGCGGTGCGGGTCCCGGCACGGGACGGCGCGCAGTGGGCGACCGGAGAGCACCCGGGCGAGGGCGAAACCGGAGCCGGGGTGGAACGGAGAGCGCCATGGCCTGTCGGACGGCGGACGGCGCCCGACGACCCGTCGTCAGCCCCGTCGACGACCGCACCGCTGCGGGCGGAGTGGACCCGGCATGACGCCCGTCTTCGGACACGGCCGGCTGCGCCTGTACCTGCTCAAGCTCCTCGAAGACGGACCGAAGCACGGGTACGAGCTGATCCGGCTGCTGGAGGAGCGGTTCCGGGGGCTCTACACGCCCAGTGCCGGCACCATCTATCCCCGGCTCCAGCGGATGGAGACCGAAGGACTAGTCACCCACCACGCGGCGGGCGGCCGGAAGGTCTACGAGATCACCGACCCGGGGCGGCAGGAGCTACGGCAGCGGGCGGACGAGCTGGCCGCGCTGGAGGCCGAGATCCGTACCTCGGTGGCCGATCTGACCAGGCTGGCCGGGGAGATCAGGGCGGGGGTACGCGACTCCCTCCGGGACCTCCGACAGGAGCTACGGTCGGTGGCGCGGGAAACCCGACGGGCCGGCCGGAACACGCCGTCCACCCCGCCGCCGGGCGGTGCCCGGTCGACCGGGAACGGCCGCCCGGCCGGCCCGGAGGCGGGGAGCGACCCGGGCGACGAGTTCGAGCAACGGCTGCTCATGTTCGTGGCCGAGGCGCGGGCGCTGACCCGGAGCCGGCGGTTCACCGACAGTCAACTCCGTACGGCGATCCGACTGCTCGACGGCGCACTGGACGGGTTGCGCCGGCTGCTGCGCTGAGCGTACGGTGACCGGAAACCTCTCAGAACGCCCAATACGGCCGTCACGGCTCTCAGGCAGTTTTCAGGGGATGCTCAGCCGAGCCGCAGCGCGGGCGCGGATGATGGCCTGATGGCAGCGACAACCCAGAGCGAGGCTCGACTACTCGTCGTCGAGGACGACCCCAACATTCTCGAGCTGCTCTCCGCCAGTCTGCGGTTCGCCGGATTCGACGTGGCCACCGCGACCAGCGGTAGCGCGGCGGTGACGGCCGCCAAGGAGCGGCGACCGGATCTGGTCGTGCTGGACGTCATGCTGCCCGATCTCGACGGCTTCGAGGTGATCCGACTGCTCCGCGAGGGCGGTGCCCGTACCCCGGTGGTCTTCCTCACCGCGCGGGACGCGACCGACGACAAGATCCGGGGGCTGACCCTGGGCGGCGACGACTACGTCACCAAGCCGTTCAGCCTGGAGGAGTTGACCGCCCGGATCCGGGCTGTGCTGCGGCGTACCGCGACCGGTGAGCACGCCCCGTCCCGGCTGACCTTCGCCGACCTCGAACTGGACGAGGAGACCCACGAGGTGCACCGGGCCGGAAAGCGGGTGCAACTCTCGCCGACCGAGTTCAAGCTGCTGCGCTACCTGATGCTCAACGCCAACCGGGTGCTCTCCAAGGCGCAGATCCTGGACCACGTCTGGAACTACGACTTCCGGGGCGACGACAACATCGTCGAGTCCTACATCTCCTACCTGCGGCGCAAGATCGACACGACCCAGCCCCGGCTGATCCACACGCTGCGAGGGGTCGGATACGTGCTCCGCAAGCCGGCGGCGTGAGCGCGACCCTGGCCCTGAAGGGACGGCTGCGGGCCGTACCGCTGCGGGTCAAGCTGGTCGCCGCCGTCCTCGTCCTGGTCGCCGCCGCGCTGGTGGTGATCAGCGTGATGACGGCGTTCTTCCTGCGCAGCTACCTGGTCGGCAAGATCGACGACGAGCTGGCCAGCTACGCGCACCAGCCGGAGACCGCCTTCGAGCAGCTCCAGCGGGACTCCCGGACCGGCACCAGCGGGCTCCCCACCGACTATCTCGTGGTCTTCGTCAACGGCGTCAACGGCACCAGGCTGCACGACAAGCAGCTCAGCACGGCGAACCTGCCCGGCACCCTGAACAACCCCGAGTGGTACCAGAAGCACGCCGACGAGGACGTCTTCACCGTCAGCTCGGTCGACCACCGGTACCGCTGGCGGATGATGATCGTGCAGCTCGGCGACGGCGTCTATCTCGCCGTCGGGCAGAACCTCACCGACGTCGACCTCGCGGTCAAGGAACTGGTCTGGATCGACGTCCTGGTCGGCGGTTCGGTCCTGATAACCCTGGCGGCGGCGGGCGCGGCGATCGTCCGGACCAGTCTGAAACCGCTGGTGGAGATCGAACGGACCGCGGCGGCGATCGCCAGTGGTGACCTGTCCCGACGGGTGCCCGACCCGGAACCCGGGGAGGTCGAGGCGAAAACCGAGTTGGGACGCCTGTCCCGGGCGCTGAACGCCATGCTCGCGCAGATCGAGATGGCCTTCACCGCCCGCGCGGCCTCCGAGGCGGCGGCGCGTACCGCCGAGTCGACCGCACGGAGCGCGGCCGACGCCGCGCAGGCGTCGGAGGCCCGGGCCCGACGGTCCGAGGAACGGATGCGGCAGTTCATCGCCGACGCCTCGCACGAACTGCGTACCCCGCTGACCACCATCCGGGGCTTCGCCGAGCTCTACCGGCAGGGCGCGGTCGGCAGTCCCGAGGACACCGCCCAACTCATCCGCCGGATCGAGGACGAGGCGGCCCGGATGGGCCTGCTCGTCGAGGATCTCCTGCTGCTCGCCCGCCTCGACCGGGAACGACCACTCAACCTGGCCCCGGTGGAGCTGCCGGTGCTGGCCAGCGACGCGGTGCAGGCGGCCCACGCGGTCGCGCCGGAGCGGTCGGTCACCCTGGACATCGAACCGGGTTCCGGGGCGCTGGTGGTCCTCGGTGACGACGCCCGGCTGCGTCAGATCATGGGCAACCTGATGACCAACGCGCTCACCCACACGCCCCCGGACGCGTCGGTGACCCTTCGGCTGCGAAGGGACCGCGACAATGCGATCATCGAGGTCGCCGACACCGGGCGCGGGCTCACCCCGGAGCAGGCGGAGCGGGTCTTCGAACGGTTCTACCGGGCCGACGCGGCGCGGACCCGTCGGGCCGGTGGCGGGATCAGCACCGGACTCGGGCTGGCGATCGTCGCGGCCCTGGTGGCCGGGCACCAGGGCACCGTCGAGGTCGGCGAGACCCCGGGCGGAGGCGCCACCTTCCGGGTGCTGTTGCCGTTGGTGCCGGAGAGCGACGAGGGCTCCGAAGCGGGGTCCGAGTTCGGGTCGGGGCCGGCGGAACAACCGGGCCACCCCGAGTCGATCGACGTAGAGTGATTCCCAGGCAATATCCAGGTGGGTTCCAGGTGGATCGCAGAGCAGGGGAGCAGGGTAAGGGCATGAGCGAGTTCGAGACCGACCCGCAGCGGCGGCCGGCAGACGCCGACCGCGAGCTCTCGCATCCCACCGCCGAGCTGCCGCGCGACGACCGCGGGCAGACCGCCGAGCTGCCGCGTGACGACCGCGCGCAGACCGCCGAACTGCCCCGCGACGACCGCGGGCAGTCCGACGCCGGTGCGGCCACCCCGGGCACCAGCTCCGCCGCCACAGACAGCGGTTCCACCGCCCAGGCCCCGCCGGCCGCCGGTACCGTCCCGGGCACGCCGTACGGCGGCACGACGCCCGCGTACGGAGCCACGACGCCGGCATCCGGGCAGCCGTACGGAACCTCGGCACCGGCCTCCGGTCCCGCGTACGGCGGTGTGACGCCGGCGTCGGGACAGCCGTACGGTCCCGGGCCGTACGGCGCGGCGCCCGCCTCCGGGCAGCCGTACACCCTGCCGCCCACCGGTCAGCCGGCCAGCCCCTGGCAGGCGCCGCACGGCGCTCCGCAGCACCAGCACCCGGGCTGGGCGGGTCACCACCCGACCGGGCATCCGGGCCCGCACGGACCGGGCGGCGGGATGCCGCCGCACCAGCCGTACGGCGGCCCGGTCCCACCGCCGTGGGGCCCTCCGGGCGGCACCAACCCGACCCCCGGACGCCTGGGCAAGTTGGTGGCGGTCGGCGCCACCGCGCTGGCCCTGATGGTCGGCTCCGGCCTCGCCGGCGGGGCGATCGCGCTGGCCCTCGACGATTCCGGCGGGGTCACCAAGACCTACAGCGCGGCGCCGGTGATCAACTCGGCCGACCTGCCGAAGATCGCCGCCCAGGTACAGAACAGCGTCGTGTCGATCAGCACCTCCAACGCCGAGGGATCGGGCGTGGTGATGAGCGCCGACGGTTACGTGCTGACCAACAACCACGTCGTCGCGAGTGCGACCGGCAACCAGGTCCAGGTGTTCTTCGCCGACGGCACGAAGGCCACCGCGGAGATCGTCGGCACCGACCCGAAGACCGACCTGGCCGTGATCAAGGCGCAGGGCGTCTCCGGCCTGAGCGCGGCGAAGTTCGGCGACAGCGACGCCATGCAGGTCGGTGACACCGTGCTGGCGCTCGGCAGCCCGCTGGGCCTGCAGGGCTCGGTGACCGCCGGCATCATCAGCGCCCGCGAACGGACCATCCAGGCCGGCGGCGACGAGCAGGGCAGCCCGTTCGAGCGTCCGCAGCAGGGCGGCGGCTCGATCTCCGGGCTGCTGCAGACCGACGCGCCGATCAACCCCGGCAACTCCGGCGGCGCCCTGATCAACACCAACGCCGAGGTGATCGGGATCAACACCGCCATCGCCACCGCGGGTCAGGGCACCGGCAACATCGGTGTCGGCTTCGCGATCCCGAGCAACAAGGCCAAGGCGGTCGCGGAGGCGCTCCAGCGGGGCGAGAAGGTCAGCCACCCGTCGCTCGGCGTCTCGGTCAACACGGCGGAGAACGGCGGGGCGCTGGTCGGTGGGGTCGTGGCGGGCAGTGCGGCCGACAAGGCCGGCATCCAGCAGGGTGACGTGATCACCCAGTTCGGCGACAAGAAGATCAACGACTCCAACGACCTGGTCGCCGCGGTGCAGGCCGGCAAGGTCGGTGACCAGGTGCAGGTGACCTACACCCGAAACGGGGCGCAGACCACGGCAACCGTGACGCTCACCGAAACGTCCTAGAGACAGGCCGTACGCTTTCGGGCTGATCTTCCGTACGCGGAAGTTGAGCCTCTCCCAAGAGCGGCGGGCGACGTGACCAAGGGGGTTGGTCGGGTCGCCCGCCGCTTCCTTTTCCGGGCCGTTCCCCCGCCGGTACGCCGCCCCACCGGGCCGGAGCCCTCGGCGGCCGGTGCCTTCACCTGATCGGGGTGAACCTGGCTCACCCGGGCCGGAGTGAACATGGGGAGTGCTCTGCGGCAGCACCGACCGGGCTCGACCGGGCCTGGGGAGATCCGCCAGCCACCGGGGGAGGAACGGCGATGAGTACCGGAGTGAGCATGGTCCGCCGTGATGCCGAGATCCAGCAGGACGTGCTGGCCGAACTCTCCTGGGACGCCCGGGTGCGGGCCAGTGAGGTCGGCGTCTCGGTGGCTGCCGGCATCGCGACCCTCTCCGGTTCGGTGGACAGTTACGCCAAGAAGTGGGCGGCGGAACGTACGGCACACCGGGTCCGAGGGGTGCGGGCGGTGGCCAACGACATCGCCGTACGGCTGCCCGGTGACGCCCAGCGCACCGACACCGACATCGCCACGGCGGCCAGTCGGGCGCTGGAGTGGGACGCCGACGTACCCGTGGAGAAGCTCGACGTCACCGTCGCCAACGCCTGGCTGACCCTGCGCGGCGAGGTCGAGAAGGGATTCCAGAAACGGGCCGCCGAACGGGCCGTACGTCGGCTCACCGGCGTCCGCGGCGTCACCAACCTGATCGCGGTACGACCGGTCGGCGTCGCCCCCGGAGCGGAGCTTGAACGGGACCTGCGCGGCGCCCTCGCCCGGCGGGCCGGCCTCGACGCCGATCTGATCGACATCGAGGTGACGGACGGGACCGTGGTGCTCAGCGGCGAGGTCCGGTCCTGGAAGGAGCGGTCGGAGGCGGAACGCATCGCCTGGGCCGCTCCGGGAGTCGGCGCCGTCGAGATCCGGCTGAGCCTGGCGGGCTGACCCGGCCCCGTCCGGCGTCCAGCATCCGACCTGCCGGCCCTGCGGGAGGCCCCAGTGACCAGTAATCCGTCCGATCGGCAACGTCAGGTCCGTCCGCTGCGGATCGCGATGGTCGTCCCGCCCTGGTACGAACTGCCGCCACCCGGTTACGGCGGGCTGGAACAGGTCTGCTCGGCCCTGGTGGACGCGCTCGCGGCCAAGGGACACGAGGTGACCCTCTTCGGTGCCGGCACCGGAACCCGTACCGCTGCCCGGTTCGTCGGGACCGTGCCGGAGGTGCAGTACCACCGACTCGGCCAGGCGTTGCCGGAGCTGGCGCACGTGGCCCGGGTCAACCGGATGATCTCGCCGGACTCCTTCGACATCGTCCACGACCACACCACCGTCGGTCCGTTCGCGGCGGCCGAACGGTCGGTGCCGACCGTGACCACCGTGCACGGCCGGCCCACCGGCGAACTGCGGGAGGTGCTCGGCGACCTCGACCCCGGGGTGGGGCTGGTGGCGATCTCCCACACCCAGCGCCGGCTCGCCTCCGAACTGCCCTGGACCGCCACCATCCACAACGGCATCGCCAGCCGCAACATCGTGAGCAAGTCGGCGCCGGGACTGGGCCCGGTGCTGTGGCTGGCACGGTTCAGCGCGGACAAGGGCCCGGACCTGGCGGTCGACGCGTGCCGGGCGGCCGGCCTGCCGCTGGTGCTGGCCGGCAAGTGCGACGAGCGCTCCGAACGGCAGTACCTCGAACAGGTCATCGAGCCGATGCTCGGGCCGGACGTGACGGTGCTGCGCAACCCGGACCGCGACGCGACCGTACGACTCATGCTCGCCGCCCGCTGCCTGATCATGCCGATCCGCTGGGAGGAACCGTTCGGCATGGTGATGGTGGAGGCGATGGCGTCCGGTACGCCGGTGGTGGCGCTGAACCGGGGCGCCGTGCCGGAACTGATCCGACCGGGAGAGACCGGCCTGATCTGCGAGGAACCGTCGGAGTTGGCGTCGGCCCTGCACGACGCCGTGCGGTTGGACCCGGCGGCCTGCGTCGCCCACGTACGGCGCGAGTTCTCCGCGGAGCGGATGGCCGACGAGTACGAGCGGGTCTACCGCGCCTGGCTGGTGCCGGGTCCGGAATCCGCCGAGCCCGCCTCGGCGCCCTCCGTCGGCGCGTGGTGACCTCCGCGACCCGCCGCACGCCGGACCGGTGACCTCCGCGACCCGGTCGTCCCCTGCGGACATGCTGGCCTCCGCGACCCGGTCGTCCCCTGCGGACATCCTGGGCCACGGCCGCCGGTGACCGCAGTGGTCCGGGCTCCCGGCGCGGCCGCGACCCGACCGGGTCGGTTGTCGGGTAGTGGACCCGCTGTCGCCGGCGCCGGATTTACGGCTTATCCTGCGGGCCGCAACGACCCGTGGAAGGCAGGGAGCCGGTGGCCGTCGTCGAGAGCCGGGTGAGCGTCTGGGAGGCGTTGGCTGGTCGCGCCCCTGGGCAGCCGCTGGGTCCGGCCGAGCCCGGGGTGTGGTCCGCCGTCGTGGACCGGCTCAACCCGGCCCGGGCCCGACCCGTACTCCGGCCCGGTATCGAGTGCGCCGAGCTGGTCTCGGCACGCGACGTGCCGTACGTGATGCTCCGCTCGCCGGACTCCGGCGGCGATGCCCGGTACCTGCGGCTGTCACCGGAGGAGTGGCAGCTGGCCCAGCTCATGGACGGCTCACGTACGGTGGCCCGGCTGGTCGCCGAGTTCGCCCGGATCGCCGGTCGACTGGCGCCGGAGCAGGTCACCCGGGTCGTGGCCGACCTGGCCGGCAACCGGATGCTGGCCGAGCTGCCGGTGGACGCGTTCCGCCCGCTGGACCGGGTACGCCGGCGGCCGTGGCCGCTGCGGCTGGGACGGGGCCTGCTCGCCGCCGCCCGGGGCCGGCGGAGCGTGGTCGTCGACGTCGACCCGCTGATCGGGTTCCTGTACCGGGCCGGTGGCCGGCTGCTCTTCACCCGGGTCGCCGCCGCCCTGCTCGGCCTGGTGGCGCTCGCCGGGATGGCCCTCTTCGGCTGGACGTGGTGGGCCGGGGAACAGTCGCTGTTTCTCACCGAAGGTTCGTACGCGGCCGGCGCGGCGGTGCTGCTCGGGCTCAACATTCTCGCGTTGGCCTGCCACGAGCTGGGTCACGCCCTGGCCACCCGGCACGCCGGTCGGCGGGTGCCGGCCGCCGGCTTCCTGGTCTACTTCGGCATCCCGTCGGTCTTCGTCGACACCACGGACGTGTGGATGGCGGGCCGCCGGGCCAGGATCCTCACCACCGCGTCCGGACCGGCCGCCGGCCTGGTTCTCGCCGGCCTGGCCCAGCTCGTCGGCCTGCTGGTGCCGGAAGCCGCGCCGTGGACGTTCAAGCTCGCCTTCGCCTGGTACCTGAACGCGCTGTTCAACCTCAACCCGTTCCTGGCGTTGGACGGCTACTACCTGCTGATGGACTGGCTGGAGATCCCGAACCTGCGGGCGCGTGGGCTGGCGTTCGTCCTGTCCCGGCTGCGTCGTCGCCCGCCCTCGTGGGCGCAGCTCGACCGGGAGGGCCGGATCGTCGCCCTGTACGGCGGGGTGGCGGTCTGCTGGCTGGTGATCGCGGTCAACCTCGGTTGGCGGATCTGGACCGACCGGGTCGCCGGGTTGACCCTCGGGCTGTGGCGTTCCGGCTGGCCGGCCCGGCTGCTGCTGGTCGTGGTCGTCGCCGGGCTGGCAGCGCCGCTGGTCTACCTGGTGGCCGGCTGGCTCGCCCGGCAGGTGCGCCGGGCCCGGGCCCGGTGGGCCGAACGGCGCCGCCGGGCCGACCTGCCCCGGCGGCTCGCGGCGCTGCGCCGCTCGCCGCTCGGCCGGCTGCCCACCCCGGCGCTGGCCGGGCTGGCGGCCCAGGCCGGCTGGGTACGACCACGACCGGGTCAGCAGTTCGGCTTCGCCGGTGCCGCCCAGTCGTTCGTGCACGTGGTCGTGGACGGCACGGTGGAGGGTCGGCGGCCGGGTGACCCGGGTGGACTGGTCCGGCAGCGTCTCGGCCCGGGTGGCATGGTCGGGCTGGCGAACGCCCTCACCGGAAGCCCGGCCGGCCTGGACTGGCACAGCGCCGGCAGTGACCTGCTCGCCCTGCCCGCGTCGGCGGTGGTCGCCGCCGTGGGCCCGCTGCCCGGCCCGCCGCCGGGTGACCGGGTCGCTGCGGAGGCGCTCTTCGGCGAGGCCCCGGCGTTGCGCGGAATCACCGCCGAGGACCGGCTCGGCCTGGTCTCCGGTGCCCGGGTCGCCACGGTCGACCCCGGCGACCCGGTGAGCCTGCTGACCCCGCACGAGGCCGTCGTGGTGGAGTCCGGCGTGGTGGAACTTCCCGACGGTACGCAACTGCGCCGGGGTACGGTGATCGGCCCGTCCGGTGAGGGTGAACCGGGTACGGTGGCGACCGCCCGTACCCCGGTCCGGATCTGGACCGTACCGGCGGTGTCCGGCCTGTCGCTGATGCTCGGCGCACCCGCGGCGGCGGCCGGACCGCCGACCCTGACCGCGGCGGCGGCCGGCGCTGGCGGCGCGGCACCCCGGGTGGGCGTCCACCCGGGAGCCGACTATCCGCCGCTGCTCGCACCGCCCGGGCCGCCACCACCGGAGGCCGACCACGACGTGGACCGACGGTTCGAGCGGAAACTGTGGTGGCTGCTCCTGTTCTTCCTGCTGCTGGCCCTGCTGTCCAGCGCGGCCAACCTGGTGCCCGGGCCGGCCTGGGCGGAGATGCCCGACGACCGCGCCCTGTTGGCGGTGCAGCACGGCCGGATCGAGGCCGTGGTGGGCGGTCGGAGCGTCACCCTGACCGAGGGCGGCCGGGTCTACGTCCGGGACGGCGACCAGATCCAGGTCGCCAACCGCTCCCAGGGCAGCCTCACCTTCCGGGGCGGTGCGACGGCGCTGCTCTGCGCCGGTGCCCGGACCGGAGTCGGTCCACTCTGGAGCGACGGGGTCCGGCCGGTCACACCGCACGGCCGGCTCACCCTCGACGCCGGCCGGGTACTGGCCGACACCGGCAGCCCCAGCGCCGCGTTCGCGCCCCTCGCCCTCGCCGTCGACCGGACCGCCGGCGGGATCGTCAGCCGGGGCGCCGCCCGGTACGCGGCCTGGGCACGCGGCATCGAGGTCTCGTCCGGCGAGGTGCGGGTCTCCGGCGTACGTCAGGAGGGCAGCGGCCGGAGGCTCGACTGTGGCGGTGGCACGCCGCCGGACGGGACGGAGCCGGTCCGGCCGGTCACGCCCGACGAGCCGGTGCCGACCGGGCTGGCGACTCCGTCCCCGTCCCCGACGCCGTCGGTCACCCCGTCGGCGACCCCGTCCCCGTCCCCGACACCGTCGGTCACCCCGTCGGCCACCGAATCGCCCCGTACCCCGGCGACCAGTGCTGCACCCGGCACCCCGCCCCGGACGACCGCCCCCCAGACCACGCCATCGACCAGCCCGCCCCGGGACACCACCGATCCGACCATCTCCGGCCTCTCCGTCAATCCGGCCAGCATCTCCCGGCCGTCCTGTGGTCCGGACGGTACGGCTGTCGTGAGTGGACGCGTCGCGGACAACGTCACCCCGGCCGGCGAGATCGAGGTGTCCGGAACATGGGCCCTCGGGCAGGCGGGCGGAGCCGTCGCGGTCAACCGCTCCGGAGCGTCGTTCGACGGAGACCTTGTGGTGCCGTACAGCCGCGACAACAGCGACGGTGGCACGATCACGGTCACCATCAGCGCGGTCGACGCCGCCGGCAACACGGCCAGTGCGACGGTGACCGCCGTGCTCGAACCGTGTGGTACACCCGTACCCCAGTGAGGAGTTGTCGTGCTCTGTTGGTTCTGTCCGAAGGCGGCGCGGGGTGGGTGCCGGTTCTGCGGTCGCGGCGTCTGCGAGGACCACGCCCGGTTCGGTCCGTACCTGCTTCAGGTGCACCGCTCGGAGGCACGGGGTCGGGCCGAGGGCCTGGTGGTCGAGGACGCCGTGCAGTGCGGCACCTGCCGGCCCCGGCCCCAGCCGGTGCCGATGCCCGAGCTGGACTGAGCGACCCGGTCGGTCGACGCCGTGTCCGCCGTGGCGGGTTCCGGACGTGCCGAGGGTCGGAGGTGGCGGACCGGGGTTAGCGTGGGACGGGTTGATGCCGGGAGGTGGCCACGGTGAGTGACTTCGACGTCGTACTGGAACGGCTCCTCTCCGATCCGATGTTCGCCGCCGCGCTCTCCGCCGAACCGGACGCCGCCCTCGCCGGCTACCGGCTCGACGCCGACGAGGTGGCCCTGCTCCAGCTCCAGTTCGGTACCGACCCGGGCGGACAGCACGAGGTCGAGAGCCGGACCAACCAGTCGAGCCTGTTCGGCATGTTCACCCCGCTGGTCGGCTTCGCCGGGGCGGTGTCGGTGGTCGACGACCTCCACGCCTCCGGGCCGGGCCGGGCCGATCCGGCGCCGCCCGAGGTCCCGGCCACGGTCCCGGTGGCCGGTACGCCGGTCGGTGGGCTGGCCGGTCTCGGTGACGAGATCGGTCGCTCGATCGAGTCGGCGACCGACGCCGCCCTGGCCGATCCCGCCGGTGGTCTGGCCGGCGCGGTCACCGGTGCGGCCGGCGCCGAAACGGGATTCGGCAGCGCCGGTCCCGCGCCGGTCGGGTCGGCCGATCCGGCGTCCGGGACCTGCCTCGGCGCCGGGCAGCCTTCCGCCGTGGTCGGCTTCGGGTCGGCCGAGCCTCCGGCCGTGGCTGGTTTCGGAGTGGCCGAGCCTCCGGCGGTGGTCGGCTTCGGAGTGGTCGAGCCTCCGGCCGTCGTCGGCTCCGGGGGCGCCGAGCCGACAGCTCAGGCGGGTTTCGGCAGCGCATCCCCGCCGGACATGCCGGCGCCGTCCGTCGACGCGCCGGCCGTACCCGAGGGCTACCGCACCCGGGTGGACGTCGACGGCGACGGGGAGTGGGACCGGCACAGCCTGCGGGGGCGGGCTGACGGCGGGGTCGACATCCTGGTCGACGCCGACCGGGACGGCCGTACCGACTTCGTCGGGCACGACCTGGACGCTGACGGGCTGGTCGACATCAGCGAGTACGACCGGGACCGCGACGGATTCTTCGAGGATCGGATGTACGACGACGACGGCGACGGCTGGATGGACCGTGTGGTGCGGGCCGAGCCGCCGTCCGACTCCGGGTCGTGAGCCGGCTGTCCGACTCCGGGTCGTGAGCCGCCGCACCCGCGATCCGGCACGCGGCACGGCGTTCCATCGATCGGCATGGCATCATGCCGTCCGGCGCACCGTACGTGGCCGCCCGGCGCAGCGGGACTGGCGCATGGACCGCTGGCCCGGCGAGGATGGCGACAGGAGGTGGTCGCCGTGGTAAGTATCGCCACCGACCAGTTGACGAAGATATTTCCCGACGGCACCGTCGCGGTCGACAGGGTGAGCATCGAGGTCGGCTCCGGCGAGTTCGTCGTACTGGTCGGTCCGACGGGTTGCGGCAAGTCGACGATCCTGCGCCTGGTCGCCGGGCTGGACGAGCCGACCAGCGGGCGCGTCCTGATCGACGGTCGGCCGGTGGAGCCGGGCGCCGGCCCGGACCGTCGGTTGTCGATGGTCTTCCAGGATTACGCCCTCTATCCGCATCTGACGGTGGCCCAGAACATCGGATTTCCGCTCACCACCGGCGGGGAGTCCCCGGTCGATCCCGCCCGTCGGGTGGCCGAGGTCGCCGCGCAGCTCGGCATCACCGAACTGCTGCACCGCCGGCCCCGCCAACTGTCCGGCGGGCAGCGCCAGCGGGTGGCGATGGGCCGGGCCATCGTCGGCGACTCGCAGGCGTTCCTGCTCGACGAGCCTCTGTCCAACGTGGACGCCGGATTGCGGGCCGAGTTGCGCGCCGAGGTGGCGGCGCTGGCCCGGCGGCTGGAGCTCACCACCCTGTACGTCACCCACGACCAGGTCGAGGCGATGACCATGGCGGACCGGGTCGCGGTACTGCGTCGGGGTGTGCTCCAGCAGGTCGGCCCGCCGGACGAGGTGTACCGCGACCCGCACACCCTGTTCGTCGCGGCCTTCCTCGGTACGCCCCGGGCGAATCTGCTGCAGGCCGCCGTCTACGCCACCGACGAGACGGTCGTACTCGATCTCGGATCCCAACTGCTCGAACTCCCGCCTGACGATCCCCGGGTACCGGCCCTGCGGAGCCGACACACCGCACGGGTGACCGTGGCGCTGCGGGCCGACGCCCTGACCCCGGTCCCGCCCGGTACGGCGAGTGGTACGCCGGTGGTGCGGGGGACCGTCCGCTTCGTCGAGAACCTTGGGCACCAGGTGTTGGTGCACGTGACGACCGGTACGGTGCCGACCTCGAACAGTCAGGCCCGGTTGGAACACCCCGACCCCGACCAGCCCCTCTCCTCGGTGCTCGCCGACGAGTTGCCGTCCGGGCATCCGGTCCGGGACCGACTGACCAGGATGATTCCCCACCAACGCGCCGCGCCGCAGCCGGCGACGGCCCGCACCGAGTACGGCTTCTATCCCGTCTACGACCCGGAACTCGGTGGTGAACCACCGGTCGCCGGCGAGCTGGTGGTCCGGATGCCGGCCGCGGTCCTGCCCCGGCGCGGCGAGCCGGTCAGCCTCGCCGTCGACCTCGATCAGCTGCTGCTGTTCGACGCGGCGGGCGACCGGATCCGTCTGGACTGAGCGTCGGCCGCTGCCGGGCGACCGGATCCGTCGGGACGGGGCGTCGGCCCGTGCTGCGGGCGACCGGATCCGTCGGGACGGGGCGTCGGCCCGTGCTGCGGGCGGGTTCCGCCAGGCACGGGTCGGCCGCCGTCGGGATGACACGGGCAACTGACCCGCCGCGTTCAGTCCTGCTCGGTCGTGAGCTGGGCGCGGGCCCGCATCAGCGCGAAGCCGAGCAGGTTCAGGCCCCGCCAGCGGGCGGGGTCCCCGGCCCGCGGGTCGTCGGCGGCGAGACCGATGCCCCAGATCCGGTCGATCGGGCTGGCCTCCACCAGCACCCGCTCGCGGGTACCGAGCAGATAGGCCCGCAGCTCGGGGTGCTGACCGAACTTCGCCAGGTTGCCGGCGACCACCAGGTCGAACCGGTGGGCGTCCCAGACCGCCTGTTCGAAACCTCGTACCCGCTGCCCGAGGGCCTTGGCCGCGCCCGGGGTCGGTGCGGTCAGTACCTGCCGTGCGATCGGCTCGTCACCGAAGAGCCGGGCCTTCCCGGCCATCATGTAGTGCTCGGCGGTGGCGTACCGGACGCCGTCCACAGTGAACGGGGACGGCCACCACTGGCTGAGGCAGCCGGCTCCGACGCCGCCGTCGCGCCCTGGCTGGTGTCCCCAGAAGAAGACGTACCTGATCGGTGTGCCGTCGGCGACCAGTCTCCGGAGTTCCTCGACATCGGTGGGCAGGGCAGCGGCGGTGGACATGTCGGACAGGGTGGCACACCCTGCCGGGCGCCGGCCACGCGACAAGACCGGCACCCGGCGTACGGGTCACGCCGCCCCGGCCAGCTGCACCAGGGCGTCGTCGAGGAGTCGGGCGTACTCGGGGGTGATCGACCCTTCGTCGCGTCGCACCGCGACCTTGTCGCGCAGCAGGGTCACCTGCCCCGGCAGGTCGGTCGGCTCGGCCCGGAGGTTGCGCAGGTGGTTGCGGAGGTCCACGCCGGCGTGGTCGCGGATCGCACTCGCCGCCAGACCCTCGGTGACGATCCGGTCCAGGCTGGCCATCACCTCGTTCACCGACGTCGTGGCGCCCGGACGTCGCACGGTTGCCGTGGCCGGCGCGGTGGCCGTGGCCCTGGCCGTGGTCGGTGTCGGTGCCGCCGCCGGACCGTCGGAGGGTACGCGCGCCGTCGGCGTCCCGCCCGGTCCGGTGCTGCTCGCCCCGCCGGTGCCGAGACCACCGCTTGGCGTGCCACCCGGCCCGGCACCCAGGGTGGCGGTCACGATCACGACAGCGGTGAGCACGACCAGTGCCGCCGCGGCGACGACCAGCACCCGGCCGGGATGCGACGGCTGGTGGCTCGGACCCGACGCTCCGGACTCTCCGGCCGCCGGGTCACCCGGTCCGCCACCCGGCGGCGAATCGAACCGTGCGGACGGTCCCGGCGGCGGGTCGGACGGCGGCACGGAACCGGGCGGCTCCAGCCGGGTCATCGGCGGGACGACGGGCGTTGACGGACCGGCCGCCACCGACAGACCGGCCGGCGCCGGCGAGACGGCGTCCGACGGTGGGACAACCGGCGCCGACGGGCCGGTGGACACCCGTGTCCCGGGCGCGGCCCGGCCGGTCACCGGCCCGGCCCGGTCGACCGGAGCACGGTGCGGACCGGCGTCGCGCAGCTGACCACGGAGCGTCTCACCGACCTGCGCGGCGGTCGGGCGGGCAGCCGGGTCGCGGGCCAGGCACCGCAGACAGACGTCCGCCACCGCGGCCGGCACGTCCGGTACGCCGTCGAGCGTCGGTTCGGCCCCGGACTCCAGCGCCCGGGTCAGCTCCTCCCAGGTCTCGGCCGGAAACGGCACCCGGCCGGTCAGCGTCTCGTGGAGCAGCACACCCAGCGAGTACGTGTCGGTCGCCGGCTGGGCCGGCAACCCGTCCAGCCGCTCCGGGGCGACGTACGCCGGGGTGCCGAACGTCTCGCCGTCCTCGTCCTCGTCCGGGGCGCCCACGTGGGTGGCGATACCGAAGTCGAGCACCTTGGCGCCGGTCGCGGTCATCATGATGTTGGCCGGGGTGATGTCCCGGTGCACGATGCCCAGCCGGTGTGCCGCGGCCAGCGCCTCGGCCACCTGGGCACAGATCTCCACCGCCGTCGGCCAGGGCAGCGCGCCAGCGGTGAGTTGTGCCTTCAACTCCTCGCCGGTGAGCAGTTCCATCACCACGAACGCGGTGAGTTCACCGTCCGGGCCGAGGGCCTCGCCGTAGTCGTGCACGGCGGTGACATGCGGATGGACGAGTTGTGCGGCGGCCCGGGCCTCGTCCCGGACCATCTCCCGGAACTTCGTGTCGGCGGCGAGTGACGCGGCGAGCACCTTCACCGCCACCACCCGGTCGAGCACCTCGTCCCGGGCCCGCCAGATCACCGACATGCCGCCGGCACCGATCCTGTCGATAAGACGATATCTCCGGGCGAGCAGGCCGCCCGCCTGCAACGCTGCCATCGTTCGTCGCACCTGCCTGGAAGAGTTGGGGGATTACATCAGGCCGTGTGGGGGGTCGTACCAGGCTGCGTGACATAGATACTCCTGTCAACGACGGCGCCCGGGGCGGGGCCGGGGTGACCTGTGACCGGATCACGCCCGACCGCCCGGAGCAGGCCAACCGGCCCCACCCCACCACCCACGGCCCACCGCCGCCGACCGCGTCCCAGGTGGCCCGATCCTGTCCGTGGGGACCGCTGGCGCGGCCGGGTGGGCAGCCCGTGCCAGGATGAATGACATGGTCAGGGGTCCGGTGGCGTTCGTGCTCGGCGGCGGTGGAGTTCTCGGCGCCGTCGAGGTCGGCATGCTGCGGGCACTGTTCCGGGCCGGCATCCAACCCGATCTGGTGCTCGGTACGTCCATCGGCGCGGTCAACGGCGCGCTGGTGGCCGCCGACCCGAGCGAGGCGGTCACCAACCGGCTCGTCCGGCTCTGGGCGTCGCCGGAGGCGGCCGAGGTCTACGGCGACTCGATCGCCCGGCAACTGCGCCGGTTCGCCGCCCGTACCCATCTGCACTCGCCACGCCCGCTGCGTCGGCTGCTCGAAACCGAACTCGGCGAACACACCACCTTCGCCGACCTCAAGGTGCCGTTCCGGTGCTGTGCGGCCAGCATCGAACGCGCCGCCGAACACTGGTTCACCAGCGGCCCGCTGGTGCCCGCGGTGCTCGCCTCCGCCTCGGTACCCGGCCTGCTGCCCCCGGCCCGGATCAACGACGAGCACTACGTCGACGGCGGGATCGTCAACTCGATCCCGATCGGCGAGGCGGTGCACGTCGGCGCCAAGCAGATCTTCGTACTCCAGGTGGGGCGGATCGAGCGTCCGCTGAGCCCGCCGCGACGCCCCTGGGAGATCGCCCAGGTGGCGTTCGAGATCGCCCGACGGCACCGGTTCGCCCGGGAGATGTCGGCGCTCCCCGACGACGTGGACGTGCACGTGCTGCCGACCGGCGGACTCGGACCCCGGGACGACACCCCGTGGGCGTACCGGGACATGGCGGCGGTCGGGCGACGGATCAGCCGTGCCTACACGGCGTCCCGCCGCTATCTCACCGAACACGTGGACCTCGACTGATGCCGTTGCCACCGAGGTGGGTCCGGCGGCTCCTGCTCGCCCCGGGCACGGTGCTGCTCGCCGTACTGGTGGTGAGTCTGCTGCCGGTGTGGCTGATCATCGCGGCGGCGGCCTCGCCGCTGGTGCCCGGCTACCTCCGCCCGTTGCGGCTGCTCTGGCTCGGCATCGTCTACCTGTGCTGGGACGCCGCCGCGCTGGTCGCCCTCTTCGGGCTCTGGGTCGGCTCCGGGTTCGGCTGGCGTGGCCGGTCCCCGTCGTTCCAGCGGGCCCACTACCTCCTGGCCGGGTGGTTCCTCACCTTCCTGTTCTGGCAGGCCCGGTGGACCCTGCGGCTGAGCATCGACGTGGTCGGCACCGATCCCGACACCGCCCTGCCCGGCCGTCCCGAACTGGTGCTCTGCCGGCACGCCGGCCCCGGCGACTCCTTCATCCTGATCCACGCGCTGGTGAACTGGTTCAAGCGGGAGCCGAGGATCGTCCTGAAGGACACCCTGCAGTGGGATCCGGCGGTGGACGTGCTGCTCAACCGGCTGCCCAACCGGTTCATCACGGCACGGGAGCGACGGGCCCGACGGCTCGGCCGAACCGAACGACCCGGCGCCCCCCGGGAGTCCCTGGTCGAGCAGATCGGGCACCTCGCCCAGGGTCTCGACGAGAACGACGCCTTCGTGATCTTCCCCGAGGGTGGCAATTTCACGCCCCGGCGTCGGCTCCGCGCGATCGACCTGCTGCGTTCCCGGGGTCTGGAGAAGATGGCGGAGCGGGCCGAGGCGATGCGGCACGTGCTCGCCCCGCAACCGGGTGGCGTACTGGCCGCCCTGGACGCCGCACCGGGAGCCGGCGTCGTTTTTGTCGCGCACACCGGGCTGGACCGGATGGTCACCGTCACCGACGTGTGGCGGGAACTGCCGATGGACAAGCGGATCGTGATGCGGTTCTGGTCCGTACCGCCGGAGGACGTGCCGACCGGGCGGCAGGAACGCATCGACTGGCTCTTCGACTGGTGGGCGCGGATCGACGCGTGGATCGACGCGCACCGCGCGGACACGGATCCACAGTAGGGTGCCCGGCGTGGACCAGATCTGCGTCGTGACGACGGTGGTGGATGCCCGGGCGGTCGCGGACGTACTCGCCGCCGCGGCGGTCGCCAGTCGGCTCGCGGCCTCCGCCCAGGTGACCGGACCGGTGGAGAGCACCTACTGGTGGGAGTCACGGCTGGAGACGACCCGGGAGTGGACGGTGCGGTTCAAGACCGCACCGGACCGGGTCGAGGCCCTCGTCGACCAGGTGCGGGCCGCCCACCCGTACGAGATACCGGAGATCCTGGTGAGCTGGGTCGAGGGCGGCAACCCGGACCACACCGCCTGGCTGCACGAACAGACCCGGCCGTAGCGGAGCCGAGGGTCCGGAGCGGCTCCACACCGCGTCCGGGTACCTGCCCGGGATAGGTACGCGCACTCTGTGTACCGCCGCCGGGCCGTCGGAGCATGACGGCATGACCGAAGGCGTGCACGCGTACCCCTGCCCGCTGTGCGGGGCCGGAGCCAACCTGGCGACCGGATGCCCGGGCTGCGGTCGGGGACCCGACCCGGCCGCGGCCGAGGTGATCCGGCTCGACGCGGAGATCGCCGCGCTGACCGTCCGGGTGGCCCAGGCCAGGGAGACGTACCACACGCTCGACACCACACTCCGGCAGACCCGGCAGCGCCGGGACACGCTCGCCGGGCAGGTCCGTAGCGCTGTCCTGGTCGCGCTGCGGGCCGCCAGCCAGCCCGGTCCGCCGGCGCAGCCGGTTCCGACGCCGACGGGCACCGCGTCCACCGGCGGTCCGGCCGCGTTCAGCGGGGGCGGCCGGGCCGCCGACGTGGTCCCGGCACCGGTACGCCGAGAAGCCTCCACCCGGACCGTGCAGAACGTGCTCTTCATCCTCGGCGGCCTGCTGGTCGGAGCGGCCGCGATCGTCTTCACCGTGGTCGCCTGGGCCACCGTCGGCATCGCCGGACGGGCCGCGATCCTCGCCGGGCTGACCGGGCTGGCGCTGGCCGCGCCGATCCTGGCCCGGCGCCGGGGACTGACCGCCACCGCCGAGACCTTCGCGGCGATCGGCCTGCTGCTGGTGCTGCTCGACGGGTACGCCGTCTGGGCCGTCAACCTGTTCGGGGTGGCCGGGTTGCCCGGGGCCCGCTATGCCGCGTTGGTCACGGGGGTCAGCGCGGTCGTGGCGGCCGGCTACCGGCGGCTGACCGGGTTGACCGCACCGTGGTTCGCCGGGCTGCTGCTGGTCCAGCCGGTGGCACCGCTACTGGCGTTCGACGCCCGGGTCGGCGCGACCGGCTGGACGCTGGCGTGCGCCGCACCGGCGGCGGTCAACCTTCTCCTGACCCGGGGGCGGGATGGCGACGGACCGGCGGGCCTCGACCTGGCCCGTCGGTCCGTCGCGTGGTTCGGCTACGGGTTCGCGGTGCTCGCCTCGGCGTGCTGCGCGCTGCTGGCCCTGGCGCTCACCGACGGCCCGGGTGCCGTCTTCGCCGGTGTTCCGCTGCTGGTGCCGCCACTGCTGCTGATCGCCGGCGCGGTACTGACCCGGCACCACGGGTTCGGGGCGGCCGCCGGTGGACTGTTCGTGGTGGCGCTCGGCGGTGCCCTGGTCCGGGCGGTGGTGGAACTCGACGGACCGGGGCTGGTCGGCCCGGCGGTCGTCTTCGCCCTGCTCGCCGGCGGGGTGCTGGCCGCCGCCCGGTTGCTGCCGTCCGGGGTACGCCCCGGCCCGTACGCCGGCAGTCTGGTCCTGGTGGCGGCGCTGGCCGTCCTGGCCGGGGGAATGGCGCTGGTGACGGCGCTCGCCACCGCGGTGCAGTCGCAGCCGTTCGGGCAGGCCGACCTGAGCACCGAAACCGGCCCGTTCGACTGGCAGTTGCCGGTGGCGCTGCCGATCCTGGCCGGCACGCTCGTGCTCCTGCTGCCGGCCCGGGGACGGTGGCCGGCCGCGCTGGCCGGCGGGGTGCTGACGGTGCTGGCGCTGCCGACGGCGGTGCCGCTGCCCTGGTGGGCGATCGCGCTGCTGAGTCTCGGCACGGCGGCGGCACTGGCCGTCGGCGCGGTCCGACCCGACCGGCCGGGATGGGTGGTCGGCACGCTCTCCGGGGCCGCCGTCCCGCTCGCCGGACACGCCCTGCTGGTCGGCGGGGCCCGGCCGGCCGGCGCTGCCGGCGTTCTCGCCGGCATCGTGCTGACCGGGGCGGTTGTCGCGGTGACCGCCGCGCGGGGCCACTCCGACCAGGCCGGTCCGGCCCGCCTGGTCGGCGGGCTCGCGGTCGGGGTCGCCGTGCTGGGCACGCCGGGTGCGGTGGTCCTCGGCCTCTTCGCCGCCGACGTACCGCCGTGGTGGCAGGCCCGGGCGGCGCTCGCCGTCACGGTGCTGCTGACCGCCGGGGTGCTGCTGGCCGCCGTCCGGACGACCCGGGCACCCGTGGTCGCCGCGTCGCCCGGCACCGAGGACCGCAACAGTGCCGCCCGGGGTGCGGTCGGCGACTACCTGCGGTACGCGGGTGCGGCGTTGTCGCTGGTCGCACTGGTGGTCGGCTTCTCGCCGGCCCTGTCCGGAGTCGCCGAACCGGCCGGGATGTACGCCGCCGGGACGTTGCTGGCCAGCGTCGCCGTCGGGGCCGGGGTACGCCCGTCGTGGTGGCCGGTCAACCGGCTCGGGGCGGGTACCGATGGGGAGCGTCTTCCCGTCGTCGTGTTGTCGATGGCCTCGCTGGTGTCCATGCCGCTGCTGCTGCTCCGGGTCGTGGTCGCGGTGCTGCCGGCGGTCGTGGCGATCTTCCTGACGCCGTACGCCTGGCTGGGCCGGATCTGGTCGGGGCCGCCGGCCGGCGTCGGGCTGGGGCCGGACGACTGGCGCCCCGACGTACCGGCGGCGGTGGCGCTGTCGCTGCTCGCCGCGACGGCGGCGGTGGCCGGTTGGGCGTGGCGGGGTACCGCCCGGGCGGCGACGGTGGCCGCCGTACCGTTCCTGGCCGCCACGGTACTGACCGGGCTCGCCGCCGCCGGTGCGCGGTGGCCGACCGTGCCGGCGCTGGCCCTCGCCGGTGGACTGGCGGCGCTGCTCGGCTCGGCACTGTCCGCGACGGTCGGCCGGGCCGGCCGGGTGGTCGTGCCGCTGGGGGTGGCGCTCACCGGAGCGGGCCTCGCCGGGTTGCTGCCGACCCGGGCCGGCACGCTGGTCGGGCTGGCCCTGCTGGTCGCGGCCGGGCTGGTGGCCGGCATGGTCGGACGGGACCGGTACGTCCGGGTGTCGGGCTGGCTGGCCACGACCTCGGCGGCGGTGCTGCTGGCGGTGGCCGCCCCGCTCGCCGTGGACCAGCCGCTGCGGGTCGCCGCGCTGCTGGTGCTCGGCGTCGCGGCGGCGTCGCTGGCCGGCGGGGTCGTCCTGCGGGGGACGTCCCCGGCCACGACGGTGGTGCCGCCCGGCGCGACCCCGGCCGCCGGAGTCACACCGGTCGACGCCTCGCGGCGGGCCGAGGGGGTCGCCGCCGAGGCGGCAGGGCACGTCGCCGCGCTGGTCGCGCTGGTACTGACCGCCGGGGAGCTGCGGTACGCGGCCGCGGTCTGCACGCTGTGGGGAGTGGCGCTGGGCATAAGGGCGCTGCGTCCGGCGGAGCCGGGGCACCGGCGCTGGTCGTACGCCGCGACCGCCGGCGGCGCGGAGCTGGTCGGGATCTGGCTGCTGCTCGCCTCGGCCCAGGTGGCGTTGGTCGAGGCGTACACCCTGCCGGCGGCGGTGCTGGCGGTGCTGGTCGGGTGGCTGGCGGCGCGGGCCTGGCCGGGGCTGAACAGCTGGATCGGGTACGGCCCGGGGCTCGCCGCCGCACTGCTGCCGAGTCTGGTGTCGGTACTGGTCGCCGACGGGCAGCCGGAGCGTCGACTGCTGCTCGGCGCCGGTGCGCTGGTGACCGTGCTGATCGGCGCGCGGTGGCGGCTGCAGGCGCCGGTGGTGCTCGGCGGTGTGGTGCTGGCCGTGCAGGCCCTACGGGAGATGGTCGCCGTCTGGGACCGGCTGCCGCGTTGGATCTTCCTCGCCGTCGGCGGCTTCGCGCTGATCAGCCTGGCGATCACGTACGAGCGTCGGCGCCGGGACCTGCGGCGGCTGCGTAGCGCGGTCGGTCGGATGAGCTGACCGCGACGGCGGTGGCCGGTCCGGAAGGGGTGCTAGCCCTACCCCGGATACGGGGGTTTCCGGGGTTACTGGGTGCATCTGATCCGAGGAGGCTTATGGATATTGCCGTCCACCGGCGTGGTCGAAATGCACCTGATTGGAGATGAAACATGGCGATCAGCGCGCTGGCTGAGCCAGCCGTCCGACGTGGTAGCGACTACTCTCAGTTATCTCGTCGGATCAGCCAGGCCGGTCTGTTGGAACGGCGCACCGGCTGGTACGTCGCCCGGATCGCCCTGACAGTCGGGCTCTTCGTCGCCGGCTGGATCGCTTTCGCGGCGGTCGGCGACTCCTGGTGGCAGATGCTGGTCGCGGTCTTCCTGGCCTTCGCCACCACCCAGGTCGCGTTCCTCGGCCACGACGCCGGACACAAGCAGATGTTCCGGAACCGGCGGGCCAGCGAGATCGCCGGTCTGATCGCCGGCAACCTGGCGACCGGACTCAGCTACGGCTGGTGGATCGACAAGCACAACCGGCACCACGCCAACCCGAACCACGAGGACGAGGACCCCGACGTCGGGGCCGGTGCCCTGGTCTGGACGCACGAGCAGGCGCTGGGGACCCGGGGCTTCGGGCGGTGGATGGCGCGCCGGCAGGCGTACCTCTTCTTCCCGCTGCTGTTGCTGGAGGGGCTGAACCTGCACGTGTCGAGCATCCGGGCGCTGCGCGGTACGCCGATGCGGCACCGCCGGGTCGAGGCGCTGCTGCTCCTGGTGCACACCGCCGCCTACCTCGGAGTGCTTTTCACCGTGCTGTCCCCGGGCCGTGCGCTGCTGTTCATCGCCATCCACCAGGGGCTGTGGGGGCTCTACATGGGATGCTCGTTCGCGCCGAACCACAAGGGCATGCCGGTGGTGACCGCCGAGGACGAGCTCGACTTCCTGCGTAAGCAGGTACTGACCTCGCGCAACGTACGCGGCGGAGTGGTCGTCGACTTCCTGCTCGGCGGTCTCAACTACCAGATCGAGCACCACCTGTTTCCGAGCATGCCCCGGGTCAACCTCCGTCGGGCCCAGCCGATCGTCACCCGGTTCTGTGCCGAGCAGGGCATCCCGTACGAGGAGACCGGCCTGTTCGACTCCTACCGTCAGGCGCTCCGGCACCTGCACGAGGTGGGTGCGCCGTTGCGGGGCTCCGGCGACTGAGCGGACGCGGAAGACACGGAACCCGGCCGGGGACGGCGACCGTCCCGGGCCGGGTTCCTGGCGTACCAGTCAGGCGTTCATCAAACCGAGCAGCTCGTCCGGCATCTCCGTCACCTCGGACGGGTCCGGCGTCTTGATCTCCACGGGCTTGCCGAAGTTGTCGTAGGCGACCCGCATCTCGCCGAGCAGCGGCGACACACTCTTGGTGTTCACCGAGATCTCGGTGAGCCGGCCCTGCTCGTCGGTCCGCGCGGTGAACGGCACCGACGTGACCTTGTCACCGAACATCTTCATGGACTCCGCGTCGGCGGTCGGCGACTTGGTGAGGTCCATGGTGCCCTTGAAGCCGCGCTCACCGTCCCGGCTGACCTCGACGATGCCCTTGATGAGGTTGTTCGCCCCCATCGGGTCGTCCTTCGGCAGGACGTCCAGCCCGCTGCCTTCCTTGATCTTGGCGGCGTCGATCCGCAGCCAGTCCTTCGGCATCCCGGGGACCCCACCGAACTTCAGGAAGACATCCTCGTCGGCGGTGATGACCTGGTAGTCCATCGACTGGTCGCCGAGGCCGATCTCCATGGTGAGGTTGGCCTTCCGCGCGACCGGGTCGACCCCGCCGCTCGCGGTCATCACCGACATGTGCAGGCTGACGGTGAAACTCTGCTCGTTCAACTTCTTCACCGACGCCTCGAGTGCCTCGGCGGGGGTCTGCGCGGCGGCCGAGGTCTCCTGGACGCCACTCGCGACCGGACGCCCGGAGCCGCCCTGGGTGTTGCAGCCCGCGACGCCGACGCTGAGCGTGGCGACGAGAGCCAGGCCGGAAACTCCCAGCCGTCGAATCCTCATCTGGTTCTGAATCCTCCTGGTAGCGGGAGGCCATCCGCGGCGTTGACCGCGGTGGCCGGACCGCCGGTCAGCGTAGCGACCGGGTCCCACATCCGCTCCCGAGATTCAGGGCACCCCGGGCGGCCGTGCTGCGTCCGACCGGTCGGGGAGGTGGCGGCGGAAACGGACGCTCTCCACGGTGCCGGCCTCGGCGGTAAGGTCTGGCCATGGCAGACGTGCTGGACGCGGGGGCGGTGCGGGTCGAGCTGGGCGGGCTGGACGGCTGGTCCGGTGATCCGGCCTGCATCGGCCGCAGCGTCGAACTGCCCGGATTCCGTGACGCGATCGCCGTCGTGGACCGGGTCGCGGTGGTCGCCGAGGAACTCGACCACCATCCCGACATAGACATCCGGTGGCGCACCGTGACGTTCCGCTGCGTCACCCATTCGGTGGGCGGAGTCACCCGACGCGACATCGAGTTGGCGCGGCGTATCGACGAGATAGTCCGGGGAGCGGCGTGAGATTCGAGATAAGTAAGGTCCTCGACGCGATCGAGGGCCGGGTCAGCACCGATCCGGAGCTGGTCCGGGCGGTGCTCGACCTGGCCGAGGTGGCCCGGTACGTGGATCTGGACGGCGGGCGGCCGGCCAGCACGCTGCGACTGGGCATGGTCATCGACGCGCTCGGGCGGCAGCTCGAGGAGGACAACGTCGCGGTGTACGCGGTGGTGCACCGGGCGTTGCTCAGCGACGCCGACCTGACCTCCAACGAGCGTATGGTGCTCCGCCGCTGGGCCGACGACGGCCTGGTGGAGGTGCTGAACAACCCCGGTGACCGGGTGCTGGAGGTGGCCGACCTGCTGGGCCTGCCGGTGCTGAGCCGGGCCCGGTACGACGGCATGGCCGGGCGTTTTCCCTGGGTGACCGGACAGCCGGGTCGGCTGCTCGCCCCGTTGCCCGGTGCCGGCGGCCCCGTCCTGGTGCCCCGGGTGAAGGGCAACGCGCCGGCGCCGACCGGCCCGTCGCCGAGCGGCCGCAAGCTGCTGGCCCGGACCTGGCGCTGCAAGGAACCGGGCTGTGTGCTGTTCGGCGGTTCCGGCGGTGGTGCCTTCGCCGACCTGGCCGAGATCGACCGGAAGCCGAGTGGGCAGCCGCCACCCCGGCTGCGGGCCGGGCAGCCCATCTGCCCCCGGCACGAGCAGCGGCTCACCGACGCCGGACCACGGCCGGCCACCGAGGTGCTGTCGGTACGGATCGGCGGCATGGTCCGGCGCCGTTTCGTGGTCACCGCCGAACGGCCGGTGCTGGTCGGCCGGGCGCCGGAGGAGGCCAACGGCATCCGGCTCGGCCAGTGGCTCAACGACGAGGCGCGGCGCTGGATCAGCCGCAGCCACGTACGGTTCGAGCTGCGGGGGGCCGACCTCGTCGCGCAGGACGTCAGCACCAACGGCTCCGGCGTACGCCCCGGCGGGTCGCTGGAGGAGTCCGAGCGGATCGGGTTGGCCCGACAGCAGTCCCGGGTGATGCGTCCGGGCGACATCGTGGAGCTGTATCCCGGCGTCCAGGTGGGCCGCGCCAGCACCTGGGTCTCGGGCGGCATGACCAACCCGACCTCGGTGATGGCCGAGGCGCCGACGATGGCGATGCGGGTGGTCGACCGGGGCTGACCGCCCACAGGTGTGAGGAAGGGCCCCTTCCTATCGTTTTCTGTATAGGAAGGGGCCCTTCCTCACGACAGGACGGCGGCGAGCTGCGCGACCGCGTGGTCCAGTTCGTCGGCGGTGACCACCAGCGGCGGGGCCAGCCGGATCGTCGAACCGTGGGTGTCCTTGGCCAGTACGCCGCGCTCGGCGAGCCGCTCACACGCCTGCCGTCCGGTCATCAGTGCCGGGTCGATGTCGATGCCGGCCCACAGCCCCCGGCCGCGTACCGCGACCAGCCCTTCGCCGATCAGCCCCCGTAGTGCGGTGTGCAGCCGGGCACCCAGTTCGGCCGAGCGGCGCTGGAACTCGCCGGTGGCCAGCAGCCGGACCACCTCGGTGGCGACCGCGCAGGCCAGCGGGTTGCCGCCGAAGGTGGAACCGTGTTCGCCGGGACGCAGCACACCCAGGACGTCGGCGTCCGCGGCGACGGCCGAGACCGGGACGATGCCGCCGCCGAGCGCCTTGCCGAGGACGTACATGTCGGGGACGACGTTCTCGGCGTCGCAGGCGAAGGTCTCACCGGTACGGCCGAGTCCGGACTGGATCTCGTCGGCGACGAAGAGCACGTTCCGTTCGGTGCAGAGCCGGCGTACCCCGGGCAGGTAGCCGGCGGGCGGTACGACCACCCCCTGCTCGCCCTGGATCGGCTCCAGCAGTACGGCGACCGTGGTCTCGTCGATCGCCCCGGCGAGCGCGGCCAGGTCCCCGTAGGGCACGATCCGGAAGCCGGGGGTGTACGGGCCGAAGTCGTCCCGGGCGTCGGGGTCGGTGGAGAAGCTGACGATGGTGGTCGTCCGCCCGTGGAAGTTCCCGTCCGCGACGACGATGGTCGCCTGGCCGGCCGGTACGCCCTTGACCTGGTAGCCCCACTTCCGGGACACCTTGATCGCGGTCTCCACCGCCTCCGCGCCGGTGTTCATCGGCAGCACGAGGTCCTTGCCGCAGAGCTGGGCCAGCTCCCGGCAGAAGTCGGCGAACTGGTCGTGGATGAAGGCCCGGCTGGTCAGGGTGAGCCGGTCGAGCTGGGCGTGCGCGGCGGCGATCAGCGCCGGATGGCGGTGGCCGAAGTTCAGCGCCGAGTAGCCGGCCAGACAGTCCAGGTAGCGGCGGCCGTCGACGTCGGTCACCCAGGCACCCTCGGCGGAGGAGATCACCACCGGCAGCGGGTGGTAGTTGTGCGCCGTCCAGCGTTCGGCGTCGCGTACCGCCTCGGGGGTGCGCAGCGCGTCGCCCGGAAGCCCTTCTTCGTTCGCGACTGCGGGGCTCATGGTCACTTGTCTGCCTCTCGTTCCCGCAGCACCAGGGTGCAGCACTTCGGTCCGCCGCCGGCCTTGCGCAGCTCGGACAAATCAATACCAATTGTGTCGTATCCCCGGTCGCGGAGCGCCGCCGACAGTCCGGTGGCCTGGGCCGGAAGGACAACGTGCCGGCCGTCGCTCACCGCGTTCAGGCCGAGCACCTCGGCGTCGGCGGCGGTGGCCAGCACCGCGTCCGGGAAGAGCTGCCGCAGCACCGCCCGGCTGCCGGGGGAGAAGGCCTCCGGCAGGTACGCCACGGTCCGGTCGTCGAGCACGCACAGCGCGGTGTCCAGGTGGTAGAAGCGCGGGTCGACCAGGCGCAACGTGATCACCGGACGGCCGAAGAGTTCCTGCACCTCGCCGTGGGCCGCCTGACTGGTCCGGAACCCGGTCCCGGCGAGCAGCAGGTCACCGACGACCAGGATGTCGCCCTCGCCCTCGTTGACGTGCTTGGCCTCGGACACCTCGAAACCGGCCCGGTCGAGCCAGGCCGCGTACGCCGGGGCCTCGTCGGCCCGCTCCGGGTCGCGGAACTGCACGGCGAGCGCCCGACCGTCGACGACGGTCGCGCCGTTCGCGGCGAAGACCATGTCAGGCAGACCCGGCAGCGGTTCGATCTCCTCCACCGTGTGCCCGAGTTCGAGGTACGTCCGCCGGAGTGTCTCCCACTGCCGGACGGCCAGCGCGGCGTCGACCGGCGCGGCCGGGTCCATCCACGGATTGATCGTGTACTCGACGGCGAAGTACGTCGGGCGGCACATCAGATAGCGCCGCCGGGCCGGGGCGACGGGGACACGTCCACCGGGCAGCCGCTCGGGGTCATGACCCGGTCGAGGGGTCGCGTTCTCGCGGCCCGGTCGAGGGGTGGCGGGCAACGTCATGGTCCTGCTCCAGGGGATTCGGGCGCGCCCAGCCTCGGTACGGCTCGCGGGCTGGCGCCGACTCCCACGTTATGCGGGGTCGAGCGGCAGGAACCACCGGTGGAAGTTGCGTGACACGGCTGATCGTTGCGTCTCCAGGGGGAACAAGACCCTGATCGTTAACCCAGCGCGTGCCGACGTCGCGGCCCTGCCGCCGGGTGCGCCCGGCACCGGACCCCGGACACACTTCGGGGGCGGCATCACTGCCGCCCCCGGAACATGTTCGCTCGGGTGGTGCACCACCACCGGCCGGCGGGGCCAGAGCGGTGAA
Organism: Plantactinospora sonchi; assembly: GCF_036422035.1. Lineage (NCBI taxonomy): Bacteria > Bacillati > Actinomycetota > Actinomycetes > Micromonosporales > Micromonosporaceae > Plantactinospora > Plantactinospora sonchi. The sequence continues at coordinate 350,058 of NZ_JAZGQK010000001.1, forward strand.
CCACCGCTCCGCGGTCATATCTGCCCGTCAGAACCGGTCGACAAACTGTGAATCAAGCCACTCGCGGAACCGCTGCACGGTGTCGCCGTCGGTGCTGGGCCAGCCCAGGTCACCGGTCATGGCGAGCACGCCGGCCACGATGGCGCCGAGGCCGAGGATGAGCCCGATCAGCGCGTCCGACCGGCCGGCGACGTGCCGGCGGGCGGTCGCCGAGATCCCGCCGATCGCCAGCAGCAACGCGATGCCGCCCAGCGCGATGCCGTACCCGGCGAGGGTGCCGGTGAGCACGAAGCCGGCGGCGGCCACCCCGACGATCAGGCTGAGCGTCGCGAAGATGCTGGCCCGGGGACGGGGACCGGCCGGTGCGACGACCTCGGGCTGGCGCCGCGCCTCGGTCGTACCCTCGGCCCCGTCCCGGTCCGCCCGGCGCTCGGTCTCCGTCGCCGGGGGTGCCGGCGGGGTGCCGCGGTCCCGCTCCACGACCGCGCCACGCGCCCGCCCCGGGGTCAGCCCGGCGGCGCCGTCCCGACCACGGTCGACGGTTCCGGTACGGCCGTCCGCGTCCCCCGTCCGGGTGTCCCCGTCGACCCGCGTGGTCGTCGGCGTGTCGGTGCGGGTGTCCCCGTCGACGGTGCCGGTGGCCGGGGTGCCGTCCACGCCCGTGCGTGCGTCGTGCGCGTCGATCCGACCGTCGCGGTTCTCGTCGCGTGCGGTCGCGTTGCCGCGCGAGAGTGATGGAATTCTGACCACAACCCACCTCCGAAAATGTGCGTGGGCCTCGTCCGTGCGCCTACGCGGGAATTTTTCGATTGGTGTACCCCGATGTGCGGTCAGCCACACCTCGCGAACCGACAGGCCGGGGTCAGCGGACCCGATCGTCGTCGAGTTGGGTGAAGGTGACGGTGTCCGGGGTGTAGCCGGGGACGGAGAGCGTGAAGACGGCGACGTCGTCCACATCGTCGTCGTCCTGCGCGTTCATCACCCCGTACCCCTGCGGCGTGCTCCAGTTCGTCGGGGTGAAGACCAGCAGCATCGGCGGACCGGCCCAGATCCCGGTGCCCCGGACGCCCATCTGGAGGGTGACCTGTCCGGCCGGCGGGTGGCTGAGTCGTACGGTGAACGAGCGGCTGGTGCCCTCCGGCACCGAGACGGCGGTCGGCTCGGCGACGACCTCCGGAGGTTCACCGGTCACCGCGCAGGCCACCCCGTTGACCCGCCAGTTGGTCGGTGCCGGGTTGGCGCCGGCGTGGCTGCCCTGGAAACCGAGCCAGACCGACTCACCGGTCCGGACCGGAGGCGACCAGCTCGCACTCCGCGCGGTCACCTCCGCGCCGCTCTGGCTGTAGCTGTGGTTCCAGAGGTTGGTGACCTGCTGGCCGCCGGTGAAGGTGAACTGGACCGTGTAGCCGGCCCACTCGTCGCCGAGGTTCGTCAGCCGTACGGTGGCGGAGAAACCGGTGCTCCAGGAGTTGGCGGTGTAGGTGACCGCGCAGGCGACCGCTGCCCGCGCGGGCGCGGCGGGTCCGACCAGGGCGGCGGCGACCAGCACGGCCGCGCCGAGCATGGTGGACAGACGGCGTACGGGGATGGTGACCATCAGGGTCCTTTCCGGCCGGAACGGGGTACGGGCGCTGCCGCCCGGGCCCCGTCGACGGCGTGACCCGGGTGGCCTGCCCACGAATACATCGACAGCCTTCCATCTTGGAAGGTGGACCGGAAGGCGGCCAACGGGCGCCCCGGCATGGACCACCCGGACGATTGCCCCGAACCGTCGGCGCGTAGCCTTCCGCACGGCAGTTCGGCGGGTAGTTAGGCCAAGGGGGAGCCATGGCGCTGGAACGAGGAAACCTCTTCGGTCAGGCTGGCCAGATCGTCGGCGACGCCGTCGGTCGGGTCGCGTCCGCGAACCCGCCGGCCGCGTTCGCCGATCCGGGCGCGATGGCCCGGACAGCCGGCCCCGAGGTCGCCTCGGCGACCGTGACCCGGCCGGCCGGAACCGCCCCCACTCCCGACACCGCCGCCGGCGGTACGGGTGGCCCGGCCGCCGATGGCGCCGATCCGGCGGGCGCGCCGACGTCCACACACGCGAGCTTCGGCGCCGTGGTGGCCGCGTTCGTGTTGATCGGCGGCGCGGGCTTCGTCTCGTGGAGCCTCTGGGCCAGCGGCGGCACCGCCAAGGTCATGCAGCCACCGGACACCGTCGCCGTCTTCGGCGTACTGATCGTCTTCGCCGCCGCGGTCGAGCGGATCCTGGAACCCTTCTCCCGCTGGCTGCCTGGGCGGGGAGCGGAGGCGGCGCTCCAACGCCTGACCACCGAACTGGCGACCCGGCCGGCGAGCGCGGCGGAACAGGCGAGCCTCGGTCAGCTCCGGGAGCGGGCGGACCGGGCCCGGGGCAACCGGACCATCGTCGCCTGGGCGATCGCCACCGCCGTCGCGACGATCGCCTCCACCGCCGGTGGCTTCTACGTGCTGCACGCGATCGCCGGCCCGGAGTGGGAGGGGCTGCCGGTCTGGATCGACGGCATCGTCACCGGGATCATGGTCGGCAGCGGCACCAAGCCACTGCACGACCTGATCAACCGGATCCAGTCCGGCGGCGGCCAGCCCTAGGCTTCCGCGTCCCCTGTGGATGCCGGGGTCACCCCGGCCCTTCCCTGATCCGGGCGACGAGGGCGGACACGTCGACCGGCCGGGTCGTGTCGACGGCAACGGTGTGACCGACACCGAGGGGCGTCGCCCCGGCGGCCCACCGGAGCCAGGAGTCGGTGAGCTGCCGCGGGTCGTCGTGGACCGGGTGACGCCGCCGGGCCGCGTACCGGTCCCGGGCGACCCGGGCCGGCACGTCGCACCAGACCTCGACGGTGTGCGGCCGACCGCAGCGGTCCAGGCCGGCCTCGACGAACGGCAGGTCCCGTGGGGTGAACCACCACGATTCCAGGATCACCGGGCCGGGTACGGCCGCCGCCAGCGACCACATCATCTCCGCGGCGGCGGCACCGAGCGCGTGCCTCGGAACGGTGCCGAGGGCGTCCGCGACCGCCTCCTTGATCGTGTCCTTGGCGATCAGCGGCGCCGCCAGCGCCGGGGCCAGTGCCGTCGCGAGGGTGGTCTTGCCCGCGCCCGGGAGTCCGTTGACCAGCACCAGGCGATCGACCACCGCCGAATGGTGCCACAGGCGCCGGGTGTGCGTCGCGACGCGGCTCACAGCGGCGGCATCGCGGATTTGGTTGTGCACAACTCAATCGTGGGCTACCGTTCTGCCGGTGGGTGACGTACTGGCTCTGGGGCGGCAGGTGTGCTTCCCGCTCTACGCGGCCTCCCGGGCCCTCACCGACCTCTACCGGCCGATCCTGGACGAGTTCGGGCTGACCTATCCGCAGTACCTGGTGCTGCTGGTGCTCTGGGAGGAGCCCGACCGGCCGCAGACGGTCAAGCGGATCGGCGAGTGTCTCCAACTCGACTCCGGCACCCTCTCGCCGCTGCTGAAACGACTGGAACGGGCCGGGTTGCTGACCCGTCGCCGCGCCGCCCGCGACGAACGTTCCGTCGAGATCGCACTCACCGGGGCCGGGCGCGGGCTCCGGGACCGGGTCACCGACGTACCCCACCGGGTGGCCGGGGCCACCGGCCTCTCCGAGGCCGAACTGACCAACCTCCGCGACACCCTCGACCGGATCATCCGGTCGGTGCGACAGCAGAAGGAGTGAGGAACCATGCAGGTGCTCTACACCGCACACGCCCGGTCGACCGGCGAGGGCCGCGCCGGACACGTGGCCAGTTCCGACGGTCTGCTCGACCTCGACCTCGCCCCGCCGAAGGAGATGGGCGGCCCGGGCGGGGCGACCAACCCGGAGCAGCTCTTCGCCGCCGGCTACGCGGCCTGTTTCCACTCCGCGCTGCGCGGCGTCGCCCGACAGGAGAAGGTCGACATCACCGAGGCCGCGATCGAGGCCGCCGTGGGCATCGGCAAACTCGACACCGTCGGCTACGGCCTGGCCGTGGCGCTCACCGTCGAACTCCCCGGCGTCGACCGGGAGACCGCCCAGCGGCTGGTGGAACAGGCGCACCAGGTCTGCCCGTACTCCAACGCGACCCGGGGCAACGTCGACGTGACGCTGCAGGTGCGCGGAACCGACTGACCGGACCCGAGCGGGCAGCGGGCGGTCCGTCCTAAACCGGTCGGAACGCTCGCGCCCGCTGGGTAGCCTGGGCGGGTGCCGCCGCAGCTCCCACATCCCGAGCCAGGAACGCCGGACACCCGGGGACCACTGCGGTACATCTGGTGGCTGGTCCGTAGCCAGCCGGTCCGGATCCTGCGCGGCAGCCTGCTCGGCACACTCTGGATGACCGGGCTGGCGCTGCGGCCGTACCTGATCGCGAAGGCCGTGGACGACGGGCTGCGCGCCCGCGACCAGCACGCCCTGCTGCTCTGGGTGGCCGCGATCGTCGTCGCCGGCCTCGCCCAGGCCTGGGTCGGCATCCTGCGGCACCGCACGATGACCTTCATCCGGGAGGACGCCACCGCCCGTTCGGCGGCCGTCCTGCTGCGGCAGCTCTCCCGGGCCGGCGCGGTGCTCTCCCGCAAACTCGCCGCCGGTGAGGTGGCCACCGTCGGCGGCTCCGACATCGGCAACACCTCCCACGTGCTGACCATGACCGGTCCCGGGGTCGGCGCGGTGGTCGCGTACGCGATCGTCGCGGTGATGCTCTGGGCGATCTCGCCGACGCTGGCGCTCTGCATCCTGCTCGGCGTACCCCTGATCGCCGTCGTGATGGGCCCGATGCTGCGTCGGCTGGACCGGGTCGAGACGGTCTACCGGCACCGGCAGGGCCTGCTCACCGCCCGGGCCGGGGACATCGTCGCCGGGCTGCGGGTGCTCGCCGGGGTCGGCGGACGTGGCCTCTTCGCCCGCCGCTACGCCGACCGGTCGCAGGAACTGCTCACCGAGGGCTACCGGGTCGGCGCCGTCAACAGTTGGATCCGCGCGTTGACCGGTGCGCTGCCCGGGCTCTTCCTCGCCGTCGTGGTCTGGCTCGCCGCGCGGATGGCCGCCGACGGCGACATCACCGTCGGCCAGATGGTCGCCGTCTACGGATACGTCGCCGTCCTGGTCGTGCCGGTCTGGTTCCTGCTCGACGCCGGCTACCAGTTCATCAAGGGCAGGGTCGCCGCCCGCCGGATCGTGGCCCTGCTCACCCTCGCCCCGGACGAGGTCCGCGACCCGGACGCGGAACCGGTCCCGACGCCCGACCGGCCCGCCGAGCTGTACGACCCGGCCACCGGCCTGACCGTCCGGCCCGGACAGTTGCTCGCCGTCGCCGCCGACGACCCGGCCGAGGCGGCCGCGTTGGCCGACCGGCTCGGCCGGTACGTCGTCAGCGAGGCGACCTGGGGCGGCCGTCGGCTCACCGGGATGCCACTGGACCAGGTCCGCTCCCGGATCCTCGTCGCCGACCACGACTCGTACCTCTTCGCCGGCACCCTGCGGGAGGTCCTGCGGATCCGGGCCGACCGGGACGACCGTCGACTCCACGACGCGGTGCGCGTCGCCTCGGCCGACGACGTCGTCGACGCGCTGCCGGCCGGGCTCGACACCGCACTCGACACCCGGGCCCGGCGACTCTCCGGTGGGCAACGGCAGCGGGTACGCCTCGCCCGCGCCCTGCTGGCCGAGCCGGAGGTGCTGATCCTGATCGACCCGACGTCGGCGGTGGACGCGCACACCGAGGCGCGGATCGCCGAACGGCTGCGTGGCGCCCGGGACGGACGCACCACACTGCTGCTCGGCACCTCGCCGCTGCTGCTCGGTCACGCCGACACGGTGGCGTACCTGGCCGACGGCCGGATCGTCGCCACCGGCACGCACGCCGAACTGCTGGACCGGGAACCGGGCTACCGGGCGCTGGTCGCCCGCGACGTGGAGGCACAGTTCGCCGGCGGTGCCGCCGGATACCACAGCATCGGTGACCAGCGCGGTGTCGGGGAGGTGCTGCGGTGACGGCCGGGCCGACGACGACCGAACCGTCCCGGCTGCCGGTGGCCGGGAACACCGCGGTACGTCGGGCCGCGGTGGACCTGCTCCGCGGGGACCGCCGCGCGATCCTCGTCATGCTGGTGCTGCACGCCGCAGCCGCGATCGCCGGGCTGGCCTCGCCGTGGCTGCTCGGCATGATCGTCGACAAGGTCACCGCCGGAGCCGGGATCGGCGCGGTCGACCGACTGGCCGTGGCCATCGTCGGCTGCGTGCTGGCCCAGGGCCTGCTGAACCGGTACGCCCAGTACGTCGGCTACCGGTTCGGCGAGCGGGCCGTCGCCCGGCTGCGCGAGGAGTTCGTCCGGCGTACCCTCGGGCTGCCCGTCTCCGTGGTCGAACGGGCCGGCACCGGTGACCTCGCCACCCGCAGCTCGGTCGACGTGAACATGGTCGGCACGATGGTCCGGGACGCACTGCCGGTGGTGGTGATCTCCTCGGCGCAACTGCTGCTGCTCTTCGGGGCGGTGTGCCTGCTGCACCCGATCTTCGGTGTGGTCGCGCTGGTCGGGCTGCCGACGATCTACCTGGCGGTCCGCTTCTACCTGCGCCGGGCCCGGGACGCGTACCTCGTCGAGGGAGCGGCGATGGCGGAACTGACCGAGACGCTGACCACCACCGCCGAGGGAGCCCGGACCATCGAGGGTTTCCGCCTCACCGACCAGCGGATCCACTACGGCACCGAGCGGATCGCCCGGCTCTGGGCGGCCCGCCGGGCCACGCTCCGGCTGCGGTCGGTCTTCTTCCCGGTGGTGGAGGCGAGCTACGCGCTACCGGTCGCCGTGGTGCTGCTCGTCGGCGGCCTCTTCCTGGACCGGGGCACGGTCAGCCTCGGCGAGGTGGTCGCCGCCGCGCTCTACCTGCAACAGGCGATCGGTCCACTGGACGCCCTGCTGCAGTGGATGGAGCAGACCCAGCGCGGGGTCGCCTCGTTCGCCCGGGTGCTCGGCGTCGGCCAGGTGCCGCCGGAGCCGCGCGGCGGTGTCGTCGTACCGGTCGACCAGCGGCTGGTGGTCCGGGATGCCCGCTTCGGGTACGCCGACGGCCCGGACGTGCTGCACGGCATCAACCTGGAGATCCGCCCCGGTGAGCGGCTCGCCGTCGTCGGCCCGTCGGGTGCCGGCAAGTCGACCCTGGCCCGGCTGATCGCCGGCATCGACCGGCCCCGCACCGGCGAGGTGCTGCTCGGCGGCTGCCCGGTCACCGACCTTGACCCGGCGCAGCGACGTCGGGAGATCGCCCTGGTCACCCAGGAGCACCACGTTTTCATCGGCACGCTCCGCGACAATCTCGCCTTCGCCGCCCCGGAGTCCACCGACGAGCAGATGCGGTCCGCCCTGGTCGCGGTCGGCGCCGACTGGTACGCCGACCTGCCCGACGGCCTCGACACCGAACTCGGGGACGGGGCCCGGGACCTGAACCCGGCCGACGCCCAGCAGCTCGCGTTGGCCCGGATCGTCCTCGCCGACCCGCACACCGTGATCCTCGACGAGGCGACCGCCGCGCTCGACCCGACCACGGCCCGGCGTACCGAGCGGGCGCTCGGTGCGGTGCTGGCCGGTCGTACCGTGATCGCGATCGCGCACCGGCTCAACACCGCGCACGACGCGGACCGGGTGGCGGTGCTGGACGACGGCCGGGTCACCGAACTCGGCAGCCACGACGAACTGCTCGCCGCCGACGGCGCGTACGCCGCCCTCTGGCGCTCCTGGCACGGCTGACGTGTAAGGAAGGGCCCCTGTTATCGCTTCCGGTTGTGGAAGGGCCCCTCCTGACAGCTGGACGGTCAGCCGTCGCGGAGGCCGCGGAAGAAGGCCCGTACGTCGGTGACGAACAGGTCCGGCTCCTCCATCGCCGCGAAGTGCCCGCCACGGTCGAACTCCGACCAGTGCACGATGTGGTTGTCGCGTTCGGCGAGCCGGCGTACCGGGGCGGCGACGTCTCCGCCGAAGACCGCGACCCCGGTCGGCACGGTCAACCTGCGCGGCGGGACCGGGGGCCCGGCCGGATGGGCGTGTTCGTAGTAGAGGTTCGCCGAGGAGCCGGCCGTGCCGGTCAGCCAGTAGAACATCACGTTCGTGAGCAACAGGTCGCGGTCGACGGCCTCCTCGGGGGCGTCGGTCGAGTCCGTCCACTCCAGAAACTTCTCCGCGATCCAGGCGAGTTGCCCGACCGGCGAGTCGGTCAGGGCGTACGCCAGGGTCTGTGGCCGGGTCGACTGGAGCGCGGCGTATCCGGACATCTCCGGGAGCGCGTCGGCGACCCGGGCCAGCCGGGCCCGCTCGGCGTCGGTGAGCGCGGCGGCCTCGGCCGGATCGTCGGGCGGGAGGGTGAGCAGCGTGTTGAGGTGTACGCCGAGCACGTGCTCCGGGTCGAGGATGCCGAGTTCCCGGCTGACCGCGTGGCCCCAGTCGCCGCCCTGCACGCCGTACCGCCGGTGGCCGAGACGTCGCATCAGCGCGGCCCAGGCCCGGGCGATCCGGGGTACGTCCCAACCGGTCCCGTCCAGTGGCCCGGAGAACCCGAACCCGGGGAGGCTCGGTACGACCAGGTGGAACGCGTCGGCCGGGTCGCCGCCGTGCCGGCGTGGGTCGGTGAGCGGCCCGATCACGTCGAGGAACTCGACCACGGAGCCGGGCCAGCCGTGGGTGACCACCAGCGGCAGCGCGTCCGGTTCCGGGGAGCGGACGTGCAGCAGGTGGATGTCCGTACCGTCGATCGTGGCGGTGAACTGGGGGAGGCTGTTGAGTCGCGCCTCGTGGCGCCGCCAGTCGTACCCGGTGTGCCAGTGGTCGGCCAGTTCCTTCAGGTACGCCAGCGGCACGCCGCGCCGCCACGGCCGGTCCGGCAGCTCGGCGGGCCACCGGGTGGCGGCGAGCCGACGTCGCAGGTCGACCAGGTCGGCTTCGGGTACGTCGAGCCGGAACGGCCGCAGGTGCGGCGGCGCCGTCGTCATGACGGCCGCTCCGCGTCGACGGGCAGCTCCCTGTCGGCGGTCATCTCCGCGTCGACGGCCAGTTCCTGCTCGACGAGCCACCGGTGGTGGGTCTCCCACGCCGACTGTTTGCTGGTCGCGAGCGCGGCGCCGACCTGGGTCCAGGACGCGCCGGTGGCCCGGGCGGTCCGGACGGCGAGTTGCCGGCCGTAGGCGGCCTTGCGGATCAGCACCTCGCCGAGGGCGAGCAGCTCCAGCGCCTCGTCCCGGCTGAGCGGCGGCTGGTCGGGGTCGTGGCTGTCGGGATCCTGGTCAGCCGGGGCCAGGGCGTCCCGCATCCGGAGCTGGTCGAACCGGGCCGCGGCGGTGAGCAGGGTGTGTTGTCGTTCGAGTTCGTCAGGTGTGCTCGCCATGCCCCCAGCCTTCCGTCAGGCTGACTTGACGTCAAGCCAACCTGACGGAAGAGCCGGGGTATTCGCGCTCAGCGAACGGTCACCACGGCGCCGGCGCCGGTGGCGCCACCACCGGCGGACGGTCGTCGCAGGTGATGGTGTTCGGCAGCAGCCACGGCGCCAGCCAGGGCCCGCCGGCGCCGCCGCCGTCGTTGCCGCCCCGGTCGACGACGGTGAACTCCGAGCCGGTGGGCGGGAAGTTGAACGAGCCGCAGTTGTTCACCCCTACCGCACCGACGTTCCGGGCGTCCACGTTCTCGAAGGAGGCGGATCCGGCCACCCGCCCACTCACCACCGAGGTGCCGGTCCCGTCGACCCGGACGTCCTTGAAGTGCACGCCGTTGATCGACCAGAGGTCCTTCACCGACCACTCGCTGACCAGCATGATCGCGTTGTACGTACTGTCCAGGTAGTGGTCACCGGTGACCCGGACGTCCGCGTCGATGCTCCGGTCCAGCGCGTAGAGCCAGATCGCGCCGAGCCCGATGTTCCAGTTCAGCTCGTACGTCCCGGCGCGGACCACGGTGTTGTCGGTGAACCGCAGCGTGCCGGTGAACGGCTCGGCACCGAACCGGGCCCCGGCGTGCAGCCCGCTGCCCTCCCGGACCGGGTCGGCGACGAGGTTGTGCGACACCGTGTTGTCGGTGCCGCCGTAGATGGCGATGCCGTTGGCCAGGGTCGGCGACTGGATCGTGTTGCGGCTGAACGTGTTGCCGGCGTTCGCGGTCCTCTCCGACCACATGGCGAGCGCGTCGTCGCCGGTGTTGCGGATGACGTTGTTCGACACCACCGAGTTGGTGACCCCGGTGTGGAAGTTCAACGCGTCGGCGATCTGGTCGACGATCACGTTGTCGGTGACCCGTACGTTGTCCATCGGGCCGTCGAACCAGATGCCGACCTTGGTGTGCCGGATGTGCAGGCGGCTGATGGTGGAGTCGCTCATCGCCCCACCGATGCCGTTCACCTGGTCGGTGTCGATCCGCTCCCGTACGTCGCCCTCGACGGCGAAGTCGGCGAGGTGCACGTTGCGGCTGCCGCCGTCCGAGGCGTCCCGGCCGTAGAAGCCGACCCCGGTGTGCACCGAGCCGTCCGGGGCCGGCTCGTCGAGCGCCACCTCGCGCCCCTTGATGATCGTGTACCAGTTGCCGGCGCCCTCGATCGTCACGTTGTCGACGATGATGTGTCGGTTCACCTGGTACGTCCCCGGCGGGACGTACACCGTGAGCCGGGTGCGCTGGGCGAAGGCGATCGCCCGGTCGAACGCGTCGGCGGAGTCCCGCCGCCCGCTCGGATCGGCGCCGAACGCGAGTACGTTCGCGGCGAGCAGTCGTACCTTCGGCGGGGCGACGAGCTGTGAGTCGAGCAGGTCGATGACGGTCCAGGCGGCGTTGCTACGGGCCGGCGCGGTCAGCCGTACGGTGTCGCCGGCCCGGTACGTCCTCCCGAGCAGCAGTCGTTGCTCGTCGTAGAAGTGCATCGGCCGGAACGGCTTGCTGATCACCGGGAACGGCGTGGTGGCCGCCGGGACACAGCCGCACTCGGTGATCCACCAGTCCGGGTGCAGCAGGTCGGCGTTCGGGTCGTTGGTGAACGGGTACTGGTTGTAGAGCCAGGCGTACTCGGAGGTGAGCGTCATGGTCTTCCGGGCCTTGCCGTTCACCGTCACGTCCAGCGGCGCGGTGATCCCACCCCCGTTCGGCGCGTCCGGGATGCTGTAGCGCACGGTGATCGCGTTCGCCGCCTTCGGCAGGGTGAACTCGACGTGCTGGCCGGGGAGCAGCTTGACCGCCCGCCGGCCGGACGCCTCCGCCGGCAGCGTGTACGCCGTCCGGTCCGGCCCGATCACGGTGCCGGTGGTGCGGGCGTTCTCCGCCTCCTGTTCCAGGAAGTCCACTATGGCTCCGCGACCGGCGACCAGTGCGGGGTCGAGCCCGGCCCGGGTCACCACCGGCGCCGGCCGGTTCTTCGTTCCGGCCTGGGCGGGGACGGTGGCGGCGCCGGCCGTCACGCCGATCGCCAGTACGCCGGCCAGGGCGATCCGCCCGGACCGCCGGACGACCCGGCCGGTTCGTCCGGCCGGCACCGCACGGACTCTCGGCACCGCACGGACTCTCGGCACCGCGCGGGCGCTCGGTACCGCATCGACTGTCGGCACTGCACTGATCTGCTGGGACATCGCGTGACTCGTCTCTCGTCGGGGGTGGGTGACGACGCCATCGGTGAGTGCCGGTCATGTTATTTCACTCAGTTGTTCCACTCCAGACACCGAATGGTGCGAAACTTGCGGCGCACGGGTCCTGGGAGCCCACCTTTCCCGGCAAACCGGGGGAGGTGGGTGCCGTCACGGGACGAGGATCGTTTTGCCCCGGGTCCGGCCCGACTCCGCGTCCCTGTGCACCTCGGCCAACTCGGCGAGCGGGCGGGACGCGGCGATGTCGAGCCGGAGTTCGCCGGCGTCGACGAGCTTCACCAGCGCGGAGAGCTGCTCCGGGTCGTTGCGGACGACAAAGTGCAGCGCCCTGACGGGGGACTCCCCGGGTGCCCCCGCCAAGGCCGTGGCCGAGACCAGCACTCCGTCCCGGCGGACCAGGGCGAGCAGTTCCGCCGTCCGCTCCGCGCCGACCGGGATGAGGTTGAGCAGCACGTCGACCGGCTCGGTCACCGCCTCGCCGAGTGTGCCGGCGGTGTAGTCGACGACCTCGTCGGCACCGAGTCCGCGCACGATCGTGGCACTGCGCGGACTGGCGGTGGCGATGACGTGGCCGCCGGCCAGCCGGGCGAGTTGCACGGCGTACCCGCCGATCCCGCCACCGGCACCGTTGACCAGCACCCGCTGCCCGGGTCGGATCTCCGCCTGCTCGTACACCGCCTGCCATGCGGTGACGCCGGCGATGGGCATCGCGGCGGCATGGCTCAACGGCACCGTCTCCGGGGCCGGGACGATCGAATTGGCATCGGCGGCCACGTACTCGGCCGCGGCGCCGCCCGAGTCGATCCGGCCGACGACCCGGTCGCCGACCGCCCGGGTCCGTACGTCCCGGCCGACCTCGACAACCGTGCCGGCCACGTCCCAACCCAGCGTGTACGGCAGGTCGAGCGCGAAGACACCCCGCAACAGTCCACGGCGCAGGCCGATCTCCGACGGGTTGAACGAGGTCGCCGCGACCCTGATCAGCACCTCGTCCGGGCCGGGTGTCGGCACCGGCACGTCGTCGAGGCGGATCACGGAGGCGTCGCCGTACCGGTGGATCCTCGCTGCTCTCATGTCACGAACCTAGAGCGGTACCCGGAGACGAACCATGCGCGAAGATCCTTGTTTCATACGTGGGCGTCCTGCCGGAGATACTTGCCGGATGGACGTGCTCAGCGACGTGATCGCGGTGATGCGCACCGGCCGGCCCCGGTCGGCGTTGCTCACCTGGCACGCGCCGTGGGGGCAGCGGTTCGCGCCGGTGCCCGGTGCCGCCGGCTTCCAGGTGGTCCTACGCGGGCCGTGCTGGCTCATCCGACCGGACGTCGACCCGGTGCCGTTGGCCGTCGGGGACGTCCTGTTCCAACCGCACGGGCGGGGTCACGCCCTCGCCGACAGCCCGTCGACGCCGGTGATCGCCCCGGCCTGCGATCCCCGTGACCCGGCCGTCGCCGCCCGTACCGCCGTCGTCGACACCATCGGTGTCCCGGTGTCCGGCGACGACACCCCGGCCACGGTCACCCTGTGCGGGGCGTACGAACTGGAACCCGGTCGTACCCATCCGTTGCTGGACGACCTGCCCGACCTCGTCCACCTCCCCGCGCACCTCGGGCGGAACCCCGAGTTGCGGGCCGCCGTGGACCTGCTCGCCGCCGAACTGGTCCGGCCCCGGCTCGGCACCGACGCGCTGGTGCCCGCGCTGCTCGACACCCTCTTGCTCTACCTGCTGCGCACCTGGATCGACGAGCAGGTCGCCGCCGGGGTCAGCACCGGCTGGGCGGCGGCACTGGGCGATCCGGTGACCGGCACCGCGCTGCGGGCCATGCACACCGATCCGGCCCGGCCCTGGACGGTCGCGACGCTGGCCGCCGAGGCGGGACTCTCCCGGGCCCCGTTCGCCCGCCGGTTCGCCGCCCTGCTCGGGCAGCCGCCGTTGACGTACCTGACGTGGTGGCGGATGACGCTGGCCGCCCGGCTGCTCCGGGAATCCGACGTGCCGCTCAACGTCGTCGCGGCCCGGGTCGGCTACCGCTCCGAGTTCGCCTTCGGCACCGCCTTCAAACGGCGCTACGGCACCGCCCCCGGCAGGTACCGCCGCTCCGCGCCGGGGCAGGTAGGGTCCGCAGGTGCACATTCGCCCCTATCAACCCGGTGACCGGGACGCGGTCCACGACATCTGCATCCGTACCGCCGACGCCGGACAGGACGCCTCCGGCTCGTACGCCGACCCGGGCGTGCTGCCGAACATCTTCGCCCACCCGTACGCGGAGCTGGAGCCGGAGCTGGCGTTCGTGGTGGACGACAACGGGCGGGCGGTCGGCTACGTGCTCGGCACCGCCGACACGACCACCTTCGTCCGGCGGTTCCGGGCCGAGTGGCTGCCCCGGGTCGGCGACCGCTACCCGGCCCCGGAAGGGGAACCGGGCAGCCCGGACGAGGTGATGGCGTACCTGCTGCACACCCCGGAACGGATGATCCTGCCGGACCTGGTGGACTACCCGGCCCACCTGCACATCGACCTGCTGCCCGACCACCAGCGGGCCGGCTGGGGGCGCAAGCTGATCGGGACCTTCACCGAGGCACTGCGTCGGGCCGGCGTACCCGGTGTCCACCTTGGCATGATCAGCGAGAACCGGGCCGCCCGGGCGTTCTACGACCGGCTCGGGTTCCACGTCATCGACGTCGCCGACCCCGGCCCACTCACCTACCTCGGGCTGCGCCTCTGACCGGCGGCCCGGACGGAGCGGCGGACCGCAGGCCGACCGGACCGGTACGCAGACGCCCCAGCCCCTGGCACGTGCGCGTGGTACGCCTCGGCCTGGGTCAGCCCTCCGAGGTGTGGGCTCGACCGGAGGGGCGACGTCGGACGAGTCGGCCCGCTGCGGTGTCGGCTATTTGTCGGGCTCTGTCGTTGAACACGGCCGGGATCAGTGACGCTGCCACCAGCGGGACGCCTTTCACCAGCGCCAGATCGACATCGCGCAGGGCCAGGACGACCGCGAGCACCAGGACTGCTCCGGCGCCGATCCACCCGGTCAATCCGCCTACTTTGCCGAGCCTCGCCGAGGTGCGGGCCGCGCTGACGGTGACCGCGTCGCCGTGGACGGCCACGCGGCCAGCGATCAGGGCAGTGACCAGCAGGACGGCGGAGGCGGTCACCACCAGGGCGCCGAGGGCGAGCAGTGGCAGGTCGTCGTCGCCGATCGAAGCGATCGTCGCGTACCAGATGAACGGCAGAACGACGATGAGAGCCACCAGGGTGACCAGGAGAAGGGCCAGATAGAGGCCGCGTAGCCGGCGTCCGCCGCCAGGTGGCAGTGGGCGAGTGTGCCCGGCGACTGATCGTCCGTGCGAGGTGGGTCCGTGACCTTCAATCATTGGTTCTGATTCGCCAGTCCGTCGGGTCCTTGGTGGTGTGCTTGCCGTCGTTGAAGTCGGCCGTGGTTGATTTCGGCCACTCGGGGAGCCCGGCCAAGGTCTGCTTGAGTGTGGTCATGCTGTCCGAAATGTTGTTCATGTAGGCAAGGAGGGCCACGCTGAGAGCGGTCACGAGGGTGGTTACCTTGATTGTCGACATGCCAGCGGCCGCAGCGGCCAAGGCCGCAGCGAAGCCAGTGGCCGCGCCGGCTGCCTCGCCCGACAGTTCGTAGACGTACATGGCGACCGCCACGATGACCCCGGCCCAGAGACCGAAGATTCCCCACGCGGTCTTGTGCAGGTTGCTGTCAAGCGCGTCGGTGGTCGCCTTGATTGTTTCAAGCGCCTTCTGCTGAGTGGGCAGCATCTTGGCGTACGCTTCGGCTGCCGGGCCCGACCATTTGTTGTCGATACGTCGTTCGGCGTGGTCCTCGTTGAGCTTGGGTACCAGATCTCTGCTGGCCGGACCACCGATCTTTTCGGTCCAGTCGTCACCCGCCGACATCAGTCCGAATGGCCAGCCCGGATTGAGGATAATCTTGGCGAGTTCCTCAAAAAACTTTTCGATCAGCTTCCCGAGCCTGTCCAGTGCATCGTTGATTTTGTTTGACAGCGGTGGTGGCAGGATGCTTGCGGCACGATGGCAGTTTCTGAACAGTTTCGCACTGTTGTTGTTGATGCCGTCGGTCAATTCTCCCATTTTTGTCAGCTTCTCCCGGAATTCGGGCTCTGACATCGTCGTCGGCGAAAATCCCATGCTGGTCTCCTAATAAATCTTCGCGTGGCGGTGCACGGCGCGCTCCTCGTCCCGCGCATAGTTGTCTGCGGCAGTACGCAGAGCGCCGGCGATGGCGTCGAAGTTGGCGCTGCCCTGCTTGAGCAGGTCGGCCATCTTCTCCTGCAGTTCGTTATACAGGCTGTCCAACCCGATCATGTGGGCGAACCCGCTGAATTCGAACGCACCCAGAGCGAGTCCGCGGGCCACCCGCTCCATCCCCTCGAGTTGTTCCGCCATATTTCCCCAGGCGCGAGAGTCGGTATAGAGTGCCTGGATCGAGGCTCTGATCTGTTCCTTGCCTGGATTCCCCATGTTGGTTTGCCTCCCGAGGGCCGCGTCTGTGGTCAGCGAATGAAACCGATCTCGCGGAGCAGCGTCTCAGGTGAGGCGGTCAACCGCCGCATCCGTTCAATCCCTGGCACGCTCTCATCGAGACGTTGTCTCTCCTCTGTGGCAACGCGCCAAGAAGCCATCAATGCCTCCTGGATCGCGTCGGCGATGCGCTCGGAATGAGCGGAGCGCAGCCATTGATCATCGAACTCGATGGTCTCCGCCTTGCCCCCAACGGCACTCACCCTTACCGTGTGTGCGAGATTCGTTGACGTCAGCCTCCGTTCGGCCGCACTCTGGGCCGCCTGTTGGAGATCGTCCAACCGGTCGAGGATGCCGTCGGCAAGATCGAACAGGTCGCGGATGGCGTACGCGGACTGCCGCGAGGAGGGGTCACCGAACTCGGCGCGCTCCACCTCGACCAGGTCCGCCGATTCGAAGGGGACTGGCGGCGCGGACGCGGCCTCCGAAGCGCTGACGGCCCAAGCGGTCATCTGCTCGGTGGCCGCAGCCTGTCCGGCCTCGATCACGGCCGGACCGAGCCCGGCGGTGCCGACAAGCCGCAACCAGTCCCGATCCAGTCGCACCCGGGCCGGCGCACCACTGCTGTCAATGGTCACCTCAACCGCGCCCGTGCTGTCGCCACCCACGAACTCGGCCTCAGCCGCGCTGGCCGCTGCGGACAACTGGGCAGCGACCTCCTGGATCTCGCGCTGAAGCTCACGCAACCCGGCAAGGTCGACATCGTCGTCTCTCATTTTGTGCCCCCGATCGATCGATGCGCGTGTCAGAAGAGGGCGATCCTGGACCCGCCACGACCGAGGCCCCGGCAAAGTCGCCGGAGTGTCCGGCTTGATGGCCACCGCGCCCGCGACAGCATTTCCGCTGCCCTGCTCCGGCATCGTCGGAGCAGTTACGCCAAGTTACGCCGGACCGGATCCCCGTCAACGGAATCTTCCATGTCTCGATTGTTCGTGGCGGGCGATTGCCCGCATCATCGATCACTCTCCACAGGTAGCCTGAAGGCGCGCTTACGTATCGCTGACGCTCGACGTCAGCGTCGCGACGCCAGGGGGACCATGGACTTCCGGATTCTCGGGCCGCTCGAGGTCTGGGACGGCGACCGCCTGCTGCCGGTCGTCGCGGCCAAACAGCAGGCGGTGTTGGCGATCCTGCTCCTGCACGCGGACCACGTCGTACCGGTCGACCAGCTGATCGACGAGCTGTGGGGTGAGCGGCCCCCGGCGCAGCCGCGCGCCACCCTGCACGCGCACGTGCACCGGCTCCGCCAGACCCTCCGCCGGGCGGGCACGGCGGGCGACGCGACCCTCGACACCCGGCCGAACGGCTACCTGATGCGCGTGCCGCCGGACGCCCTGGACCGGAGCCGCTGGCAGCGGCTGGTGGGCGACGGCAGGACGGCCTTGGCCGAGGGTCGCGACACGCTCGCCGTGGCACGGCTGAGGGAGGCCCTGGCGCTGTGGCGCGGCCCGGCCCTGACCGGGATCGACACCACCGGCGTCCGGGCCGAGGCCGCCGGGCTGGACGAGGGCCGCTGGGAGGTCCTTGAGCAGTGCCTGGCGGCAGAACTCGCGCTGGGTCGGCACGCGAGCGTGCTGCCCGAGCTGGAGGCACTGGTGGCCACGCACCCGTACCGGGAGGGGATGGCCGGGAAGCTCATGGTCGCGCTGAGCCGGGCCGGCCGCCGCGCCGACGCCCTGACGGCCTTCGCCCGGACCCGCGCGCGGCTGACCGGGGACCTCGGTGTCGAGCCCGGCGCCGACCTGCGGCGCCTGCACCAGGAGATCCTGCGTGGCGAGCACGACGCCCGCCCGTCCGAGGTCACACCGGCACCCCGGACGCCCGGCGAACCCGGCCGACCCACCGAGGCCCCCGGCCGTCGACGAACCGTTCCGGCTCAACCGACCGCCCGCCTGCGGCAACCGGCCGGTCGTCGGGCGGAACCCGGCGACCCGCGTCGCGACCTGGCCGGGGTACCCCCGCCCGCGCCTCCACCGGTGCAGGCTCTGGCGGACGTCGCGGTCGCGCCGTGCCTGCTGCCCGCCGCGCTACCCCGGCTGGTCGGCCGGGCCGACGAGATCGACCAGGCCCGACGCCACCTGGTCAACCCTGCCGGCCGACCGGCGACGGTCGTGGTCACAGGACCGGCCGGGGTCGGCAAGACCAGTTTCGTGGTACGGACCGCGCACACCGTCGCGGCGGACTTTCCCGACGGACAGCTCTACGTCGACCTGC
Organism: Plantactinospora sonchi; assembly: GCF_036422035.1. Classification (NCBI taxonomy): domain Bacteria; kingdom Bacillati; phylum Actinomycetota; class Actinomycetes; order Micromonosporales; family Micromonosporaceae; genus Plantactinospora; species Plantactinospora sonchi. Next base: position 368,452 of record NZ_JAZGQK010000001.1, read on the forward strand.
GGGGCACCCAGCCGGCCCCGGTCGACCAGGAGGACGTCCTCGCCGGGTTTCTGCGCGCGCTCGGGGTACGCGGTCAGGCGGTGCCGGACGGCCTCACCGGGCGGGTGCACCTGTACCGGACGCTGCTGGCCCGGCGACGGGTGCTTGTTGTCCTCGACAACGCGGCCGACGCGCGGCAGGTGGACGAGCTGCTGCCCAACGGGGCGGGCTGCGCGGCGGTGGTGACCAGTCGGACGAGTCTGGCCAGACTGCACGGCGTGCGGATGCCGCTGCGGGTGCTCTCGGCCGGGCAGGCACTGACCCTGCTCGCCGACACCGTCGGTCGGGAGCGGATCACCCTGGAGCCGGACGCCGCGCACGCCATCGTCGAACGGTGCGGCCGACTGCCCCTGGCCGTGTGGGTGGCCGGTGCGCGGCTGGCCGCACGGCCGCACTGGACGCTCGACGCGATGGCCCGGGCGTTGACGGACGAGCACCACCGACTGGACGAGCTGACCGTCGGCGATGTCGCGGTGCGGGCCAGTGTGGAGCTGACGTACCGGAATCTTGATCCCGGCGCGCAGCGGGCGCTGCGGCTGCTCGGGCTGCTGCGGGCCGGTGACTTCGCGCCCTGGGCGCTGGCCGCGCTGCTGGATACCGCACTGGCCCCCGCCGAGCGGTTGCTGGACGACCTCATCGAGGTCCACCTGGTGGACATCGACTCGACCGGGCCGGCCGGCACCCGCTACCGGATTCATGATCTCGTCCGACTGGTCGCCCGTGAGCGGGCGGTGGAGGAGCAGACACCGCAGGAGCGCGCCGAGGCGCTGCGTCGGGTGATCGGCGCGAGCCTGGACCTGGCCGAGCGGTGCGACCTCGAACTGAGTGCGGACTTCCTCGGCGTGGCGCGACACCACACCGACCACTGGCGCCTCCCGGCCGAGGAGGCGTCCCGGCTCACGACCCAGCCGCTGGACTGGTTCGACCGGGAGCACGCGTTCCTCGTCGCCGTCGTACAGGACGGACTCGACGCCGCCGCGCAGTACGGCGCCGACAGTGACGTGGCCGGCCTCGCCGGTTGCCTGGCCTCGTCGTTGACCACGTTCTTCCAGGTCCGGACGCATTTCGACGACTGGCGTCGGGTGCAGGGCCGGGCCCTGGCCGCGGTCACCGCCGCCGGTGACCGCCCGACCGCCCTCAAGCTGCACCGCAGCCTCGGCGAACTGGACACCATCCAGGACCGGTACGCCGAAGCGGTAGGCCACTTCCAGGCCGCGCTCGACCACGGCGTGCCACAGCAACCGGAGTACGAGGCGGCCGTGATCTCCGGGCTCGGCTATCTGCACCGCCTGCTCGGCGACTACGGGTCGGCCGTGGACCTGTTCCGGCGGGCGGCGCGACTCACCGAGGAGGCCGGGAACGTCAACGGGCTGGTCTACGCGTTGGCCGGCATCGGGGTGGTGCACCTGGAGCGCCGGGAACTGGTCGAGGCGCACGAGCATTTCATCCGCGCCCTGCGGCTCAGTCGGGAGGCCGGCTACCGTCCGGGCGAGGCGCAGGCCATGCGTGGGCTCGGGCACGTCGAGCGGGCCGGCGACCGGTACGACGCCGCCGCCGAGGCGTTCAGCCAGGCCATGGAGATCAGTGGCAGGTTCGGCGACCAGCTCGGGCACACCCATGCCGCCTGCTGGCTGGGCGAGGTCTGGGTTCAGCAGGGTCGACACGGCGAGGCGCGTCGGCTGCTCGCCCGCTGCCTGTGGATCTACCGCGAGTACGGCAACTCCTGGGGCGAGGCCTCGACGCTGTGGGTGCTCGCCACAGCGCAGCTCGCCGCCGGGCGCCCCGCGCTCGCCTGCCTTCGGGCCGAGCGGGCCGTCGACATCTGGCGCCGGATCGGGTCGCCGTACTGGCTGGCCCGGGGGCTGGGCACGCTGGCCGACGCCCTGGACCACGACGGCCGGGCCGAGGCCGCGCGACAGGCCCGAGCCGAGGTCGCCGGCCTCCGTGCGCGTTGACGGCCCCGTCGGGCGACTGTCCACGGGTCTGGTCTGCCGTGCCCCGTGACGGACAACACTGCCGACCGGGGCGGCGCGCCGCTGGCTAGGCTGGTGAGATGCCCGAGGGTCACACCGTGCACCGCCTGGCAGCGCGGCACGCCGCGCTGTTCGCCGGCGACAAGGTGCAGGCCAGCAGCCCGCAGGGTCGGTTCGCCGAGGGGGCGGCGCTGCTCTCCGGCGCCGTACTCGACCGGACCGAGGCGTACGGGAAGCATCTGCTGCACCACTACGACAGCGGCCAGATCCTGCACGTGCACCTGGGGCTGTACGGCAGGTTCGCCGACGGCGACGGTGAGCCGCCGGACCCGGTCGGCCAGGTACGGCTGCGGCTCAGCAGTGACCTGCACTGGCTCGACCTGCGCGGGCCGACCGCCTGCGAACTGCTCGACCCACCCGAGGTCGCGCTGTTGCGGGCCCGACTGGGGGCGGATCCGCTGCGTGCCGACGCCGACCCGGACGCGGCGTACGCCCGGATCCGGCGCAGTCCGACCCCGCTCTTCGCGTTGCTGCTCGACCAGTCCGTGGTGGCCGGCACCGGTCTGATCTTCGTTACCGAGGTGCTGTTCCGGGCCGGACTGCCGCCGACCACCCCCGGCCGGTCCCTGACCCCTCGACAGTGGCGGGGGATCTGGGCCGACCTGCGGGAGTTGATGGCCCTCGCCGTCGCGTCCGGCCGGATCGACACCGTACGCCCGGCGCATCTGCCGGAGGCGATGGGCCGGGCGCCGCGGGTCGACCGGCACGGCGGCGAGGTGTACGTCTACCGCCGTGCCGGCCAGCCGTGCCATGTCTGCGGCACCCCGGTCCTCCGGGCCGATCTGGTCGGTCGGAACCTGTTCTGGTGTTCGACCTGCCAGCCGGCCCGCTCGTCCTGAGGTGTTGACAGGGGGGCCTTCCTCTACCGAATGCGTTAACAGGGGGCCCTTCCTTGCACTCAGGGGGTGACGCGGCGGATGGTGAGGTAGCCGGCGGCGGCGGCGAGTGCGGCGAGGATCAGGGGCCAGCCGCCGAGCAGCGCGGCGGTGGGCTGGTCGGCGATCCAGCGTCCGATGCCGGTCCACCACTGCTGCCAGGTGATCAGCACGGCCAACCCGCCGAGGACCACCACGGCGGTGACGGCGAGCACGAACATGCCGATCATCGCCCAGCGCTTGTAGGCGATGGAGAGGAACGCGGCGCTGAAGCCGAACACGACGAACGGCACCGTGTAGACCACGATCTGGAGCAGTACGTTGTCCTGGTCCAGCGGACCGACACCGAAGAAGTCCATCCCGATACCCCAGCCGTCGGTGGCGTCCTCGGCGAGCTTGCAGAGGGTGAGCAGCAGGCCGAACAGCAGCGACTGTGCCAGCAGCAGCAGCGAGAAGGCGACGTAGAAGGTCCGCCGGAGCACGCTGAGCGCCAGGGCGAACGGGAAGACCTGGGTGAACGTGGTGAGGCCGCCGACGAACATGATGATGTAGATCGACGACACCGCGCCGGTCTGCGGGCTGATCGTGACCGCGTCACCGCCGGCGCCGATCGAGGCGAAGAGTGCGAGGTTGACCAGGAAGATGCCGGCGAGCAGCACCCACGCCCCGCCCAGGGTGCTCGGCCAGCCGACGAGCTGGAGTCGGACGACGCTGCCGATGCGGTTCATCGGGCCGCCTCCCTGTTGGTGATGCCGGCGTCGCCGGACGCGGCGCCGAGGTCGGCGGGACCGGTCGGCGCGTCGCCGCGGCGGGCCTGGGCGGTGGTGAGTCGGATGACGATGTCCTGGAGGGAGACCGGTTCGAGGTCCAGCCCGAGTTCCCGGGCCCGGTCGCGTTCGGCGGGGCCGAAGGTGCCGCGCAGGGTGGCCCGGGCGTACCGGCCGAGAGCCTCGCGGTGCAGTTCGTCGGAGGTGGCGGCGAACTCGTCGACGGCGCTGGCCGGGCCGGACGCGGTGATCACCTGGCCGCGCAGGTCGTCGGCGGTGGTGTCGAGCAGGACCCGGCCGTTGTCGAGCAGGAGCACGTTCTCCAGCAGGTCGCCGACCTCGTCGATGAGGTGGGTGGAGAGCACGACGGTGCGGGGGTGCGCGGCGTAGTCGGTGAGCAGGTGGTCGTAGAAGAGGTGCCGGGCGACCGCGTCGAGTCCGAGGTACGGCTCGTCGAAGAGGGTCAGCGGGGCCCGGGAGGCGAGTCCGATGGTGATGCCGAGCATGGAGTGCATGCCCCGGGACAGCTTGCGGATCTGCCGTTTGAGCGGGAGCCGGAAGTCCGCCAGCAGCGCCTGGGCGACGTCCTCGTCCCAGTGCGGAAAGAGCAGCCGGGCCGCGTCCAGCGCGTGCCGGACCTTGAAGTGCTGCGGGTACGTCTGGCTCTCCTTGATGAAGCAGACCCGGGAGAGCACCCGCTCGTTCTCGTACGGCTGCTCGTCGAAAACCCTCAGCTCGCCGGTGGTGGCGAAGTTCTGGCCGGTCATGATCCCCATCAGGGTGGTCTTGCCGGCGCCGTTGCGGCCGAGCAGACCGTGGATCCGGTTTTCTGTCAGCGAGAAGCTGACCTGGTCGAGGGCGGTCACGTCGCCGTACCGCCTGGTGACGTCGTGAGCGTGCACCACCGTGCTCATCGCCCCTGCTCCCATCGGTCGATCATGCGTTTGAGCTCGTCGGCGTCGATGCCGAGCTTGCTCGCCTCGGTCAGCAACGGGTGTAGGTACTGCTGGGCGAAATCTTCGCGGCGTCGGTCCCGCAGGCGGGTGCGGGCCCCGGTGGCGACGAACATCCCGATACCTCGCTTCTTGTAGAGAATCCCGTCGTCGACCAGCTGGTTGACGCCCTTGCCCGCGGTCGCCGGGTTGATCCGGTGGAAGGCGGCGAGTTCGTTGGTGGAGGGCACCTGGCTCTCCTCGCTGAGCGTGCCGTCGATGATCGAGTTTTCGATCAGTTCCGCGATCTGCAGAAAGATCGGCCGACCGTCGTCCATCACCGCGACCCGACCGGCGCTGACGCGGCGCGGGGCGTACGGTGCCCGACCCGGTGCCACTTGGTCGGTTCATTAGTCATGTGACTAACCATCCAACCAATGGGGTCGGCTGTCAAGAGGAGGTTCTGGGCAGCGCTCGACCACACGACCGCCAACCGGAGGACACACCGGGGGAGCGGTGGAACGGCGCAGAGTCAGTGGCGATCCGGCGGACGTACCGTCACCGAGCCGAAGACCACCCGGGCCCGTACCTCGACCACCGGCGCGCCGGACGGCGGTGGTCCACCCCGCAGCTTCGACTCCTTGCTGCCGAAGACGGCGCTGCCGGTGAGCCGGACGTCCAGCCCCTCCGGCACGAAGATGGTCACCGAGCCGAAGACCGCCGTCACCTCGATCGTGGTCACCGGGGACTGAAGCTGGGCGTCCTGCAACTCGATGTGACAGTCGCCGAAGACCGACCGGGCCTCCAAGCGGGCCGGGACCGGCCAGTGTCCCTTGCGGGACTCGTTACCGAAGATGGCGACCAGCCGCTCCGGCTCCGGACCGGCCACCACCGCACCCGGGCGGTGAGCGGGCAGCTCAGCGGCGGGCAGTTCCACCGGCAGATCCTCGGTGAGCCGGACCAGCTCGCCCCGGGTCTGGGCGGCGTGTGCCGCGCCGGCCCGGTCCGCGTACTCGTCCAGGGTCAGCCGCCCCTCGGCCGCCGCCTGGCCGAGCAGTTCGACGACCTGCTCCCGTTCCCGGTCGGAGACCCGTACCCGGTCCGGATCGTTGCGCGGTTCGAGCGTCACGGTTGCCCAGCATATCGACGTACCGCAGACGCCGGCTCCGGCGAACGGGCGGATCAGCGCAGCGCGGCGGCGGCCTTGCGGGCCGCGACCAGCACCGGATCCCAGACCGGGGAGTACGGCGGCGCGTAGCCGAGGTCGAGGTTCGCCATCTCCTCCACCGTCATCCGGTTCCACAGCGCCACCGCGAGTACGTCGATCCGCTTCGCCGCCTCCGACCGGCCGACGATCTGGGCTCCGAGCAACCGACCGGTGCGCCGCTCGGCGATCAGCTTCACCGTCATCGACTCCGCGCCCGGAAAGTAGCCGGCCCGGTTCGTCGACTCCACCCGCACGGCGACGAACTCGAAGCCGGCCGCCGTCGCGTCCCGCTCACGCAGACCGGTCCGGCCCACCTCCAGGTCGCAGACCCGGGTTACGGCGGTGCCGACCACCCCGGCGAAGGTGGCGTACCCGCCGCCGATGTTGATCCCGGCGACCCGCCCCTGCTTGTTGGCGTGGGTGCCGAGCGGCACGTACACGGGCTGGCCGGAGACCCGGTGCACCGACTCGACACAGTCGCCCGCCGCCCAGATCCCGTCCTGCCCTGGCACCCGCATCCGCAGGTCGACCCGGATCGCCCCGGTGGGGCCGAGCGGCAGCCCGGCCTCGGCGGCGAGTGCGGTGTTCGGGCGTACGCCGAGACCGAGGACCACCACGTCGGCCGGGAGCGTGCCGGCGTCGGTGTGCACCGCGACGACCCGCCCGTCACGGCTCTGCAGGCCGCTGACGTTGACGCCACTGCGGACGTCCAACCCGAGCCCGCAGAGCGCCTTCCGGACCAGTGCGCCCATGTCGGGGTCGACTGTGGACATCGGCTCCGGGCTCCGCTCGACCAGGCTCACCGTCAGACCCCGCCTGATCAGCGCCTCCGCCATCTCGACGCCGATGTAGCCGCCGCCGATCACGACCGCCCGACGCGGCGACGGGTCCTGCTCCAGCCAGTCCAGCAGAGCGGCGCCGTCGTCGAGGGTCTGCACCCCGAAGACCCCGGCCGCGTCGGTCCGGGCCCACTCCGGGGTGGCCGGTACCGCGCCGGCGGCGTACACGAGTTGGTCGAAGTGTTCCCGGACCTCGCGCCCGCCGTCGTCGAGGTTCCGGGCCACCACCTCGCGCCGGTCCAGGTCGATCGCGGTCACCTCGTGCCGGGTCCGGACGTCGATCCGGTACTCGTCCCGGAAGGTGGCCGGATCCCGGCTGATCAGGTCGTCGATCTCGTCGACCTGCCCGCCCACCCAGTACGGGATGCCGCAGGCCGAGTACGAGGTGAAGTGGCCCCGTTCGAACGCCACGATCTCCAGCTCGTCAGCGGTACGGCGACGCCGGGCCTGGGACGCGGCCGACATCCCGGCCGCGTCGCCGCCGATCACCACCAGCCGGTCAGCCATGGTCACCGGTGCCCCGGGTCTGCCGCATCAGGTCCTCGAGCACGTCGGCGAGGTCCTGCCGGCGCGCGTACGCGGCCCGCTGCCGGGCGGCACCGGTGCCGTGCGCCTGCAACCGGCTCAACAGCGCGGTCACCACGGCGAGGTCACCGTGCCGTTCCAGGGCCGGACGGAGTCGGCTGACCAGCCGGCGCAGCAGTTGCCAGGCGGGCCGCAGACCGCCACCGCCGGCCAGGTCGACCGCGAGTCCTTCAAGGCCGTCGTGCGCGGCCCGCCAGTGCGCCGCGGCCAGCAGGTGGTGCGGAACCGGCACCCCGGCCCGTCCGGCGGCGATGTCGGTGAGCGCGGTGTCGACGAGGGCCCGGACCAGCGCGGCGATCAGGATGGTGTCGTCGAGGCTCGGGCAGACGTCACCGATGCGGATCTCGACGGTGGGATAGTTGGCCGACAGCCGGGCGTACCAGTAGAGCATGCCCTCGTCGAGCATCATCCCGGTGTCGATCAGCTCCTCGACCAGCCGCTCGTAGTGTGCGTGCGACTCCAGCCAGGGGGTCGGCGCCACCGACGGCCAGCGCTCCCAGAGCACCGAACGCCAGCTCGCGTAGCCGGTGTCCCGGCCGGCGTAGAACGGTGAGTTGGCGGTGGCCGCGTGCAGCAGCGGCAGGGCGGGGCGGAGGTGGTTGAGCACCTGTACGCCGATCTCCGGATCGGGAACGCCGACGTGGATGTGCATGCCGTTGACTCCCGGCGAGGGTACGACCAGCCCGTACCGCTCGATCATCTGATCGAACCGGGGGTTGTCCACCACCGGCGGCATCGGCCCGGCGACCGGACCGGTGCCGACCGCCACCAGCCGGACCCCGGCGGCCTCGGCGGCGTCGGCGAGCCCGGTCCGGAGCAGGCCGAGGGAGTGCCGCAGGGCGGCCAGGTCCAGTCCCGGCGGGGTGCCGATCTCGATCTGGCTGGTCTGGAACTCGCGCTGGACCTGGCCGCGCAGCTCGTCCGGGACCTCGGCCAGCACCGCCTCCACCGCCGGGGCCGCCTCGCCGGTGGCCGGGTCGACCAGGAGGAACTCCTCCTCCACGCCGACCGTCAGGAGGTCGTTGCCGGTCGACAGCGGATCGTCGCCGGCGGTCAGCCGGTCGGCCGTCCCGGACCGGGCACCGGGCAGCTCGACTGTGCCGGGCGGCTCGGCCAGCTCGCCAGTCCCGGGCGACTCGGCGTCTGCGGCGAGCATGTCGGACAACTCAACCCTTTCGCGAGGAACGTCCTGCGCCGGCCGTGCCTGCGCCGTCACCCCACCAGCCATCGAACCCACCGCCTGTCGGTCGATCGTTCCGACCGTCGCCCCACCGCGTCGGTCCTGGCTGGTGTGTACCCCGTCGGTGGCCGGTGGGAAACGCGGGCCGATCACGATTGGTGACGAGAGTGCGTCGCCGTACCGGCCCGATCGTCACTGTTCGCAGTCGGCGTCCCGGTTGGTCCGGTCCGACGGTCAGGTGGCGGTGCAGGTCGGTGTCATGCCAGCCCCGCTGCCGGTGCCCTGGAAGCCGAACTCGGTCGACTGTCCGGCGGCGATCCGGCCGTTGTAGCTCACGTTCGTGAACGTGACCGCGCCGCTGGTGCCACTGCGCTGGGTGTTCCAGGAGTTGGAGACGGTGGTGCCCGAGGGCAGGTTGGTGCTGACCGTCCAGCCGTTCGTGCCGGACGAGCCCGCGGTCACCCGTACGGTGGCCACGAAACCGCCGTTCCAGGAGTTCAGCGAGACCGAGGCGGTGCAGCCGACGGTGGCCGGTGGGGTGGTGGGACCGGCGGTCGGCGGCGTGGTCGGCGGGTTGCCGGGCGGGGTGGCCGTCGGTGTCGGGGTGCCGCCCTCGGTCAGGCTGCCCGGTACGGCCAGCAACGCGTTGTACCAGGTGGTGGCCATCTTGCTGTAGCCGGTGGCGTTCGGGTGCACGCCGTCGGCCAGGTCGGCTGTGGTGAGCGCGGGGTACATGTCGACCAGGTGGACCGGGCGTCCGGCGTTGGCCCGGCTCCGCACGATCTGCGGTATCGCCGCGTTGAAGCTGCGTACCTGCGCGTCCGCGAACGACAGCGGGACAAGGGTGGCCACGAAGACCTTGGTCTGCGGGGCGGTGGTGTTGATCCGGTCGATCAGCGCGGCGAGCCGGTTCGGGGCGTTCGGCAGGTCGCGGTTCTGGCTGATGTCGTTGGTGCCGATGTGCAGCAGGATCGTCCGGGGCTGGTACGTGTTCAGCCAGCTGACGATGTTGGCGTCGAGCTGGTCGATCCGCCAGCCGGAGTGGCCCTCGTGGTTGCGGTCGCCGAGGCTGGCCGGCCCGTTCGTGCCGGAGCCGACGAAGTCGACGGCGTAGCCGCCGGCCACCACCTTCTGCCACAGGTCGATCCGGTACCCGCCGGGCACGTTGAAGCCGTCGGTGATCGAGTCGCCGAGCGGCATCACCTTGATTCCGGCGTCCGCCTCCACCCGGTTCGCGGTGTACGTCAGAGCGGCGGCCGTCACCATCACGGCCGCCAGTAATATGCCGGCACCCCGGCGAATCGTCGCGGTCACGACCTGTTCCCTCCCGCTCTCCGATCGGTCTCCTTCGATCTAATGCCGAGTCCGGGCCTCCGGTCAACCGGTTGCGGCACGGAGCGGCGAACGGGCGTCCGAGTGCGCCGAACGTGTCGGTGGAGCCGGGGTTTGCCGGCACTGGCTAGCCTGAGCGGCGTGCCGGCGACCCGACCGAGGTGGACGCCCGGCCGGGCGTACCGGCCCGGTCGGCTGACGCCGCTGTCGGGCTGGCCCGCGCTGCCCATGCGCTGGCCCGCGCTGCTGCTCGGCTGGCTGGGTTACCTGCTCCTCCACGTCGGCACACCCACCCTGGGTGCGCCGGGCGGCCAGGCCGTCGAGTCGCTGGCCGGCGCCGCCATGATCGCCGCGACGGCACTGCTGCTCGCCGCGTTCGCCGGCGGATTGCCGTCCGGCCATGGTGCCGGTAACCGTCTGGTACGCCACGGCGTGGCGCTGCGGCACCGTTCGCGTCGGCTCCGGACACCACGGCTGCTCGACCCGGACGCGGCCGGACGACCCCGCCCGCGAGCACCCTCGGTCCACTCCTCGGTCAGGTAACCGCAGCTCCTTCCGCTGCCGTTCCGGCCGATCCGGTTTCTCCACCTCCCGTTCCCGCCGTTCGCGAGCAGTGCGTCCGGTGGTGTCCGGCGCTGACCGGTCCCGCTGATCCGGGCCGCGTCGATCCCGGTCGCGTCCGCCGACGGACCCGGGACGGGAGTTCCCACGGATGCCGCTCCCGCACATCCGTCGCCTCCGGAACCGAACCGAGGGATATCCATGCTCGCCTTCGCGCCCCTGGACGGCACCGTCGGTGCCGCCGCCCACCTCGTCTCCCTGCTCGCCACCCTGGTCGGGCCGGTCGCCGGCAGCGCCGCCACCGCCGTCGCCGTCGTGCTGTTCACCGTCCTGGTCCGGCTGTTGATCTCGCCGTTGAGCTGGGCGCAGATCCGTGGCCAACAACGCGGTGCCGCACTCGCGCCGCAGATCCGCGAACTTCGGCAGCGGTACGCCGACCAACCGGAACGGCTCCGCGCCGAGCTGCTCGACCTGCACCGTCGTACCGGTGCCTCCCCGCTCGGGGGCTGTCTGCCGGCGCTGGTGCAGTGGCCGTTCTTCCTGATCATGTACCGCCTCTTCGCCCTGCCGGGCGGGGCCGGTGACCAGGCCGGCCTGTTGGCCGAACGGCTCTTCGGCGTGCCGCTCGGCCACTACGTCGCCGACGGGCTGGGCGGAGCGGCGGGACCGTTGTACGCCGTACTGGTGGCCCTGCTGGTGCTGCTCGCCTGGCTGTCGTCGCGCCGGATGCGGCAGGCCCAGGCGGCGGCCGCCCTGCCGTCGGCCGGTTCTTCGACCCCGGCTCGTTCCGCGTCGGCCCGTCCCGCCCCGGCTGGGGACGAGGTGCTGCCGGGCGGCGCCGTGCTGGCCCGGGTCCTGCCGTTGCTGCCGTACGCGACCGTGCTGGCGGTGGCGTTCGTGCCGCTGGCGGCCGTGCTCTACCTGGTCACCACCACCGGGTGGACCGCGTTGGAGCAGACCCTGCTGCGCCGGAGGCCCCGACCTGTCGACGTCGACCCGCGGTGACCGACCGCGGTTGTCGAATCGGTGTGGTGTGGAGGGGCCGACCGTCCGGGTCATCGAGGTCTGGACATTAACAGTTAACTATCTTAATAATAAGCGGACAGTTGACCGATGTGGATACACCGATCTCCGGTGGAGGAGCGCATGAGACGCCGCAGAAGCCTTGCCCTGTCCGTCGTCGTCGGCCTGTTGGCGGCGGTCGGCGCCGCCTGGGGCGCGGGTCCCGCGTACGCCGCCGGGCCGACCGCGACCTTCGTCAGGACCGCCGACTGGGGCTCCGGCTGGGAGGGCAGGTACACGATCACCAACGGCGGCACGACCACCATCAACGGCTGGTCGCTCACCTTCGACCTGCCGTCCGGGACCACCCTGGGCAGCTACTGGGACGCGCTGCTCACCTCCAACGGACAGCGGCACACCTTCACCAACCGGTCCTGGAACGGCACCGTGGCCCCCGGCGCCTCGGTCTCGTTCGGCTTCCTCGGCGCCGGGGCCGGCAGTCCGGCCAACTGCACCCTCAACGGCACGGCGTGCGGCGGCGGCACCACCCCGACCACCCCACCCACGACCCCGCCGACCATCCCACCGACCACCAACCCGCCGACCCAGGGCCTGCCCCGGCACTTCCTCACCGGGTACTGGCACAACTTCGACAACCCCGCCGTCGAACTGCGGCTCCGTGACGTACCGGCCGAGTACGACCTGATCGCGGTCGCCTTCGCCGAGGCGACCAGCACACCCGGCGCGGTGACCTTCACCATCGACCCCGGACTCTCCGCCGCACTCGGCGGCTACACCAACACCGACTTCGGCAACGACGTACGCACCGTCAAGGCGCGCGGCAAGAAGGTCATCCTCTCGGTCGGCGGCGAAACCGGCCGGGTGGCGGTCAACGACGCCGCCTCCGCCACCGCGTTCAGCAACAGCGTCCACAACCTCATCCAGCAGTACGGCTTCGACGGCGTCGACATCGACCTGGAGAACGGACTCAACCCGACGTACATGGGCCAGGCGCTGCGTACGCTGCGGAGCCGGGTCGGGGCCGGCCTGATCATCACGATGGCGCCGCAGACCATCGACATGCAGTCGCCCTCGGTGTCGTACTTCAAGTTGGCGCTCGACATCCGGGACATCCTCACCGTGGTGCACACCCAGTTCTACAACTCCGGCTCGATGCTCGGCTGCGACCAGTCGTTCGCGTACAGCCAGGGCACGGTCAACTTCATGACCGCGCTCGCCTGCCTGCAACTCGAAGCCGGGCTCCGACCCGACCAGGTGGCGCTCGGCCTGCCCGCCGGGCCGGGGGCGGCCGGCGGCGGCATCGTCGCCCCGGCGCTGGTCAACCAGGCCCTCGACTGCCTGGCCAGGGGGACGAGCTGCGGCAGCTTCCGGCCGCCGCGCACCTACCCGGGTATCCGGGGCGCGATGACCTGGTCGATCAACTGGGACGTGGCGAACGGCAACACCTTCGCCCGTACCGTCCGGCCGCACCTCAACACGCTGCCCTGACCGGACGACCGCCGGCCGGCACCGGGCCGCCCGCCACCGCCCCTCAGCGGAGGCTGGCGGTCCGGTGCCGGCGCTTGCGGACCTTCTTCACCACCCAGATTGTGATCATCAGTACGAAGGCCGCCAGCAGCCCGTAGTCGAAGAACGTGGTGTAGCGGTCGATCTGCTGCCACTGCGACCCGAGCACAAAACCGAGCGCCACGAAGATCCCGTTCCAGACGCCGCTGCCGAGCGCGGTGAGCGCCAGGAACCGGCCCAGCGGCATGTGGTTGGCCCCGGCCGGCACCGACACCAGGCTGCGGAACACCGGAATCATCCGGCCGAACAGGACCGCCCAGTTGCCGTACTTCTCGAACCAGCGGTCGGCACGGTCCAGGTCGTCGGTGTCGACGAGCGGGATCCGGTCGAGCCAACGCTTCAACCGGTCCTCGCCGAGCACCGCGCCGACCCAGTACAGCGCGAGTGCGCCGAGCACCGAACCGGCGGTCGCGGCGATCACCACGAGGAAGACGTTGGCCCGTCCCTCACCGGCCAGGTAACCGGCCATCGCCAGGACGATCTCGCTCGGGATCGGCGGAACGATGTTCTCCAGCGCCACCAGCAGACCGACCCCGGCGGCACCGAGCGAGTCGATCACACCGGCGATCCACCCGGTCAGTCCACCGAGCTGGGTCGGGTCGACGTCCTCGGCGAGGGCCACGGCTGTTCTCCTTCGTCGGGGAGGGTCTCCCTACCCAGCGCCGGTGACCGCTACACCCGTGACCGTCCGCGCCCGGCACGACGACGCGCCCGGGACGACGAGCGGTGTGTGCCATCCGGGCCACGTGCGGTTTGCGGGCCGGCCGAACCGGAGATGTTCTCGTCGCATGACGGACCGGTGGTACGCCGAGGCGGTCGTGTACTGCCTCGACATTGACACGTACGCGGACTCGGACGGCGACGGGATCGGCGACATCAACGGGCTGATCGGCCGGCTCGACTACCTTGCCCGGCTCGGTGTGACCTGCCTGTGGCTGCACCCGATCCACCCCAGCCCGCACCGCGACGACGGGTACGACGCCACCGACTTCTACGCCGTCGACCCACGGCTCGGCAGCCTCGGTGACTTCGCCGAACTCTTGCACCAGGCCGGCAACCGGGGCATCCGTGTGATCATCGACCTGGTTGTCAACCACACCTCGGACGAACACCCGTGGTTCCGGTCGGCCCGGTCGTCGCCGGACTCGCCGTACCGGGACTGGTACGTCTGGTCCGACCAGGAGCCGCCGGACCGTCGGCAGGGCATGGTCTTCCCCGGCGAGCAGGACGAGACCTGGAGCTACGACCGGACCGCCAAGGCCTGGTTCTACCACCGCTTCTACCGGTTCCAGCCGGACCTCAACTTCGCCAACCCGGCGGTACGGGCCGAGGTCAAGAAGATCATGTCGTTCTGGCTGCAACTCGGCGTCGCCGGGTTCCGGATCGACGCGGCGCCGTTCATCATCGAGCTGACCGAGCCGGGCAACCCCGACTCGCCCAAGGACTTCACCTTCCTCACCGACCTGCGCCAGCACGTGCAGTGGCGTCGCGCCGACGCGCTGCTGCTCGCCGAGGCGAACGTGCCGCCGGCACAACTCGTCGAGTACTTCGCCGACAGCGGCGGCTCCGCCAACCGGCTGCACATGCTCTTCGACTTCATGCTCAACGGGCGGCTGATGCTGGCGTTGGCCCGCCAGGACCCGGAACCGATCATCGAGGCGCTGCGGGACACCCCGATGCTGCCGCCCGGCGCCCAGTGGGCCACCTTCCTGCGCAACCACGACGAGGTCGACCTGTCCCGGCTCACCGCCGACCAGCGCGCCGACGTCTACCGCGAGTTCGGCCCTGACGAGGAGATGCGGATCTACGACCGGGGGATCCGGCGCCGGCTCGCCCCGATGCTCGGCAACGACCGGCGCCGCCTCGAACTGGCGTACTCACTGCAGTTCTCGCTGCGCGGCACCCCGGTGCTCCGCTACGGCGAGGAGATCGGGATGGGGGAGGACCTGTCGCTGCCCGGCCGGGAGGCGATCCGTACCCCGATGCAGTGGTCGACGAAGCCGAACGCCGGCTTCTCCAGCGCCGAGCCGGAGCAGCTGGTCCGGCCGGTGATCGACGACGGCGAGTACGACTACCGCCAGGTCAACGTGACCGCCCAGCGGCACGACCGGGGCTCGCTGCTCGGCTGGTTCGAGCGGATGATCCGTACCCTCCGGGAGGCACCGGAGGTCGGCTCCGGCTCCTGCACGCACGTCGACCAGGAGTTGCCGCCCGGCGTGCTGGCCCACCGGGCCGACGGCCGGACCGGTTCGATGCTCTTCCTGCACAACCTGGGCACCGAACCCGCGACCGTCGACCTCGGTGCCCTGTACGCGGACGCCGACCTGCCCAACGACGTCCTGACCGACCAGGCGTACGCACCGGTCGGCAAGCTCGACGCCCTGGAACTCGCCGGCTATGGCTACCGCTGGATCCGGTTGTGCCGCGCCGACAGCTTCCACTGACCGCCCCCGCCCGGACCACGCCGTCCGGCCCGACCTGAGCCGGCCTGGGTCAGGTCGGCCCGGCCTGTCCCGCCTCGGCCGGCTCAGACCCGCCCGGGGCGGGTGTGCCGGAGCCAGAGCAGGCCGAGCACCGGCAGCACCAGCGGGACGTACCCGTAGCCGCCGCCGAAGTCCGACCAGACCGTGTCGTCCGGGAAGAGCGCCGGGTCGAAGAGGCTGAGCGCACCGACGGCGAGCACCCCGGCGAACTCCACCGAGCAGCAGACCACCGCCGTCCGGCGTCCGACCGCGTCGCCCCGGGCGAGCCCGACGGTGGCCACGATGTAGATCACCGCGGCGAGCGCGGAGAGCAGGTACGCCACCGGTGCCTCGTCGAAACGGGTGATGATCTGGAGCGTCGCCCGCGAGGTGGCGGCGATCGCGAAGAGGATGTAGACGGCGACCAGCGCCCGCCCGGGACCACTGTTGGTCCGCCGGGCCCCGACCCGTCCCGGGCCGGCCGGCTCCGCCCCGCGCCCGCCACCCGGTGCCGTCCGGCCCGCGTCGCCGCCCTGCTCCACCCCGGTCGGCGATTCCGGCCCGGTAGGAGTCGGGCGATTGCCCGACCGGGACGTCGGCTCAGACACCGGGCACCTGCCAGGTCTGCTGCAGGCGCAGCACGACGACCGGGATGACCAGGCAGACCACCGTGACGATGACCGAACCCCACCGGGTCGGTTCCATCCGGCCCAGCACGCCGGCCAACGGCGGCAGGCAGACCAGGGTCAACAGGTAGCCGGCGAAGGTCCCGGCCTCGGCGGGCTGCTCACCACCGGCCCAGGCGACCAGCGACGCGATCGCGAGCGCGAGCACGGCCAGCTCCAGCACGGCCAGGCCGGCGAGGTGGGAGCGGTCCGGCGGCCGGTTGCGGATCGTGGTCACCAGGCTCCAGGTCGCGAGTACGAGCGACAGGACGATCGTCAGCCCGACCAGGAAATCGTTCATCGGCCGGCCCGCCGGGTCGGCCCGGTCGTCGGCGTACCGATCCGCGACTGGTTCACCGGCGCAGTCTACTAATCGCCGTAGTAGGCCAGGCAGCCGACTTGCCGGCCGTCGTACCCGCTGGCCCGGTCATCAACCCACTTCTATGATTGACCGCACCTGTACCGACGGCGTACTCCGGGAGTTGAGGCGTGGTCGTGACGGAGGTCTGGGCGCTGGCGATGGCCGGCGCCCTGGTGCTGCTGGCGCTGGTGGGACTCGCCGTCCTGGCCGACCGTCCCCGGAACCCGCGACCCGACCCGGTACGCCTGCGGGCCGCCGCCGAGGATCTGACCACGCACGCGGTACGGATCAGGACCGAGGCGGGTCGGGCGGCCGCTGTGGCGAACGGCGCCCGGGCGGCGTTGACCACGGCGGAGCGGGCCCGGGACGAGGCCTGGGCGGTGCTGGACGCCGCCGAACGCCACTACACGCAGGTCCGGCGTACGGTCATCGCCGCCGAGCAGGCCGCGGCAGCCCGGCCGACCGCCGCGGATCCCGTCGCGCAGCAGCCGTCGGAGTCCGACGGACGGACCCCGGACACCGAACGGGACCGGGTGGTGTCCCGAGCGGCCCTGTCCGCGTACCGGCGGGGTGACATCTCACTGCCGGAGCTGCGCGAGGTGTTCCGGCGTACGGGTGACTGGGACCCGCTCACCGAGGAACGGAACCGGGCACTCGAACACGCCCGGATGCGGCTGGCCACCGCCCGCCGGGAGTACGACCGCACCGCGTTGGTGGCCCGGCGCGCCGAGCAGTCGGCCTGGGTCGCCGAGGTGGCAGCCCGGGCCCTGCTGGAGGAGGCGGAGCAGTCCGCCGTCGAGGCGGACGAGGCGTTGCAACTGGCCCAACGGCACACCCGGCGACGCGACCGCCGGCGCAACCGGCGCGGAGCGGCCACGGGAGGTGCCCCGCGCCGGAACCGCCGACGACGACGAAACTGAACCGCCGTCCGTCCCGGGTGGGGCCGGTTGACCCACGACGGGATCGCCGGTGCCGACCAGGCCGAGCAGCGTCCCGGGTGGGGCCGGGTGACCCGCGACGGGATCAAGCCTGACCGCCCAGAGCGGGGCACCCGGCCCCACCCGGTACCCGCACCGGCACGGCGCACGCCGGCACCCCCACCCCTCAGCAAGCCGTCGCCGCCCACCAGGACAGATGTGTTACGAAGAACCCGCTGCGCAACCGCACGACAAAAAGGGGCCACACCTTGCTCACGTTCGGACTCTTCGGCACCGGCCACTGGGCCGCCCAGGTGCACGCCCCGGCGCTCGCCGCCCACCCCGGGGTACGGCTCGCCGGGGTCTGGGGCCGTGATCCGGTCAAGGCCCGGGCGCTCGCCGACCAGTACGACGTACCGGCCTTCGACAACGTCGACGCCCTGATCGAGGCCGTCGACGCGGTGGCCGTCGCACTGCCGCCGGACGTGCAGGCCGACATCGCGGTGCGGGCCGCCACCGCCGGTCGGCACCTGCTGCTGGACAAGCCCGTGGCGCTGAGTCTGCCGGACGCCGACCGGGTGGTGACCGCCGCGAACACGAGCGGCATCGCCTCGATCGTCTTCTTCACCAACCGGTTCCATCCCACCATCGCCGGGTTCCTCGCCGCCGCGGCGGCCACCGGGGGCTGGCACGGCGCCCGGGGGATGATCTACGCGTCGATCTTCCAGCCCGGCAATCCGTACGGCGGATCGGCCTGGCGCCGGACCCACGGCGGACTGTGGGACATCGGTCCGCACGCGCTCTCGCTGATCCTCCCGGTGCTCGGCCCGGTCGTCCGGGTCGCCGCGATGGACGGGCCCCGCGACAGCATCCACCTGATGCTGGCGCACGCCGACGGGGCGGCGAGCACGCTGTCCCTGGCACTGGACGCCCCGCCGGCCTCCACCACGTTCGATTTTGTCTTTCACGGCGAGAACGGCATCGACGTCGTACCCCAACGGGACGCCCCGGCGGTGGAGGCGTACGGACTGGCCGTCGAGCAGCTGCTCGCGGAGGTCGACGCCGGCACCCGGGACCACCGGTGCGACGTACGGTTCGGTCGTGAGGTGGTGGCGGTGCTCGCCGCCGCCGAGACCGCCCGTGAGCAGGGCCGGACCGTGACCCTGCCGGCCTGATCGACGGTGGTGGGCCGGCCCGGGCCGCCGATCGGGTCGGTCGTCACCGACGGCGGCCGGGGCGGCGCGGAACCGGGCCGGGGCAGCGGGTGGCGCGGCATCGACCGGCGGCTCGGTACATTCGACGGCGTCGTCGACCTGAGCAGCCCGCCGGACGGCCCGACCACCGTGACCCTGGAGGTACCGTGCGTGTTGTCCTCGCCGAGGACCTCTATCTCCTGAGGGACGGCCTGTCCCGGATGCTGACCGCACACGGGTTCGAGGTGGTGGCGGCGGTGGAGACCGGCCCGGAGCTGCTGGAGGCGTTGCTCAGAATCCGCCCCGACGTCGCCGTGGTGGACGTACGACTGCCGCCCACCCAGACCGACGAGGGGCTGCAGGCGGCGCTGGCCGCCCGTCGGGAGGTGCCCGGGCTGCCGGTGCTGGTCCTCTCCCAGCACGTCGAGCAGCTCTACGCCCGGGAACTGCTCGCCGACGGTACCGGCGGGATCGGCTACCTGCTCAAGGACCGGGTCTTCAACGCCGAACAGTTCGTCGACGCGGTACGTCGGGTGGCCGGCGGCGGGATGGCGATGGACCCGGACGTGATCGCCAAGCTGCTCGTCCGTGGCGGCCGGAACGAGCCGATGACCCGGCTGACCGCCCGGGAGCGGGAGGTGCTGGGGCTGATGGCCGAGGGGCGCTCCAACCACGCCATCGGCCAGCGGCTCTTTCTCAGCGAGAGCGCGGTCGGCAAGCACACCGCGAGCATTTTCAACAAGCTCGACCTGGCACAGTCCGACGACGACAACCGACGGGTGCTGGCCGTGTTGGCGTACCTGAACAGCGTGGGGGAGTGAGCCGCCCCGCAGCCGGGCGGGCGGCGGTCCCGGGTCGGTCGCGGGTTCATTCTCCGGTGAGTGGGGTGAGCAGCCGGACCAGGTCCTGGTGACCGAGGTGCCGGGCCCAGTCCAGTGGGGTGGCGTCGAACCGCCCGTCGCGGCGGGTTGGTTCGGCGCCGAGGGAGAGCAGTAGCCGGACCAGTGCCGGGTTGTCGGCGGCGACCGCGGTGTGCAGCGCGGTCTGCGCCGCCGGGCCTGCCGCGTCCACGTCGAACCCGAGTTCCACCAGGAGTGGCACCGCTTCGGCGCGACCGGCGGCGGTGGCCCGCCGGACCAGGTCCGGACGGGCCGCCCGGGTCACGTCGACAGCGTGGGGGTCGGCGGCGCGGAGCCGGTCCAGCGCCGCCCGGTCGGCGGTGAGCAGGGCGGCGACCACGGCGTCGATCCCGGCCAGCGCGGGACCGGCGGCACCGTGCGAGGCCAGGAAGCCGGCGATCTCCGGATGACCGTGCAACGCGGCGAGTTCTCCGGCGGTACGCCCGTCGGCGAACGGACTGTCGAGGTCCACACCGTGTGCGGCGAGCCGCCGTACCCGGTCGGGCAGGCCGTGGGTCACCGCGTGCCGCAGTTGCCGGCGCAGCAGTCCGGCCGGGGAGTCGACGGCGTCGCCGAGCCGGGCACGCCACGGTCCGCCGTCGCCGCCACCGAGCCCGTACCGGAACAGCAGCGTCAGGTGGCTGTCGTCCGGGCCGAACATCCGGTTGTAGAGCGCCTGTCCGTCGTTGGGGTCGGCGCCCGCGTCGAGCAGCAGCCGGGCCAGCGCCAGCTGGTGCGGGTGCCGGGGTTGCCGGGTCGGCCCCTGCTCGCCCTCGCCGAACGCGCCGGTCAGCACCGTGAACGGGGTGGGCAGGCCGTGCCACAGGTAGCCGGCGTCGGGGTCCGCGCCGTACGACAGCAGCAGTCGGGCGGTGTCGAGCACGGCCCGTTCCGGTACGTCGGGATCGTGCCGTGCGTACGCCAGGTAGAGCAGCGGTGGCCACCGGTAGGGGCCACCGTCCGCTCCGGCCGTGTCGGGGTCGTCGGCGAGGAAACGTCGTACCCGGGCCGGATCGGCCACCGCGGCTGCCGCGTGGACACTGCTGTCCGGGATTCCCGGGTACCCCCGCAGCAGCCGTCGGGCCTGCTCCCACTGGTGTGGACCGTCGTCGTCGGTGTACGTCAGGCAGGCCAGCCGGAGGAACTCCGGTGCCGGTTCGGCGCTCGGCGGTACCTGGTCCGGGATCCGGGTGTAGCGGGTCACCAGTTCCACGTGCCGCTTGAGGCGGGGCCAGCTCGCGAAGCCGTACCGGCGGGCGACCACCAGCAGCGCGACGCTGCGCGGCAGGCGGGCGGCGGATGGTGCCGGCCGGTCCGGCAGTTCGGTGGTGACCAGGGCGACGGCGTCGGGGGCGCCGGACGCGTACCGGCGTTGCAGTTCGGCGGCCTGCCGCCGCAGTTGTTCGATGTGCGGCCGCTCGGGCAGTCGGGACGACGGTCGGGTGAAGTCGCTGGCGGACATCGCGACCTCCTTTCGTGCGCCTGCGGTCCGCGTCGTCAGGCCGAAAGGAGGTGTACGGCGACTGGTGCTGCTGCCGGGCAGGTGGGCTCTGCCCTTTCCGCGGACCGGTGGCGACCTGCGCGCCGTACCGGAAACGCTACCAGCCGGGTGTGCGGCATGGGCCGCGATGAATTGACAGGTACCTGTCAACTTGGCAGACTTGCCGGCATGACCGAGCTGACCGACTCGGGTACCGCCTTCTCCGACCTTCTTGTCGAGGTCTTCCGGCTGAACGGACTGCTGCTCGGCGCCGGTGACGAACTGGGGCGCCCGGCCGGCCTGACCAGCGCCCGGTGGCAGGTGCTCGGCGTGATCGACCACCAGCCGGGGACGGTGGCGGACGTCGCCCGGGCGATGGGGCTGGCCCGGCAGAGCGTCCGGCAGACAGCCGAGGCGCTGGCCCGGGACGGTCTGGTCAGTTTCGCGGAGAATCCCCGGCACCGGCGGGCGAGGCTGATGGTGTTGACTCCGCGCGGGCGGCGGGCGCTGCGCGACGTCGAGCGCCGCCAGGCCGAGTGGGCCAACCGGATCACCGCCGGGCTCGACCCGGCGACCCTCCGGGCCGCCACCGGAACCCTCCGCGACCTCGGCCAGCGACTTCGAACCGGGTCGTCCGGCGGCGGTGCCGACCCCTCCGACGACGGTGTGGATCCACCCGGTGACGGGGTCGGTCCGACCGACGGCGCTGCCGGTTCATCCGGTGACAACGTCACCGGACCAGTTGACCGGGACTTGTGATGGCTGGCGAGCGTACGGTCCCGCTGCTGCCCTGTGGCTCCATCGACGAGACCGCCGACTTCTACCGAACCCTCGGCTTCGAGGTGACGTACCGGCAGATGCGGCCGAACCCGTACGTGGCGTTACGGCGGGAGGATCTCGACCTGCACTTCTTCGGCATGCCGGACTTCGACCCGGTCCAGTCGTACGGCTCCTGCCTGGTGTACGTCCCGGACGTCGAGGTGATCCACCGGGCGTTCGCCGAGGGCATGCGGGCGACGTACGGCAAACTGCTGGTCGCCGGCATCCCCCGGATGACCCGGCCCCGGCGCCGCCGCAACACCGGCAACCTCTCCGGGTTCAGCATCGTCGACCCGGGCGGCAACTGGATCCGGATCTTCCAGGCCGCCGCGCCGGCCGACGCCGGTCCCGGGTCGCACCCGCAGCCCGACGGGGCAGCCTCGGAACCCGGGGAGGAGCCGGTCGGCCGGCTCGGCGAGGCGCTGCGCAGCGCGATCCCGCTCGGCGAGGGCAAGGGTGACCACCGGCAGGCGGCCCGGATCCTGGACGCCACCCTGGCCCGGCACGAGGCGTCCGCGACCGTGGTCGAACAGGTCGAGGCACTGGTCTACCGAGCCGAACTCGCGATCAGGCTCGACGACGGGCAGACCGCCGACGCGCTGCTCGTCCGGGCCCGGGCGGTTCCGCTGACCGAACCGGACCGGGTACGCCTGCGGGACGCCCTGGCGAACGCCGAGGAGCTGGAGCGGATCCGCCGCGCGGGCTGAGCCGGCTTTGGCGGCCCCGCCGTGCCACGCTCAGGAGAGTTCGATGATCGCGTCGCCGACGTCGTTCGGGGACTGGAACTGGTCGACGGGAAGGGAACGCAGCAACTGCAGGGTCTCGGTGTCGAGACCGGTCTCCTGGGCCCACCGGACAAGATCCTCCTTCGACGCCGGATAGTCCAGGCCGGAGAGGTACTCCTGCAACTCCATCGCGTCCAGTTTCATGCCGGGGGAGATACCCCGGCCGTCCGGCCGTATGCGGACGGCTCACCGCGCGTTTGTCCGCCGCGGTGGCCGGGTAGCCGCGGACATGTTGGTTCAGCGGCTCGGGGCGCCGAGCGACTTCGATCCGCTGCTGGAGCGGATCGCCTCCGCCCGGGTGGTGATGCTGGGTGAGGCCAGCCACGGCACCTACGACTACTACCGGATCCGGGAACAGATCACCCGCCGGCTGATCGTCGAGCGCGGGTTCTCGTTCGTGGCGGTGGAGGGCGACTGGCCGGACTGTGACCTGGTGAACCGGTCGGTCACCGCCGCGCCCGGCGGCGAGGCCGACCCGCAGAGCGCCCTGGAACGTTTCGTCCGCTGGCCGACCTGGATGTGGTCGAACGCCGAGGTGTCCCGGTTCTGCCGGTGGCTGCGCGCCTGGAACCTGGACCAGCCGGTACCGGAGCGGGTCGGCTTCCACGGGCTCGACGTCTACAGCCTCTGGGAGTCGATGCAGTCCATCCTCGACTACCTCGGCGAGGAGGACCCGGTGACGCTGGAGGCCGCCGCCGAGGCGTACCGCTGCTTCGAGCCGTACGGCAGCCGGATCGAGGAGTACGGGGTGGCGAGCCGGTTCGTCTCGGCCCGCTGCGAGGACGAGGTGGTACGGCTGTTGGCGCGTACCCGGGAACGGGCCGCCCGGGACGGTGCCGGCAGCTTCTCGG
The DNA here is from genome assembly GCF_036422035.1 of Plantactinospora sonchi. NCBI lineage: Bacteria > Bacillati > Actinomycetota > Actinomycetes > Micromonosporales > Micromonosporaceae > Plantactinospora > Plantactinospora sonchi. Next base: position 391,823 of record NZ_JAZGQK010000001.1, read on the forward strand.
CCTGGCAGAACGCGGCCGTGGTCGCCGGGGCGGAGAAGTACTACCGGGCGATGGTCGGTGGCGGGCCGCAGTCGTGGAACGTCCGGGACACCCACATGGCGGAGACCCTGGACCGGCTGCTGGAGCGGTACGGCCCGGACGCGAAGGCGGTGGTCTGGGCGCACAACACGCACGTCGGCGACGCCCGGGCCACCGACATGTCACCGGGCGGAATGGTCAACATCGGGCAGCTCGCCCGCGAACGATACGGCGCGGACGACGTTGTCCTCGTCGGTTTCGGCAGCTACGAGGGCACGGTGGTCGCCGCGCCGCGCTGGGGTGCGCCACACGAGGTGATGACCGCGCCGCCGGCCCGGGCCGGGTCGCTGGAGGAACGGCTGCACACCCTGCTCCCGGACCGGGCGCTGCTGATCCTGTCGCACGGCGACCGGCCGGACTGGCTGGTGCAGGAGGCCGACCACCGGGCGATCGGCGTGGTCTACGACCCGTCGTTCGAGGCGTGGGGCAACTACGTGCCGACCCGACTCGGCGACCGCTACGACGCCTTCGTCTGGTGTGACCACACCACGGCCCTGCATCCGTTGCCGGCCACGGTCATGCCCGGCGAGCTGGAGACGTACCCGTCCGGGGTCTAGCCGACCGGGTGCGACGTCGGCTCGGTGGCCGTGTTCGATGAGGGATCCGGTCGCCGGGCAACTGGTGGCGCGGGCCGCGGCGCGCGAATGTGTCCTCTGGTCCAGGAGGAGCGAGCGCCCGGCCCGTGAACCGTTTTCGTGCGGCCTGCGGATAACAGGTGACGGTTCCCGGGTCCGCGAGAGGTCGTGCATGAATCGTTTGAGACGAGGCAGAACCGCCGACGTCGGCGCGCTGACGGACGCGGCGGTGATCGAGCGGTCCGTCCGGGAACCCGAGAGCTTCGCGGCGATCTTCGATAGGCACGCGCCGTACATCCATCGCTACCTGGCGAGGCGGCTCGGTGCCGAAATCGCGGACGACCTGGTCGCCGAAACGTTCCTGGCGGCGTTCCGCCGTCGGGAACGGTTCGACACCGCCCACCCGGACGCCCGGCCATGGCTGTACGGGATCGCCACCAACACGGTCAGCCAGCACCGACGCGAGGAGGCGCGCGAGTACCGGCTGCGGCAGGCGTACGTGCCGGCGACGACCGAGGCGTCGCACGCCGACCGGGTCACCAGCGCGGTCACCGCGCAGTCGCTGCGCCGGAGTCTGCTCGCCGCCCTGGCCGAACTCTCCACCGGCGATCGTGACGTGCTGCTGCTGGTCGCCTGGGAGGAGCTGACCTACGACGAGGTGGCCGCCGCGCTGACGATCCCGGTCGGCACCGTGCGCTCACGACTCAACCGCGCCCGCAGGCTGCTCCGCCAGGCCTTGGGTGGCGGTCTCACCAGCACGATCGAGGAGGCACTGAGCAATGGATGAGATGCGGCTGCTCCGGCGGCTCGGCCAGGAGGTGCCGCCGGCCACCCCCGAACAGTTGGCCGCCCCTCGCGACCGGCTGTTGGCCGCGATGACCGCCCCGTCCGCCCCGCCGATGACTGCCCGGCGCTCGGCCCGACGGGGCTGGCGGGTCGTCCTCGGCGGTGTGGCGGCGGCCGGTGTGGCGGCGGCGGTCGCCTCGGTGGTCGTACTCGCCCCGGACCCGATCGGCGGTGGCGTGCCGGCGGCCCGGGCCGACGCCAGCCAGGTGCTGCGGCACGCGGCGGCCGCGGCGCTCCGGACGCCCGACGTCACCCCCGGGCCCGACCAGTTCATCTACTCCCGCAGCCAGGAGGGCCAGGCGACGCGGGAGAGTTGGCTGTCGGTGGACGGGACCCGGAACGGCCTGGTCAGGGAGGGCGAGGGCGGAGACGGCATGGAGGCGGTGATCCCGGGCTGCCGCAACGGGCGGGCGGCTATGGTGAAGGGCGGCCGGGTGGTTCCGGGCCGGACCGAGCCGTGCAGTCCGCGGCCCGCGTACCGCCCCGATCTGCCCGTCGACGCGACGGCGATGCGGGCGTATCTGGTCGAGCACGCGAGCGGCGTACCCGGCTCGGTGAACTCCATCGGCAAGGACGTGCTCCAACTCGCCGGAGGCTATCTCCGACCGCAGTCGCGGGCTGCGCTGTACGAAGCGGCGGCTGCGGTGCCGGGTCTGCGCGCCGTCGAGAACGTCAGGGACGGCGCGGGCCGGTCAGGTATCGGGATCGCCTGGCCGTCGACGAACGGATCGGGCGAGATCGTCCTCGTCTTCCACCCCGAGACCTACGCCTTCCTCGGCGTCTCGGAAACGTCCGCCGTGCTGGTCCTTGCCGTCGTCGACGAAGTCGATCAGACCGCCTGACCCGCGTCGCGCCCCGGGCGGGCCGCCAGATCGCGGCCCGCCCAGCCGAACTCTCGTCGAACCGACGGATGTCGGCCCCGACTGTCCACTGTGGTGTCTGCGGCGGGCCGGCCCCCGGCTCTGAAGGGTCCCCGGCCTCGACCACCGGCCGGAGGTCCGGGTCCGCGCCGACGCCCGGGGGGTGATCCCGCCGGCGCTGCCGGTCGCGGGTCGCCTACGGCCCAACTCCCGGTCGTCGACAGGCGGCCGTGACCACCACCGAATGAACCCCCTTGTCGGACAACAGCTAGGAGATGGTGATGCGAAGAAGAACGACGCTGCCGGCGCTACTGGTCGTCGTCACGGCGGCGTCCGGGGCGGTCGTGCCGGAGGCGGTGGCCAGCCCTGTGCCGGCGCTGCGGCTCGCCCCCGCGAGCGCGACCGTGACGTTGCTGACCGGCGACACCGTGACGGTCAGCGGTAGCCGGGTGGTGAACGTACGGGCGGCGAAGGGGCGGGAACACCTGGTGTTCCACTCGTACACCGACGAACGGGGTGACACGAACGTCGTGCCCGAGGACGCGCAGGCCCTCCTGGAAGCGGGCCGGCTGGACCCGCGGCTGTTCAACGTCACCGAGCTGGTCGACTCCGGTTTCGACGACGCCACGGCCGCCCGGCTGCCGCTGATCGTCGACTACGCCGGGCCGACGCCGCGCAGCGCCGCCGCCCGGGTGAGCCGGGTGCTGCCGGACGTGGGCGTGACGGCCGTCTCCGTGGAGCGTTCCGCCGCGTACTGGCCGACGGCTCGGAGCGCCGAGCGTGTCTGGCTCGACGGGCGGGTGCGGGCCTCGCTGGAGCACTCGGTGCCGCAGATCGGTGCGCCGGCGGCGTGGAGTGCCGGGCACACCGGCGCGGGTACCACGGTCGCGGTGCTGGACACCGGGATCGACGCCGAGCACCCGGACCTCGCCGACGCGGTGGTGGGCGCGAACGACTTCACCGGCGGCGCCAGTCCCGACGACCGGCACGGGCACGGCACCCACGTCGCGTCGATCGTCACCGGCCGGGACGCCCGGTTCCGGGGAGTCGCGCCGGACACCCGGATCCTCAACGCGAAGGTGCTCGGCGACGACGGCTCCGGAAACGAGTCCTCGGTCATCGCGGGCATGGAGTGGGCCGCGTCGCAGGGCGCCGATGTGGTGAACATGAGCCTGGGCGGCGGCCCCAGCGACGGCACGGATCCGGTGTCGCAGGCGGTGAACGAACTCACCGCCAGCACGGGCACGCTGTTCGTGGTCGCCGCGGGCAACGACCCGGCCATCATCGAGTCGCCGGGCACGGCTGACGCCGCCCTGACCGTGGGTGCGGTCAACCGCGACGACGAGCTGTGGGAGTTCTCCGGACGCGGCCCCCGGATCGGGGACGGCGGGATCAAACCGGACATCACCGCGCCCGGCGTCGACATCACCGCGGCGCGGGCCAGGAACAGCGGGCTCGGTGAGCCGGGGCAGAGCCACATGCCGCTGTCCGGCACCTCGATGGCCACCCCGCACGTCGCCGGCGCGGCCGCGATCCTCGCCGGAGCACACCCGGACTGGAAAGCGGACCAGCTCAAGGCCGCGCTCATGGGCAGCGCCGCCCCGACGGACGGGCTGACGATCTTCGAGCAGGGTACCGGCCGGGTCGACCTCGCCGCGGCCCTCGGGACGACCGTGGTCGCCGCACCGACGAACCTGAACCTGGGCACCGTGCAGTGGCCGCACCACGACAACGCGCCGATCAGCAGAACTCTCACCTACACCAACTTCGGCACCAGCCCGATCACGCTCGACCTCGCGGCCGATGTCCGGAGCGAGGACCGGTCCCCGGCACCGGAGGGGATGTTCACCTTCGCCCCCTCGACGCTGACCGTGCCGGCCGGTGGCCAGGCGGCCACCACCGTCACCGCCGACACCACCTTCGACGGACCCACCGGCGCCTTCACCGGCGTGGTCAGCGCGACCCCGTCGAACGGTGGTGGTGCGGTCCGTACACCGGTCGCGGTGAGCCGGGAGGTCGAGAGTTACGACGTCACCGTGAACGCGATCGGTCACGACGGGACGCCGGCCGACGAGTACCGCTACCGGTTCGTCCCAATCGACCACATCAACATCTACAAGGGCTTCGCCACCGGCCCGATCACCCTCCGCCTGCCGCGCGGGGAATACACCTACACCGGCTTCATCTCGGACCGGGAGACCGGGCGCCTGGCGGACTTCGCCGAGCCGACGTTCATGGTCACCCGGGACACCGAGGTGGTCTACGACGCCCGCGAAACGGTGCCGGTCGACATCACGATCGACGACCCGACCGCCCGGCACGTCCAGACCCGGCTCGAGTACACCCGCGAGCTCGGGAACGGACGCGGCCCCGTCGCCGCGACGACCTTGGTACCGGCCGGGCAACTCCCCGACGTGACCGTCAAACCGTCGACCACCCGCCACGACGACTTCACCTTCACCGTCGAGACGCTGATGGCGAAGTGGAACGGCCAGACGTTCGACAACAGCCCCTACCTCTACCAGCTGAAACGCGCCAGGAACGGGATCCCCCGCACGCCGGGGTGGAACGACCGGCGACAGGACCTCGCCCAGGTCCGCGCCGAGCACGCCACGAGCACACCCGGCGCGACCGGGCTCCGCGAGTTCGCCGTCGCCGTCCCCCTGCCCGGCGCCCTGACCGAGTACTACACCCCGGACGTGCCGTGGGACCTGCGTACCTTCAACGAGGTCATCGACGGCGAGATCCGTGCCCAGTTCACGCAGTACACACCGATGGTCTTCCCCCGGAACAGGACCACCACCGTACGCTGGAACGTCGGTGTGTTCGGGCCCGCGATGGCCGGCGCCCGGTACGGGGGCGGAGCCTCGTTCCGAGGCCAGGACCAGTTGTACCTCCATCAGTCGCTCGTCTCCGACCAGGGCCGAGGCCGCTGGGGTGACCTCATCCTGCCCGGGAAGACCCAACTGCTGTGCGACGGTGAGGTCATCGGGGAGTCCGACGAGGCGGTCCGTGGCGTGTTCGAGGTCGGGCCGGAACGGGCGGTGTACACGCTCCGAACCACCGCCGACCGGTCCGGCTACGCCCGATTGTCCACCCGGATCGACGTCGAGTGGACGTTCGCCTCGCAGCGCAACGACGATCCCCTGCACGCCGTTTACCTGCCGCTGCTCGCGGTGCGGTACGCGCCGGATCTCGACGACCACAACGCCGCACCCGTCGGCAAGCCGTTCACCATCCCGGTCTCGGTGCAGCGCAACGGCAGCGACACCTCGGGCCAGGTCTCCACCCCGGTCGTCGAGGTCTCCTACGACGACGGCAGGAGCTGGAAACCGGCAAGGGTCAGGGGCGACCACAGCCAGTGGGCGGTCACCGTCGACCACCCGGCCGGCGCGGAGTTCGTCTCGCTGCGTTCCGTGGTCACCGACCCCGACGGCAACGCTCAACGCCAGACCATCATCCGGGCCTACGGGCTGAAATGACGGGAAGCCCGCCGCCCGTGCTCCACCCGGTGGAGCACGGGCGGCGTGGCCTACCGCACCTCCTCGACGGCGCTGGTGCCGGAGCCGTCCCGGGACTCCCAGGACCAGGTCTCGTCGAGCCGGAGCCGCCCGTCCGGCAGTCGGGACACGGTCGACACGCAGTGCCCGCTCGACGTCTCCCCGGAGCGGTTGAGCTGCACGTAGCGGAAGTCCAGGGTGTTCCCGTCCCGGGTGCCGACCAGGTGCCCGGTCCGGATCGCACCCCCGGCGTACGTCGCGGAGATCTCCCCGTCCCGCTCCCGGTAGTCGAACCGGGTCGCGGTGTCGACCTCGCCGCCGGCCACCTCGGCGACCGCCCGAAAACCGCGGCCGTCGAGTGAGGGCAGCCGGTCGCCGCCGACCAGCACCCGTTCGAAGGCCAGATGGTTGTACGGCGAGTTGTCGTACGGCGGGATCTGGCGGTAGCCGGAGGAGTGGTAGAGCGTCGCCGCCTCGGTCAGCACCCGGTGCGTGCCCAACCGCACGGTGTGCAGGCCGCGTACCTCCGCCTGCCGTTCCAGCTCCCGCAGCAGTCGACGGCCCAGCCCCAGCCCACGCGCGTCGGCGTGCACCCAGAGGTGGCGGATCTCGCCGACGCCGGGGGCGTCGGTTCGTACCGCGCCGCAGCCGACCGGCTGGCCGTGTTCGTACGCGACCAGGAAGGCGCCGCGCTCGCCGTCGACCTCGGCACCGGCGACCAGCGCCCCGGTGTCGTAGCCCTCGGGGAACCGGACGGCCAGCTCGGCGGCGTACGCCTGGAGGCAGTGCCGGACGATCGCCGAGTCGGGCTCGACGACCTCGATCGTGACGGCGGCCAGCCGCAGCAGCCGGCGGGCCTGCCGCTGCGCCGCGATCAGCTCGTCCCGCTGCCCGGGGCTGAGTGGTTCGAGCAGTTCGACGGCGCGGGCGGTGGAGAGTCGGTCGAGTTCGGCGAGTTCCTTTCCGCCGGCCTCGGTGAGTCCGGCCACCCGGACGCGTCCGTCGGTCTGGTGTGGACGCAGCTCGATCAGCCCCTGCGCTTCCAGTGAGCGGAGCGAGCGGCTGAGGTAACCGGAGTCCCAGCCGAGCCGGCTCCGCAGGTCTCGTACGTCGGCACCGGTGCCGATCTCGAAGAGCAGCCGGGCCTCGCTGAGCGGGCGGGCCTGGCCGAGATAGCGGTCGGTGAGCAGCCCGACCCGTCGGGAGTAGTAGCGGTTGAAGTCGCGGACCAGGGCGGCCTGTTCGCGCAGCGTCGACATTCCTCTGACTTTAGTCAGAGAAGTGTCGAGTGCGGGTCAGCCGAGAGGACGATTCAGCCGAGGCCGAGTCGCTGCCGGACCTCCGGGCCGAGCGGCACCGGGTTGTCCTTCGTGGCGACCGCCCGACCGTCCGAGATCCGGTAGTAACCCTGCGAGGTGTTGACCAGGCTCGACCCGCCCTCCGGCCAGAGGGCCAGCAGGAAGACGTACTCGCCACCGGCCGGGTCCAGCTCCTCGGGGGTCTCCGGCCCCGAACCCGGCCGGGCGTACGAGACCTCGACGGTCGTGCCGACCGCCACCTCGCCCTTGGCCACCGCGGCGACCCGGATCGTCGCGGTGACCTCCCGCCAACCCCGGTCGGAGTGCTCCCGGGTGTCGACGATGTCGCCCCGGACGATGACGTCGGCGCTCTCCTCAAGCTCGGCCGTGCTGCCGTAGTACGGCTCGTCGGCGGACGACCCGGACGAGATCAGGTCACCGCGGTCCCACAGCAGTACGCCGAGCACGCCGACCATGACCACGGCCACCGTCCCGGCCAACACCGCGGTCCACGGCCGTCGCTGCACCGGAGAAGCTTCCACGCCGTCCTCCCCGAGAGCCGGCACCAGACCCGGCTCGCCCTGGTACGACGCCGGCCCGGCCCGGCCGGTTCCCCGGCACCCGAGCCGAGCAGGGCCGACCCGACCCGACCCGACCCGACCCGAGTCGAGCAGGGCCGACCCGACCCGAGTCGAGCAGGGCCGACCCGACCCGAGTCGAGCAGGGCCGACCCGACCCGAGTCGAGCAGGGCCGAGCCGACCCGAGCGGGACGGTCCCGCCCCCGTCAGCTGTAGAAGTTCCGCAGCCAGCGGTGCCGGGCCAGGATCGCGAGCTGGTCGGCGGTGAGGGGCCGGCCGTCGCTCACCGCCACGTTGCGCTCGACGTTGCGGACCGACCGCATGCCGGGGATGACCGTGGAGACCGCCGGCGAACTCAGCACGAACCGCAGCGCGTACTCGGCGATCTGCTCGGTGGTGATGCCGAGGTCGGCGACGATCGCGGCGACCCGACGTTCCACCTCCGCCGGCCGGTCGTCGCGGAAGTAGCGGTTACGGAAGTCGCCCGCCGGGAACGTCGTGTCGGCGGTGACCTGACCGGTGAGGCCGCCCTCGTCCAGCGCCACCCGGACGATGACCCCGACGCCGTGCTCCTGACAGGCCGGCAGCAACGTGTCGGCCGGCGCCTGGTCGAAGATGTTGTAGATGACCTGCACGCTGTCGACCGCGCCGCTGCGGACCAGCGCGAGCGCGTTGTCCGGCTCGTGGTCGTTGATGGAGACGCCGAACAGCCGGATCTTGCCCTCCCGCTTCAGCTCGACGACCGTCTCCAGCCAGTCACCCCGGCCCACCCAGTCGTCACTCCAGACGTGGAACTGCAGCACGTCGAAGTGGTCCAGGCCGCTGGCCCGCAGACTGGTCTCCAGGCTCTCCCGGATGTGTCCGCCCGGAAACGTCTCGGCCGGGTCCAGCCCGCCGGGAGCCGGCCAGAGCCCGTTTCTCGGCGGCACCTTCGTCGCGACCAGTACCTCGTTACCGGCCCGCTCGCGGACCACCCGGCCGACGATCCGCTCACTCTCGCCGTAGCCCCGGGCGGTGTCGACGAGGTTCACGCCGAGGTCGATGGCCCGGTGCAGGGCACGTACCGACTCGTCCTCCGTCGCACCCACCCAGGCCGACTCGCCGATGCCCCACGCGCCGTAGCCGATCTCGGAGACCGACAGCCCACTGCGTCCCAACTCGCGGTAGCGCACTTGTCCTCCACCTCATGATCCTCTGCACGACCGAGGGTAGCGGGCGGTCAGTGCTCCGGTCGGTCGTACCGGAACAGCGGCGGGTCGTGCAGCAGGAAGTCCCGGTGACTGATGTTCCAGGCGTACGCCCCGGCCATGCCGAACACGATGGTGTCGCCGACCGCGATCCGGCCGGGCGCCGGCAGGGCGGCCGCGTCCGGCACCCGGGCCAGCACGTCCTTCGGAGTGCAGAGCTGCCCGACGATGGTCAGCGGGCCGGAGCCGGTGACCGGTCGGGGGTACGGCGGCGACCACCGCGCGCGGGACCGGACGCGGAACGGCTGGGAATGCTGTTTCGCCGCCGGGGTACGCAGGTGGTGGGTGCCACCGACGACCACCACGAACCACTCGTCGCCGGACCGTTTCACGTCCAGCACCTCGGTCACGTACCAGCCACAGTAGACGGTCAGCGCGCGGCCCGGCTCGATCCGCAGCACCCGCCCCGGGAACTCGGCGAGCAGATCGCCGAGCGCGGCGCCGTAGCCGGGCCAGTCGAAGCGGGCCGTCGGGTCGGCGTAGTCGACCGCCATCCCGCCCCCGACGTTGACCTCGGCGGCGTCGAGTTCACCGACCGCCCAGCCGACGACCGCCCGGGCCAGGTCGGCGGCGGCCGGCGCGGCGAGCCCGCTGCCGAGGTGAGCGTGCACACCCCGGACCCGGACCCCGGGCAGACCGAGGTCGACACACTCCCGCGCCTGCTCCGCGGACATCCCGAACGGGCCGGGACGACCCCCCATCACCAGCGCCGCGCCCTCGGCGGCGAACGGCAGGTTCACCCGGAGCAGCACGTCGGCGACGGTGCCCCGGGCCGTGGCGAGCAGGGCGAGCCGACGCAGTTCGGTCGTGGACTCGACGTGGAAGCGACGTACCCCGGTGGCGAGACCGGCATCCAGCTCGCTGTCGGTCTTGCCCGGTCCGCCGAACGCGGCCGGTACGGTACCCGGCAGCGCCTCGGCCAGGTGCCGCAGCTCCCCGCCGCTGGCCACCTCGAACCCGGTGAGGTACGGCGCCAGGGTGCGCAGGATCGCGGGATCCGGGTTCGCCTTCATCGCGTACAGCAGCTCGACCCCGGCCGGCAACGCGGCCCGGACCGCCGCGACGTGCTCGGCCAGCCCGCCCAGGTCGTAGTGGTAGACCGGCCGAGGGCTGCCGTGCCCGGTCGACGGGAACCCGGACCACGGCGGCCCGCCGCTGCCGTCGGGGACGGGATCGCTCACCAGCGTTCTCCGATCGGGTTGGGAAACGGCAGGTAGTCGGCGTCCCGGTCGGCGGCACGCCGCCAGCGCAGCAGCAGGTTCGCCTTCGCCGGCAGCGGTTCCCCGGCGAGCAGGGCGCGCAGCGGCGCCGGGTCGCCGAGTCCGGCCGACGTCTCGACGACCACCCGGCGGACCACCGCCCAGAGCGCCGGCTCGACCCCCGGACGGGCGTCGGCGAGGGCACCGGCCAACTCGACCAGGTGGTTGACGAACAGGCAGTAGGCGACCCGCTGGAACGCCTGCTCCGGGCGGTAGCCGACGGACGCCGGCAACCCGGCCAGCCAGTCGGCCCGGCGGCGGACGTCGAGCTTGACCCCCTCCAGGTCGCGCAGCAGCATCCGGACCGGCCACCGGTCCCGGTCGAGGACCACCACCACGTTCTGCAGGTGCGCCTCGTGCACCACCCCGTGCCGCCACCAGAGTTCGAGCACCGCCGGCACCAGCAGTCGTACGTAGGCGCTCCACCAGCCCACCGGATCCGGTACGTCGAGCGGCCCGGCGGCCAGCGCGGCGGCGACCGACGGCGTCCCGCCACCGGCCAGGTGCGGACCGACCCCACCGCGCAGGATCACCCCGTACGTCTCGTCGAGCCCTGGCAGGTCGACCGTCCGGTACGCCGGCTCGGGCAGCAGGGCGACCCCCGGCGGCAGCGGCAGTTGGCCGAGGAGCCGGGTCAGCGCCACCGCACCGGTCAGCTCGTAGCGGGCGTTCTTGCGCAGGCAGTTGGTGATCCGCACGTGCAGGCTGGTCTTGACGAACAGGTCGGCGGTCGGCGCGTACAGCGTGCGGACGCTCACCGTCGGCCGCAGCACGGCACCGCCGGGGCCGAGGTCGCGCAGCCGGTGGTCGAGCGGTCCGGCCAGGGTGAACTGCCACGGGTGCACCGGCAGTGCGGCGTACCCGGCCGGGGCGGCCGGCGGGTCGAGGACCCCGACCAGCGCGTCGAACGGTCCGGCCTCGGCGAGCAGCGAGCGGGGTACGGCCAGCCACCGCAGCCGCAGGCTGGTCCGCAGCTCCGGGGCGTACGCGTTCCACGCCGCCACGTCACCGGTGCGCCACTTCGGAGTGGGGTGGCGGGGATGCCCGTACACCAGCGACTGTTCGGAGTCCACGTAGGAGTCGATCGCCGGGTCGCCGGTCGGTGCCGGATCGGCGGGCGGACGCAGCCGCAGCACCCGGTCCAGGGCATCCCGGCTGGCGGTGACCTGCGCGGCGAACTCCGGGTTGTCCCGGCCGGTACGTCGGGCCAACTCGGCGGCGACCAGTCCGGCGAGGTCGACGGCGTCGACGTCGGCCCAGGCGCCGGCGGAGAGCCGCTGCACCGGTCCGGCGTACCGGTGGGTGCCGACCATCGACACCCGGGCCACCGCACAGCGCAGCAGTACGTCGGTGCGGGCCAGCCGGACCAGCGCGTACCCGTCGGCGAGGCTGGCCTGCCGGTCCGGCCCGGCGACCTCCCGTGCGACACAACCGAGCAGCGTGTGCGCGCTGGCGAGATCGGCGGCGGACCGGGACACCGCGGCGGTCATCGGTCCGGCCGCAGATAGTTGGGCCCGGTACGCCGGTAGTACTTGTTGATGTCGGCGCAGCCGGTCCGGGTCTTCGGCAGCAGGGTGCCGGCGGTGACCATCGCCTTCACCGGCAGCCGGTCGGCGTCCAGCACCCGCTCGGTGAGCATCCGGGCGGCCGCCGCCACGTCCCAGCCACCGCCCGGCTCGTCGCCACCCTGGCCACCGGCCCCGGCCGGTTCGTCGGCCCGCTGGCCACCGGCCCCGGCTGGTTCGTCGCCACCCCGGATGCCGACCGGAGCGCCGGCGGAAGCGTCGTCGCCCGGGAATCCCGCCGGTCCGATGGCCCAGCGGTCCCGGGTCGCGGTCAGCCGGGGGCGCAGGGCGGCACCCGGCGACGGCACCGGCAGGCCGTGCCCGGCGAGGTCGCGCAGCGGCGCAGCGGCCGCCAGGTGCAGGGTGATCGTGCTGAAGACGTCGGCCAGCTCACCCGGATCGGTGACCCACATCCGGGCGTCCCGCAGCTCCACCCCGGGACGCGGGGCCAGCCGGGCGCCGTCGTTGTCCTGGTAGAGCAGCCGGAGGCCGACGCCCTCCCGATCGGCCGGATCGAGCACCAGGTGGATGTTCTGCTGGTGCGCCTCCAGGGCGATGCCGTGCCGCAACCAGAGGTGACCGTGCCAGTCGAGCAGCAGGTCCAGGTAGGCGTCGAGCAGCGGACGCGGATCCGGCCCGCCGACCCGCTGCGCCACCGTGCCACCGTCCGGGTCGACGGCGGCCAGCGCGGCGACCGGCACCACCCGGCAGCCGGCCAGTCCGCTCGGGAAGCGGCGGAGCAGGAACGCCCGGACGCCGTCGCCTCCGGCCTGCCCGTGACAGCTCTCGTCGGCGTGCAGGATCCGACCGGCGAAGGCCGGTTCGGCGGCGGCGATCCGGTCGAGCAACCGCTGCAGCGCGGCGCCGTCGGCCAGGGTGCCGGGCGCGATGGTCCGACGGTTGCGGGCACCGAGGGTGGCGGTGGGCAGCGGCAGCTTCAGCCGGAGGTCCGGGTCGTCGACCAGGGCCACCGTCCGCATCGACAGGGTCGGCCGGACGGGTACGTCGGGCGCGTCGTCGACCACCGGCAGGTCGTACCGGGCGGCGGTGAGCGGGTGCACCGGCAGCAGCACGGTGTCCGGCGACCGCGCGGCCGGCCACCAGGCCGGCAACTGTCCGGTCAGCGTCAACTCGGTACGTGGCACCGGTGTCCAGCGCAGGACGAAGGTGGGGGCGTGCTCGGGTGCGTACCGGAGCAGTTCCTCCTCGTCGAGGCCGTACCGGCAGCGGCTGGTCGGGTACACCGGATGATCGGTCCGGGCGGCCAGTACGTCGTCGCGCAGCGCCCCGGCCATCCCGTCCGGGACGGGACCTCGGGCGGTGCGGAGTTGTGCGTACACCCGGGGTGCGGTCCGGGCGGCGAGCCGCCGCGCGGCGAGGTCGGCCCGGCACTCGGCGCGGAAGTCCGCCCAGCCGGCCTCGGCCTCCGGGTCGTCGGTCGGGGCCAGCAGGTCGAGCAGCCCGTCGAGGGTCCGGACCGGCCGCTCCGGGCCGGTTTGCGGCAGCACCGTCAGTTCCGGGCCGGCGCTGCGGACCGGGTGCTGGAAGCCGTCGGGCCGGACCGGTATCCGCAACCGGACAACCGGGGTACGGGTCAGCCACCGGTCCGGACCGTCCGGCCGGCCGTTGCGCCACAGGCCGAGGTGGTCCTCCCGGAGCAGGGCGTCGAGCACCCGTTGGAACACCAGCTGTTCGGCGTCGTCCGCACCGACCGGCGTGCCGGGAGGTGGCGTCTGCCCGGAGTTCATCCCTGGATCTCCCAGTGGTGGGCGGCCCGGAGGTCGCGCAGCGCGCCGGTGACGGTCGCGGCGTCGGGGCCGATCGCGTGCAACGCCGCCAGGTAGTCGCGGTTGGTCCGGGTCAGCGGCGCGGTCACGCCGAGCCGGCGCAGCGGTCGGATGCCGAGCCGGACGCCGTCCGGGGCGACCACGTCCAGCCGGTCCGGCGCGCTGACCAGGGTGCCGGACCGGTCGGCGCAGACGTACTCGACCCGGGCGTGCCGGGCCACCCGTACCGGGTCGGGCAGGGTCGGCAACGGTTCGCCGGCGTGCACCCGGATGACGTACTCGAAGAGCGGGGTGTCGAGCAGTTCGGCGAGGACCAGGTCCATCCGGTCGCCGATCAGCCGGTAGTTGACCTCGATGATCCGGGCCCGGCCGTCGGCGACGACAAACTCGGTGTGGCAGGCACCGAATCCGACGCCGAGCGCGGCGAGCTGGGTCAGCACCTGGTCGGACACCGGCTGCGGCAGTCTCGGGGCCCAGTCGAGGCCGGCCTCGATGAAGGTCGGCGGCGGGCCGAGGTCGGTCCGCCAGGCGCCGAGCACCGTCACGCTGCGTCCGTCGCCGAGCGTCTCCAGGGTGTGCAGGTCGCCGGCCAGGTACTCCTCGACCAGCAGCGGCAGGCCGGGCCGGCGGCCCCGGATCTCGGTGACCCGGCGGTGCAGGTCGGCCCGGTCCGCGACCAGGTAGACGTCCTCACTCGCCACCCCCTCCCGGGGTTTGACCACCGCCGGGAACGGCACGTCCCGGGCCAGGTCCGGGTCGTCGTCCGGGCCGAGCGCGACCGCGGCCACGGTGTCCAGTCCGGCGTCGGCGAGGGTACGCCGGGTGAGTCGCTTGTCCTTGCACCGCAGCGTCGCCCGCCAGTCCTTGCCGGGCAGCCCGAGATAGTCGGCGGCGAGGGCGGTGGGTGTCTGCAGGTGGTCGCTGTTGGACAGCAGGGCCGTCGGCGGTTCGGCCGACTGCACCACGTCCACCACGGCCCGGACGTCCCGCACGTCGACGCCGGTGACCGTGACTCCGGGCGGATCCGGCCAGCGCGACGGCTGGTCGGTCAGCACGGTCACCGGCAGCCCGAGCCGGGCGGCGCCAGGCAGGAAGCCGTCGAGCACCGCGTCGGTCGGGTTGAGCGCGGTCAGGTAGAGCCGCACGGACAGGCCTCCTCCGGCTGGGTCACCGGTCCGTCAGGCACGTCGGGTCGACGGAACCGTCGACAGGACGGTCAGGGTGAGCGTCGACGGAACCGGACTCCGGGGACCCGACGCGTCCGGCGCTACTTGGCCGGGTCGATCTGGAAGGTGCTGGCCAGGTCGTCGAGGACGAAGTGCGCCCCCTGTACGGACACCGAGGTCATCCAGAGCTCGTCCTTGACCTCGTGCACCCGGTTCTGCTGTACGGCGGAGAGCCGCTTCCACAGCGGGTTGGCCTCGAACCGCTGCCGGTAGTCCTCACCGCCGGAGTAGGTGGTGACGAAAACGTGGTCGGCGTCGGCCAGTTCGATCTGTTCCTCGCTGATCTCGGTGGCGAACTCGTCCTTGTCCTGCCCGGCGGGGCGCCGGAGTCCGGCGTCGGCCAGGATGATGCCGATGAACGACGCCTTCGCCATCAGCCGGGTCGGGCCGTCGACGAACCGGACCACCGAGATCGTCGGGTTGCCGGCCTTGGTGTTGATCTCCTCGCCGACTTGCCTGGCCCGTGCCTCGTAGCGGGTGAGTTCCTGCGCGGCCCGGGTCTCCTCGCCGAGGGCCTTGCCGAGCAGCGTCAGGTTGTCCTTCCAGATCGGACCGGTGGTGGCGACGAAGACGGTCGGGGCGATCGCGGAGAGCTTGTCGTACAGCGCGTCGTGCCGGACGGTGGCCGAGACGATCAGGTCGGGTCGGAGCGAGGCGATCAGTTCCAGGTTGGGGTTGTCCAGCGGGCCGATGTCCCGGGTGTCCCTGACCGCGTCACCCAGGTAGTCCGGGAACGTCTTCTGGTTGCGGTAGCTGGCGATGCCGCCGACCAGCGGACGGTCGAGCAGGACGACCGCCTCCACCAGACTGTTGTCCAGTGCCACGATCCGCTGCGGCTTGGCCTTGATCTCCGTGCTGCCCTTGTCGTGGGCGACCGTACGCGGCCAGCCGGCCGCCGTACCGGTCTGACCGGCGTCGCCGCCCGCCCCCGGATCTGACGAGCCGCAGGCCGACAGCCCGACGGCCAGGGTCAACCCGGTCAGGCTGACCACGAGCCGGAAGGCCATCCCACGGCCGCGTACGAGTCGACGCATCTGTCGTTCCTCATTCCGTACTAAGGTAAGGCTCTCCTATTTCGTGGTTAGGTTATCCTTACCGGCCGGCAGACGGAAATCCACCTCCCGGCCCCGGGGCGCGCCCCCACCGCCTGCTCAGCGCCGGGGTCGTCCCTCCGGTACGACGATCGGGGTGCCGGCGACCGGGCAGGTGATGATCCGACAGTCCAGTCCGAACACCTCGCGGACCAGCTCCGGTGTCACCACCTCGGCCGGCGGTCCCGCCGCGACGACCGTACCGGCCCGCATCGCGACCAGATGGTCGGCGTACCGGCAGGCATGGTTCAGGTCGTGCAGCACCATCACCACGGTGGTGCCGTCCCGCTGGTTCAGCTCCGCGACCAGCTCCAGCACGTCCACCTGGTAGGCCAGGTCGAGATAGGTGGTCGGCTCGTCCAGCAGCAGCACCCGGGTGTCCTGGGCCAGCGCCAGGGCGATCCAGACCCGCTGCCGCTGGCCACCGGAGAGTTCCTCCAGCGTCCGGTCGGCCAACTCCAGGGTGCCGGTGGCGGTAAGCGCGCGGTCCACGATCTCCTCGTCGGCCCGGGACCACTGTCGCCACCAGTGCTGGTGCGGGGTACGCCCCCGCGCCACCAGGTCCCGCACGCTGATCCCGTCCGGAGCGATCGGCGCCTGTGGCAGCAGCGCCAGCCGCCGCGCCAGATCCCGGTGCGACAGACCGGCGATCGGGTCACCGTCCAGCAGGACCGTGCCTTCGACCGGGGTCAGCAGCCGGGCCAACGCCCGCAGGGCCGTCGACTTCCCGCACGCGTTCGGCCCGACCAGCGCGCTCACCTTTCCCGCCGGCAGCGCGATGTCGAACCCCTCGGCCACCACCCGCTCCCCGTAGGCCAGCCGGAGGCCGCTACCCAGCAGCGCGCTCATCAAGTCCTCCCGGAGTAAGGAAGGGCCCCCTCTTATCGTTCTCTGTATAGGAAGGGCCCCCTGTCAACACCTCGACGTCAGCCGACCCGGTTCGCCCGGGCCAACAGCCACATCAGGTACGGCGCCCCGACCGCGCCGGTGACCACCCCGACCGGCAGTTCGATCGGGGCGAGTACCAGCCGGGCTGCCAGGTCGGCGAGGAGCAGCAGCGCCGCCCCGACAACAGCGCTGGTCAACAGCGGCAGGTTCGCGGTGCCGGTGAGCCGGCGGGCGATCTGCGGCGCCGCCAACGCCACGAACCCGATCGGGCCGGCCGCCGCGGTCGCCACCGCCGCCAGTACGACCGAGGCGAGCAGCAGCACCGTCCGGGCCCGGTCCACCGGCAGCCCGAGCGCCCGGGCGGTGTCGTCGCCGTACTGGAGCAGTTGGTAGGGCCGGATCAGGGTGAGTACCAGCGGTACGGTCACCAGCAGGGCGAGCCCGGCCCACCAGGCGTGTTCGAAACCGCGCCCGTTCAGGCTGCCGGTCAGCCAGACCATCGCCCGGGACGCCTCGTTGATGTCGGCCCGGGCGAGCAGCCAACTGGTCAGCGCGCTGAGCGCACCCTGCACCCCGATGCCGACCAGCACGAAGCGGAAACCGGTGATGGCGCCGTCCCGGAACGCCATGCCGTAGCAGACGGCCGCCGCGACGACGGCGCCGACGAGGGCGCCGACCGGCACACTCGCGTACGAGCCCGCGCCGGCCGAGGTCACCCCGCCGATCAGCATCGCGGCCACCCCGCCGGTGCTCGCCCCGGCGGAGATGCCGATCAGGTCGGGACTGGCCAGCGGGTTGCGGGTGACGGCCTGCATCAGCGCGCCGGCGAGTCCGAACGCGGCACCGACCAGCAGACCGGTGAGGGCCCGGGGCAGCCGCAGTTCCCGGACGATCAGGGCCGCGTCCGCGCCACCGGCGCCGGTCAGGGCCCGGACCACGTCGCCGACCGGGATCGGGAACTGGCCGATCGACACCGAGGCGACCAGCCCGGCGGCGGCGAGTCCGACCAGGGCCGCGAGTACGCCGACCACCCGGGGCCGGACGATCCCGCCGAACGGACCGGTCTGCCAGCCGATCCGGGACGACCGTCGCCGGGCCGGTACGACATCCCGCGTCCGCCGGTCCGTCTTCCCGGACGTCGGTGCGCCCGGGGTCCGGCCCTCCGCCGGGGCCGTGGGGACGGTCATCGGTGGTACTCCCGGAACCTGCCGCGCTTCACCAGGATGATCAGGAACGGTGCGCCGATCATGGCGGTGACCACCCCGGCCTGCACCTCGCCGGGGTGGTCGAGCAGTCGGCCGAGGGTGTCGGCGCCGAGCAGCAGAGCCGCGCCGGCCAGCCCGGCCCCGGGCAGCAGCCAGCGCAGGTCCGGTCCGGTGAAGGTGCGCACCAGGTGCGGTACGACCAGTCCGACGAAGGTCACCGGGCCGGCCGCGGCCACCGCCGCACCGGTCAGCACGACGACGGCGACGGCGCCGAGCAGGCGGGTGGTGCCGACGCGTACCCCGAGTGAGCCAGCGAGCTCGTCACCGAGGGCGAGGGCGTTCAGTCGGGGCGTGATGATCGCGGTGAGCAGCAGTCCAGCCAGGACGAACGGGCTGAGCTGGCCGGCGAGCGCACCGTCCCGGCCGGCGAGTGAACCGACCGCCCAGATCCGGTACTGGTCGAGGGTCCGCACGTCCAGCAGCACCAGCGCGTGGGTGAGGTTGATCAGGAGTGCGGTGACCGCGGCACCGGCGAGCGCGAGCCTGACCGGGGACGCGCCGCCGCTGCGCACCGAACCCCGGGCCGCCCCGCCGATCAGGTACACCAGTGCGCCGGCCAGGGCGGAGCCGAGGAAGGCGAACCAGACGTACTGGTAGGGCGAGGTGAGGCCGAAGATGCCGATGCTGGCGGCGACGGACAGGGCGGCACCGGCCGAGACGCCGAGCAGTCCGGGGTCGCCGAGCGGGTTGCGGGTCAGTTCCTGCGCCAACGTGCCGGCCACCCCGAGCGCGAGTCCCACCAGCAGGCCGAGCAGCGTACGGGGAAAGCGCAGTTCGGCCACGAGCAGTGCGTCACCGCTCCGGTCGCCGGTCAGCGCCCGCAGTGCCTCGCCCGGCGCAACGTGTTTGGCGCCGATCAGCACACTGGCGAGACAGGCCAGTACGACCACGGCCAGCAGTGCCAGCACGACGCCGCCGCGCCGGGCGACGGTCGGCCGGGCCGGTGCCGGAGGGGTCCGGGTCGTAGGCGTCGACGCCGGGGTGGTTAGGGACACCTAAGTAAGATAAGCCATGCCTAACCAGCGGTTTCCTGGGTGTCGGGCTTTCTGATCACGGGCCGTGGGGCGGCCGAGCCGACCACGAAGGGTGGGCGCCCGAGGTAGGGCACCCACCCATCGGAGATCTGTGCCGGATCAGTGCCGGCCGAGTGCGTCCCGGGTCAGTGCCGGCCGCCGAGTGCGTCGCGGGCGTCCCGGGCGGCGTCGGCGACGTGGTCGCCGGCCTGCTTGACGTTCGCCTCGGTCTGCTCGGTGGCGCCCTCCGCCTGGAGACGCTCGTTGTCGGTCGCGTCCCCGGTCTTCTCCTTGGCGAGGCCGGTGACTTCCTCCACCTTGTGCCGAATCTTGTCCGTCATGCCCATGGTGTCCTCCAGTTGTCCCGACGTCGTCACGCGACATCGCTGCCCTGTTAGTGCCCGCTGGTGAGCGCCGGGAAACGACCTGTTCGATGGGCGGCGGTTCCCCCGCCGGCCTGTCGGCGCCACGGTGGGCATAACTGCCGAACCCCGGGGTAGCCAGCCCCGTCGGCAGTTCCGCCGACCATGGTGGTAGAGCTGAGGGGCCTGTGATGACGCAGAGAGCGAGTGCCGGCTCGACCGGCGACGGCCTCGGGTCGAAGACCCAGGCCGCCCGACAGGGCGCGGCCGAGGCTGGTCAGCGGATCTCCCAGGCGGGCAGTGGGCTGGCACAGAACGCGGCCGGCCGGGGCAGGGACGTCGCGGCGGAGGCCGGCCGACAGGCGCAGAACCTGATGGGTCAGGCGTCCGACCAGATCAAGGAGCAGGCCGGCGCGCAGCAGCAGCGGGCTGCCGACGGGCTGCGCACCCTGGGCGAGCAGCTGCGGTTGATGTCCGACCGGGCCGAGCACCCCGGCATGGCAACGGATCTGGTACGCCAGGCCGCCGACCGTGTCCAGAAGGCGGCACAGTGGCTGGACGAGCGCGAGCCGGGCACCGTGCTGAACGACGTACGCGACTACGCCCGCCGTAAACCCGGGCTCTTCCTGGCCGGGGCGGCGGTGGCGGGGATCCTCGCCGGCCGGCTCACCCGCAGCCGGGGTGGCATGTCGGGCGGCGGCGGAGACCAGCAGCCGAGCGGCCAGGGCCACCCGGACGGCATGCACGGGGCGATGCCGTCCAACCCACCCCGTCCCGAGCAGCTCTCCGACCCCTCGCAGCGGATGCTGGGTGAGGTGGAGCGCCAGCGGCTGAACGAGCCCAGCGGGGACGGCCGGACCCGGGAGGGACGGCGATGAGTGCCTCCGACGGCCGGGGCGCCGGGGGCGACCGGGAGACGGCGACGCAGACCGCGTACCGGGAGCGGGATCCGTTGCGGACCCCGTTCCGGGAGCGGGAGCCGGCGCAGGCCTCGATCGGTGAACTCCTCACCTCGATCACCCGCGACACGTCGACCCTGGTCCGCCAGGAGATCCAACTGGCCAAGGTGGAGCTCCGCCAGGAGGCGAAGACCGCGGCCACCGTCGCCGGCATGTTCGGCGGCGCGGCCCTGGGCGGACTGATGGTGCTGCTGTTCCTGTCGTACGCCGCGTGGTGGGGGCTGGCGAACGTGATGGACCAGGGCCTGGCCGCGTTGGTCGTGGCGGGGGTCTGGGCGCTGATCGCCGTGGTCCTCGTCTCGGTGGCGCGTAGACAGACGAGCAAGTTGCGCGCCCTGCCGCAGACGGCCGAGTCCGTACGGCGGACCCCAGCCGCCGTTCGCGGTCAGACACATCGCCAATCGGGGGGAGAACGATGAGTACCGATCCGAGTCAGATCCGGGCCGAGATCGAGCGTACGCAGGACGACCTCGGCGACAACGTGAACGCCCTGACCGACCGGATGAACCCGCGCAGCGTCGCGCGGCGGCAGAAGGAGCAGGTCCAGGGGCGGGCCCGGGGCACCTGGCAGCGAATCCGGGACAAGGTGATGGGCACCAGCCAGCACGCCAGGGAGAGCGTGATGGGCGGCAGCCAGCACGCCAAGGAGAGCGTGATGGGTGGCACCCACCATGCCCGGGAGAGCGTGATGGGCGGCGCCCAGCACGCCCGGGAAGGGGTGCAGCACGCCCGGGAGACCTCCCAGGCCCGGCTGTCGGCCGCGTCCTCGATGGCGAGCGACCGGATGCACCAGGTGGGACAGAGCACCCGGCAGCAGACCGAGGGGCATCCGCTCGCCGCCGGCCTGGTCGCCTTCGGGCTCGGCGTACTCGCCTCCGCCATGCTGCCGCCGTCCTCGCCGGAACGCCGGATGGCGGGTCAGCTGCGCAACAAGATCTCCGAACACTCCGACCAGATCGACCAGATCAAGCAGCAGGCCACCGGAGTGGCCCGGCAGGCGCAGGACAACCTGCGCGAGCCGGCGCAGCAGGCGGCCCAGTCGGTGCGGTCGAAGGCCGGTCAGGAGGTGTCGGGCATGCGTGACCAGGCCCGTTCGTCCGCCCAGGAAGTGCGCGGGCAGGCCCAGGAGAAGGCCGGCGAGGTACGCCGCCGCTGAACTGGTACGTCAAGGGCCCCTTCTCGCCGTTGCCGGCATGGGAAGGGGTCCTTTCGACGGCCGCCCACCATCGGTGGCGTGCCTCGGCCCACGGCGGCGCGCCATGGGCCGGGGCCGGATCCGACCGGGGCCGGCACCGGTCAGTCGGGTCGGGTCAGCCGCTGACCCGCGACGAGTTCGACGGTGGCGGCGATGGCCACCGCCTCCACCGCGAGCAGCGCGACGAGGATGAGCAACTGGGTGGCACCGGCCTGGACCGGACCGGCCCCACCCAGCAGTACGCCGACAAACGCCCCTGGCAGCGTCACCAGGCCGACCGTCCGGGTCTGGTCGAGCGCCGGCACCAACGCCTGACCGGCCGTTGTCCGGCAGACCTCCAGGGCGGCCTCCCGGTCGGTCAGCCCGAGCGCGAGGCCGGCCTCGTACTCGCCCCGTCGGGTCCGCAGCTCGTCGAGCGCCCGCCGCCCGGCCAGGCTGGTCGCGGTCATCGCGCCGCCGACCAGGATGCCGGCGGTGGGCAGTACGGCCAACGGGGTCGCCGGGACCGCACCGGTGCCGACGAGCAGGACCAGCGCCGGGGCCACGCCGAGCCCGATCGGCAGCAGCGTCGTCCAGCCGCCGGCCGAGATCCGGTCCGCCGGGGTGGCGTCGGTACGGGGCCGCCCGAGGACCCGTGACGTACCGAGGATGCGCCTGACGGGTGCGCCGAGGATCCGGCCGACCGGGACACCGGTGATCCTCCTGGCCGAGGTGCCGGCCGCGACGACGTACATCAGCAGGATGAACACCCCGGCCGACCACCAGGACCGGAGAACCAGCACGATCACCATGGCGACCACGCCGAGTTGGACCGTGGCCCGACCGGCGGCGGTCAGCACCGTCCCGGGGGCACCGAGCCGGGCCCAGCCGACCACACCCGCGCCGAGCAGCGCCAGCGCCACCAGTACGACGGCCAGCGGCGCGCCGATCTCGATCGGACTCGGCGACATCAGTGGACGGTCAGCGGCCGGCCGACTCCGGCGCCTGCTCGCAGGGGCGGCCGTTGACCGTGCAGGCCGTCGGCGCCGAGTCCAACAGCGCTCCGTCGACCCGGAACCGCACCTGCACCGAACCGCCGGCCGGGACCCGACGCGTCTTCTCGTCCGGTACGAAGGTCCAGGTCGCCCCGTCCCGGCTCACCTTCGCGCCGGCGACCGCCCCGACCGACTGGGTCTGCCGGGGCAGGGTCAGCACCAGTGTCCAGTCGCGCGCCGGACCTCTGCCCGGATTCGTGATCGTCACCGCGGCGGTGTAGTTGAGCAGGGTCACGTTCTCGGTCGTGTAGCTGGCCTCCAGCGCGACCGGTGGCGGCGGGGGTGGCGGCGTCGGGTCCGAGTCGTCGCGGGGCGGGTTCGGGGCCCGGTCCGGCACCGGAGGCAGTGGCGAGGAGGCAGGCGGCGTGGCACTCGCCTCGCCCGGCGTACGCCCACCGTCGGTGCCCGGCTCCGCGCTGGGGCTCGGCGGGGCGGCCACACCCAGCGGCGCGAGCTGGTCCGGTGCCCGCAGCAGTGCGGCGACGAGGAATCCGGTGCCGGTGACCACGGCGAGCGCGGCGGTGACGATCACGACGGCGAGGAACCGGTCCCCCCGCCGGCCCGTCCAGAGCCGGACCGTTCGACGCGCCAGTCCACGGACGGCCGCCACCCCGGCCAGCAGCAGGTCGAGTACGGCGACCGGCAGGGTGCGTGACGGACGTTGCTGAACCTTCTGCACTTACCTTCCCTCCACAGCGCGGGTGACGGCCACGGGTCGGCCCCGCCCCTCGGTTCCGGGACTCACAGCGCCCGCAGCCCGGCGAGTACGGCCTCCAGCAGTTCGTCCGAGGGCGCGTCCAGCAGCGGAGGCGCATGGGTGTCGATCAGCCCCACGTCCAGCAGGTCGCCGAGCAGCACCCGGACCGTCCCCACCGGAAGGTCCAGTGCGGCGGCGATCTCGGCCACAGAGAGCGGCCGGTGGCAACGGGCGAGGATGGCGGACTGCTCCGGGGTGAGATCGGCCCCCTCCGCTGCCGGACGTCGTGCCACCACCAGGGAGATGAGGTCGAACTGCCCCCGGACCGGCTGGGTACGTCCCCGCGTCATCGCGTACGGCCGTACCACCGGCCCGGCGTCCTGGTCGTACCAGGCGTCGTCGCTGCGGCCGTCCGTGCCGGTGCGCACCGCGGGTCACCCCCCGGTCAGGTCATCGGCCGGCACCGGAAAGGTGGGCAGGTGCAGGTTGGCCTGGCAGGCCGCCACCGCCACCTCGTACGCCATGGCGTCGACCTCGGTGTCACCGGCGAACCGGACGGCGAGGATCGCGCCGCCCCGGGTCGCGGTGACAAAGAGGAAGGCCTCGTGCATCTGCACGATCACCTGACGTACCCCGCCGGGGCCGGCGTAACGCGCGGCGGCAAGCGACAGCGCCTGCAGGCCGGCGACGACGCTGGAAAGCTGTTCGGCCAGTTCGCCGTCGACCCCCCGGGAGACGGCGAGGAGCAGCCCGTCGGGGGAGAGTGCCACGGCATGCTCGGCGGCCGAGACACGGTCCACGAACTCGTCGAGGATCTCGACCAGGTTATCCGTCGTGACCAGGGCGTGAGTCACCTGTTGTCCTCTCACTGCTGGTGGGTTGGTCGCCGATGGGCGTCGGCAGGGTAACCGGCAGCTCGATCGTCATCGACCAATCGGGTTCGGCGGGGCGGACCGGCGCACCGTTCTGGTGCGGGCTGGTCGCCCCGGTCGGCGCGCCAGCCGGCGGGCCCAGGTGGGGCCGGCGGACCCGTACCGGAAGGGCGGTCGGCCCGTCTCCTGGCCGGGTCGGACCGCCGGGGTGGCCGACGGCGGTGTCGGCCGGGGTGGTTGTTCCGCCGGTCGTCTCCGACGGACCCGGCCGGTCGGCCCCGGCGGCGGTGCTGTCCGGGGCGGTCGGCGGATCGGTCGGATCGGTACCGGCGGTCCGGACCAGCAGGGTAGCCGGTACCAGCACGCTGGTGGCCGTGCCGCCCCGTGGGCCGGCGGCCATTTCGACCGTGATGCCGTGCCGCCGGGCCAGCCGGCCGACCACGTACAGGCCGGTCATGCCGTGCAGCGGCGAGTCCGTCGGAGTGTCCTGGATCAGCGCGTTGAGGGTGGCGAGTTCGGCGGGTCCCCGGCCCACGCCGTCGTCGCTGACCACGATCACCTGCGCGTCGCCGCGACGTTCGCCGCCGATCCGTACGGTGGTCGTCGGCGGTGAACTGGCGAGCGCCGTCTCGACCACCTCGGCGACCAGGTGGATCAGGTCGGGGAGGGCCCGTCCGGCGACCTCTCCCGACCAGTTCGGTGCCACCAGGACCCGGGCGTAGTCGGACACCTCTGCCACCGCGCCGCGTACCACGTCGATCAGTGGCACCGGACGCCGCCAGCGCCGGCCGGGGGTGCCGCCGGAGAAGCTGATCAGCTGTTCGACGTTGCGTCGGATCCGGGTGGCGAGGTGGTCGAGGCGGAACAGTTCGGCCAGCGCCTCGGTGTCGGTCTCCTGTCGCTCCAGCGTGTCGAGCAGCCCGATCTGGCGGTGCAGCAGGGTCTGGTTCTCCCGGGTCAGCCGGACGAAGACCTCCCGGGCCCGCTGGTACGCGGCCAACCGGGCGGCGACCTGTGCGGTCCGTTCCGTCGCGCGGTCGGTCTGCGCCTGTCCGCGTACGGTCTGCGCCATCAGTTGTTCCCGTTGCGCGGCCAGCTGTCGGCGTTGGGTCGACAGCTGGGCGGCCTGGGTGGCGAGCCGGCCGGCCCGTTCGGCCTGCACCGCCACCCGGGACGCCAGTTCGTCCCGGGAGGTACGCAGCGCGGCGTGCTCCGTACCCAGCTGGTCGAGGTCACCGACGAGTCGTCGGGCGGCCCGGAAGGCCAGGAGGACGGTCGCCACCACGACGACCAGGCCGAGGCCGCCGACGAGGCCGACCCGGACCACGACACCGGCGGCACCGGGGGCGGCCCGGTCGACAGTGTCCCGGACCCCGGCACTGACCAGTCCGCGTAGTTCGGCGAGGGCCGGCTCGAGCGCCGCCTGCCATTCCGCACCCTGTACCGGTGGCGTCCCGGTACCCGCCTCCGGGGTGGTGCCGGCCCGGCCGCCGGTGAGCAGCTGTTCCTCGACGACCCGGAGCCGGGCGAAGAGCGGTCCGGTCGACATCCGTTCGTAGCTGGCCCGTTCGGCGGCCGGCAGCGCGGCCACCGCCTCGGCCCGGGCGAACCGTTGCACCGCGACCAGTTCGGCGAGCTGGGCGTGTTCGGCCTCGCTCAGCACGTTTCCCGCGAGCGCGCCGGCGACCAGGGTGTCCTCCCGGGCCAGCAGCTCGATCGCCCGGGCCAGCGCCACGAACGGCCGGGTCTGCTCGGCCAGTTCGAGGTGTCGGCTTGTCCACTGTGCGCCGTACACGGCGAAGCCGGCGTCGATGATCCCGGCGTACGACGCCGCGACGGTGGCCCGGTCGACGCCGCCCCGGTCGATGTCCTCCCGGAGCGGCTGGACGGTCTCCAGCCGGCGGACCAGTTCGGCGGCCTGTTCCCGGGCCGCGCCGGCGGTCAGCAGCCGGAGGTCGCTGTCCTGGACGAACCGGCGCAGCTGCTGGATCGCGGCGTCGGTGCGGGCACGCTGGCCGGCCAGCGCGTCGCGGTGACGGCCCGGCGTGGCG
The DNA here is from genome assembly GCF_036422035.1 of Plantactinospora sonchi. NCBI lineage: Bacteria > Bacillati > Actinomycetota > Actinomycetes > Micromonosporales > Micromonosporaceae > Plantactinospora > Plantactinospora sonchi. Next base: position 418,070 of record NZ_JAZGQK010000001.1, read on the forward strand.
AGTTCGACCACGGTCAGTCGGCGCTCCGCCTGCAGGTGGAGCAGGAGTGTCTCGGTCGGCTGACCGAGCCGTCCGGCGAGGGTACGCAGGGCGAGCAGGTCCATCGCGTCCCGGGCGGCGAGGAAGGCGGCGTACCCCCAGAACAGGACGAGCACCACGAGTACGGCGGCGGTGAACCGCCGGAGCCGCTGGGCGGTGGCTGGCGACGCGGACACCTCCGGCCGCTCCGGCGTCGTGCCCGACCCGCCGACCGCCTGGTCGGGGCGCTTGCCATCGACCGGCTGGTCGGGTCGGTTTCCAGTCGGCTGGTCCGGTCGGTTGCCGGTTGGCCGCTCGGGTCGGTTCCCGGTCGGCTGGTCCGGTCGGTTGCCGGGGGTTGGCTGGGCCGGTCGGTTGCTGCCGGCTGGGCGCTCGGGTCGGTTGCTGGTCGGCTGGTCCGGTCGGCCGGCCGTTGGGCGCTCGGGTCGGTTTCCAGCCGGCTGGGCCGGTCGGTTGCTGCCGGCTGGGCGCTCGGGTCGGTTTCCAGCCGGCTGGGCCGGTCGGTTGCTGCCGGTCGGCCGCCCGGGTCGGCTGCCGTCGGTGGGTCGCCCGGTCGGGTCAGGGGCGGTGGCCGGAGGTGCCGCCGGTGCGGTCTGCGGCGGGCGTTGTCCCACCCGGTCGAGGTTGTCGGGCCCTCGCCCCGTCGGCGCACTCATCGGACCGCCCGCTGGCGCGACCAGCCCGAGCTGGCCGGCTGGCCACCGGACCGCTCTTCGGTGATGCTGCGCAGCCGGGCCAGCAGCTCGCTGCGGTTGGCACAGTTCAACCGCTGGCGCATCCGGGCCACGTGGTGCTCCACCGTCTTCGCCGAGATGAAGAGGCGGTCACCGATCTGCTTGTAGGTCAGACCACCGAGCACCAGTTCGGCGACCTCCCGTTCGCGTTCGCTCAGTCGTCCCTCGGTCGGAGCGGTGACCGGGTCGGCGACCGGCGGCGTGCCGGCAGCGGACGGCCGGGCCGCCCCCTTGACCCCGGCCGGTCGGCCCTGGAGCATCCGGGCGCAGTCCAGCAACGTGGTCATCGCCCGGCGGTCCGAGGTACGGATCGCGGCCTGCCCGGCCAGCCGGGCGCCGTCCCAGCACAGCCCGATCCCGTGCAGTCCACGGGCCGCGTCCTCCACCCGTACCGGGTCGACCTCACCACGCAGCACCTCCACCCAGCTCTGCCCGGCGGCCGCCAGTACGGCGGCGTACGGGCTGTGGCCGGCGGTCGCGGTGAGGGCGGCGACGTGCGCGTCCGCCACCGTCGGCCGGTCGGCCATGATCGCGGCGTGCAGGCAGCTCCAGTGCAGTGGCGTCGTCCACATCGGAGGGTCGCCGAGTCTGGCCAGCAGGGTACGCGCCTCGTCGAGGTACGGTGCCAGTCGGTCCAGCTCGCCGAGCCGGGCCGCGGCGATGGCGAACTCGCCGAGCGGGAGCAGGGTGAACAGGTCCACCGGATGGCGGACCACCGCCTCCCGGGCACGTACCCAGCCGCGTTGCAGGCCGGGCAGGTCGCTGTTGCGCCGGGCGACGCCGATTTCGAGCGCGGTGGCGAAGAGCAGGTCGCGGGATTCCAGCGGGGTGCCACCGGCGGTCACCGCCGCCAACCGGGGACCGGCTTCGGTGGCCCGGCCACGCACCATCAGCAGCCAGGTCTGCAGCAGCCGGTGCCGGCGGGTGGTCAGCGCCGCGCCGAGGCCGGCGGCGACGGCGCGGTCGAGGGCCCGCTCGCCGATGTCCAGCTCGCCGGAGTGCAGCGCGACCAGCGCGGCGAGTGCCGCCGGGCTCTCCGGCAGCAGCACCGCGCGTCCGGCCGGTTCCAGCAGCGCGGACGCCTGCACCAGGGTGGAGAGCGCGGCGGTCGGTGGGCCGGAGAGGGTCTCCCGCAACCCCCGGGCCATCAACAGCGCGGCGCTGGCCAGCAGGGTCGGTGGACCGTCGGTCGGCGGGTCGTCGAGCAGCCGGTCGAGCGGCCCCACCTGACCGGTGCCGACCGCGCCGATGGCCGCGAACGCCATCGACGACGGGGTGCCGGCCCAGCGGTAGAGCTCGACGGCCCGGTCGGGATGCCCCCGGTGCACCAGCGCGGTCGCGGCCACCGCCGCCCCCTCCGCCCGGTACGGCGAGTCGGCGGTGGCGATCAGCCGGTCAGCCAGACGCAGCGCGGAGTCGAGGTCACCGGCGAGCGCCGCCGCCATCGCCCGTCGCGCCGCGGTCGGCCGGCCGGCCGCCTCGGCGACGGCGAAGAGCCGGGCGGCGAGCGTCGGGTCCTCGATCAACGCCTCGTCGCCGGCGGCCTCGGCCAGTCCGGCCGGGCAGCTGCCGCCGAGGCCGTTGTCGATCATCGATCGGACCAGGGGCAGCACCCGGCCGCCCCGCTGCAGCTGCAGTTCCGCCAGGCGCTGCCACACCACCGCCCGCTGGCTCGCCGGGCTCAGGGTGGCGATGGCACGCCGGACGATCGGGGTGAGCCGGTCGTCCGGGCCGAGCAGCCCGCTGGCCCGGGCGGCGGCCAGCGGCCCGTCCAGTTCCTCCGGCTGCCGGGAGAGCAGGGCGCCGAGCAGGTCGGTGGGTACGCCGGCGCCGGCCGCCAGGGCGAGCAGCAGGCGACGTACCTCAAGGTCGAGGCTCTCCAGTTCGGGGACGAACTGCAGCAGGACCGACCGGGGGATCTCCAGCCCGGCCGGGCGCGGCCCCGGCGGGGGCGCCTGGTCCGGCCCGGAGCCGCCTGGGCGCAGCGCGCGGGCCAGCCACTCGACGAACCGGGGTACGCCGCCGGTCTGCTCGTGCACCAGGCGGGCGGTGGCCGGCGACGTCGCGCCGCCGTGGACGGTGCCGAGGTACGTGGCGGTGCGCTGCTCGGAGAAGGGCCCGAGCAGGACCGGCGGACCACCCCGGTGCAGGAGTTCCACCAGTTCCACCAGGCCCGGTGGCCGTGGCCAGGGCCGGAACGCGACCACCAGCCGGGGCTGGCCGGACTCGGCCAGCCGGCACAGCTCGCCGAGCGAACCGGCGTCGAGCAGGTGGGCGTCGTCGACCAGCACCGCGTGGCCGGGGTCCGCCGGGTCGGCCAGTTCCCGCCAGTGGTCGAGCACCACCAATCCGGCCTGCTGGTAGCTGCGCCGCAGCCGGGCCAGTACGGCCGTCTTGCCGTGACCGCCGGCGCCCTGCACGGCGGCGCTGAGCGGCAGTCGGGGGTCGGCGTCGACCCGGGCCAGGAACGCCTCGGTCTGCTCGTCGAGGACGAGCGGGGATCCGGTGTCGGTACGGAGCATCAGCGGCACGCTCACCCGCGACCGGCCGCGAGGCGGGACAGGGCACGCATCGGCAACTCCAGGGGGGTGATCCGGATCGGGGGCCGGGGTGGCAGGTGTTCACGCCCGTCGGCGCCGGTCCCCGGGGACCGGCCGTCGGGTTCCGGTGTGGACCGGTTCCGCTGTCGCGGTACGGGCTCGCCCGGACCGTACCCGGGCCGGGGCGGGCGCATCACGGGTGGCCGTGGTGGTGGCCGGTTCCCCCGTTGCCGGTCCAGGATCTGGCTGCCGGCCAGCGTCGCGCCGAGCGCGACGGTGAGCCGCGGGTCGGGTCCGGTCTCGACCGGCACCGGGAACCGGGCGGCGAGCAGTTCCCGCAGCAGCGGGATCCGGGCCGATCCGCCGACCAGCAGGACGGCGTCGACCTCCTCGGGGCGCAGGCCGCAGGAGCGGACCGTACGGGCGAGTTCGTCGACGGTCAGCGCCAGGGCGGGACGGATCAGCTCCTCGAACTCGGCCCGGGTGACCGTCATCCGGAGGTCCCGGCGGGGCAGCCGGACGGCGATCTCCGTCGTGCCGGCGTCGGTCAGCGCCACCTTGGCCCGGCGGCACTCCCGGTGCAGGCCGCGCAACGCCGACCGGACCAGCGGGTCGGTGAGGTCGGACAGTTCCCCGCCCAGACCGGTGCGGATCTGCTCGACCAGCGCGTCGTCGAGGTCGGCGCCGCCGAGCTGCCCCGGCTCGGGGTGGACGCCCCGCAGTTCGAAGCCGAGCGGCTGGGCCCGGTCGACGACGGCCGGCTCGAAGCTGCTGCCGCCCAGGGTGTGTACGGCGAGTGTCCGCCCGGTGAAGCCGTACGCGGCGTGCCCCGCGGCGGCGGCCACCGGCCCGGGCAGCAGCGTGACGTCGGCGAGCCCGACCTCCCACAGCGCCTCCTGGAGCAGGTGCCGGCGGTACGCCCCCCAGCCGGCCGGATGGCTGAGCACCATCCACTCGGGGCGTTCGCCCTCCTGCTCGATGACCCGTTCGACCACCCACATCGCCAGCATCGCGGTGAGCGCCTGCGCCGAGCACGCCTCGCCACCGAACAGCAGCGGCACGTCGTCACCGATGCGCTGGACGAAGCCCCGGGCGATCCAGCCGCCGGCGACGGGGTGGTCGTAGTCGTCGGGGTCGGCGACGGTGATCGACCGGTTCGTCGCCATCAGCAGTACGGACGGCACCGGGTGGCCGGTCGGGGCGAGCCGGACGGCCTCGGGCTGCTCCCAGGTCGAGCCCTGGGGGCGGATGACAGCGGCAGTCGTGGTGGTGCTGCCGATGTCGACACCGAGGACATAGGGCATTCGATCAATCCTTCACCACGAGTTGTCGTCGACGGGTCGGTGTGGGTGGTGCACCTTTCCGCCGGTGTCGACCCCGGTCGCGCCGGGTGCGGGCCCGGGCGAGTCGGCCTCGCCCGGTGGGCCGTTAGGGAGTCATCTTTTCGTACCAGAGATCTATCCGCCATCGGGACCCTAACTATGGCGGAGCACATCCCCTAAGCCCCTAATCTGAACGTCAGGTCCGGCCCCAACCCGGGGTACGACGGAACCGGGCACCGTCCCCGATGCCCGGGCCGGAGTGGCCGGCTACGGTGAGCTACCAGATCCGAACAGCGCCACCGGGCTGGCCTGGCCAGCGCACCAGAGTTGGCCAGCACCACCGCTCCGGCCAGCACGCCAGCTCGTTTGAGGAGACCGGCACAATGGGTTCGCCCCAGACACTGCACGATTTTGTGCTCAACCTGCTCACCAACCCGGATGCGCGTTCGGCCTTCGAACTGGACCCCGAGGGGACCCTGCGGGACGCGGGGCTCACCGACATCACCGTCGCCGACGTCCAGGACGTGGTGCCGCTGGTCGTCGACTACGCGCCGGTCCAGGGTCTCGGTTCCCTGGTGCCGGTGACCGAGGATCTCGGCCTGGAGCAGTTCCAGCCCGACCCGACCGCCGTGATCGGGCAGTTGCAGCACGTCGCCTACCAGCTCACCGCGAACACGCATTCGACCGGTTCCGACCTCAACACCGCCGCGCTGGGTGTGATCAGCACCGTCTCGCCGGCGAGCCTGGGGGTCGTCGGTACCGGTCTGGGGCTCGACGCCGGGCAACCGGTCCCGGCGCTGCCGGCGGACGAGGTCGCGCCGACCGAGGTGGACGTCGACGGCACCCTCGACTCGGTCGTCACGGAGCCGGTGGTGAGCGACGTGACGGGGGCGGTCGGCGTGCCGGGCGGCCTGGACACCGGTCAACTGGGTCTGGTCGACTTCGCCGGGGACACCCTCGACGGCACGCTCGACCAGGTGACCGGGCTCGTCGGCTCGCTGGGCGTGACGGACGGTCTGGGCGGCGTCGGCGCGCTGGATGTCGGCGACTCCGTCGCCGGACTCACCGACGCTGTCGGCGGGGTCGGGGACACGCTCGACGTCAGCCCACTGAGCACCTCCTCCGGGGATCCCGCACTCGACGACCTGGGCGTCGGCTCGACGGTGACCGGTCTCACCGACCACGTCGGGGAGACGCTGCGCGGGACCACCTCGGGGCTTGTCGGAGACACCGGGCCCACCGGAGACGAAAACGCCTCCACCTCCGGTGGCCTACTGGGCATCACGGATGGCCTTCTCTGAGCGCGGGAAGCCCGTGTAGCCCGCCGAAGGCCGGACTGTGGTCCCACAGTCCGGCCTTCGGTTTTCCGGCCCGGAGGGGTCCGCTCCGACGGATAGCCGAGTTCTCCTCTTGATAATTACGGCGTAATCGGCACACTTGGTGCGGTGATGGCGCCCAACTGGCTTGACGTCCTCGACGAGATCGTCCGGGTCTCCGGCAGACACGGACGCGATGACCTCATCCAGTGGCTCCGGCGCCGACGCGCCCAGTTGCTGGACCCGAGACTGCGGGTGCTGGTCGTCGGCGAGCCCAAACAGGGCAAGAGTCTGCTCATCAACGCACTGCTCAACGCGACGGTGTGTCCGGTGGGTGAGGGAGTCAGCACCACCATTCCGACGGTGGTCGGGCACGCCGAGACACCGGGTGCCGCGCTGGTCTGGAGTCCCCTGCCCGGCGGGGGGCGCCCCGCCGATCCCGCCCCGGCACACCGCCCGGGACCGGAGCGGTCCGGTCCGGTCCGGTCGGACCCACCGCGTCGTCCACCGGCCGGTTCCGGTGCACGGTGGCCAGCGGCTGGAGACGGCGCCGAACCCCGGCGGTCGGCACCCGGCCCGGGAGTGGAGCCCCGGTCCCCGGCGCCGCCGTGGCCGGAGGCGGGTCCGGGGCAGACGATGGCGGGACAGCCGGGCACACCGGTGCGCCGGCCGTCTCCGGCCACCGGCCCGCTCGGCACCGAGGTCGTCGGCCCGGCCCGGCGGATCGCCGTACCGATGGAGCGGATCGCGGCCCGGATCAGTGGTCGTACCGCCGGAATCGGTGACGTCGCGGCGGCCCCGGAAGCGGCGCCGACACCGGCCGGGTCGACGTCGGTCTCCGCGGGTCAGGCGGGGGACGCCGACGGCAGCGCCGGACCACGGCCCGGCAGCGGGGTGGAGCACGCGGAGATCGGCATCCCCCGGGCGTTGCTCGCCTCCGGACTGGTGCTGATCGACACACCGGGCATGGACGTGACCGACCCGCGTCGCCCGATCAGCCCGGCCGCCGCGCCGGGCCAGGCCGACCTGGTACTGCTGGTCTCGGACGTGACCCGGGAACTCTCGGTGACCGAACTGAACCTGCTGTTGCAGATCGCGCAGTCGCACGCGAACGTGGCCGTCGTGCAGAGCAAGATCGACATGGTGCCGCACTGGCGGGCCGTGGTCGAGCGCAACCGTCAGCACCTGGCCGACGCCGGCGTCGCCGCCGCGTTGATCCCGGTCTCCGCGACGCTGCGGCTGCAGGCGGCCCGGACGAACGACAAACAGCTCAACGCCGAGTCACACTTTCCCGAACTGATCAACCGGTTGAAACGGGACCAGGCCGGCAAGGCCGACACCCTGGGCCGCAAGGCGGTGGCGCTCAGCTCCCGTACCGTCATCGAACAACTCGCGGCGCCGCTGCGGGCCGAACTCGCGGTGACCACCGCGGCCGGGAAATCCGGTCCGATCTCCAAACTGCACGCGGCGCAGCGCGAGGTGGACGAGTTACGTCGCTGCTCACAACGGTGGCAGAACACCCTCAACGACGAGATGGCCGACCTGATCTCGGACGTCGAGTACGACCTGCGGGACCGGACCCGGCAGATCCTGCGCAAGGTCGACGAGGCGTTCGACACCGCCGACCCGCTGACCGGCTGGGAAACCTTCCAGGACTGGCTCACCGAGAACCTCACCGACGCGGCGGAGGCGAACTACGCCTGGCTGGCCGAGCGCTGCGGCTGGATCGCCCAGCGGGTCGCCGGCTCCTTCGAGCGGTACGGCTTCGACGCGCTGCCCAGCTGGTCGGTACGGGTACCGGAGAACCTGGCGGACCGGATCCAGGTGATGGAACAGCCGACGGTCGAGCGGTTCACCCGGACCCAGAAACTTGTCACCGGACTGCGCGGCTCGTACGGCGGTGTGCTGATGTTCGGCCTGGCGACGACGTTGGCCGGCATGCCGCTGATCAACCCCATCTCGCTCGGCGCGGGTGCGCTGTTCGGCGGCAAGAGCGTCCGGGACGAGGGGAAGTCGCTGCTCAAACGACGCCAGGCGGCGGTCAAGACGGCGACCCAGCGGCACGTCGACGACTTCTTCCTGCGGCTGAGCAAGGACACCAAGGACACCGCCCGACAGGTGCAGCGGATGCTCCGTGACCACTTCAGCGGGCTCACCGAGGAACTCCAAGAGGGCATCGTCCGGTCGTTCCGCAGTGCCAAGCAGGCCGCGGAGGTCGACGCGGCGCAACGTGACCAGCGGCAGCGGCGGATCGCGGAGGAGATGAAACGGCTGGCCGACCTCTACGAGCGGGCCCAGGCACTGGCCGGCATCGCGGTCGTCGCCACCGACCGGTCCGGGCTGGAGCCGGGACCGTGACCCGGCCGCACGAGCACGTCCGGCCGGCCCGGGCCGGGCTCGACGAAGCGACCTGGGAACTGCTGACCGAGGCGGCGGAGGTCTACCGCGACGACCGGCGGGCGGTACGCCGGCTGCACCGCCAACTCGAGCGGTTCGGCGAGCCGCTGCGGATCGCGGTCGCCGGCCCCTGGCGGTCGGGCAAGTCGACCCTGCTCAACGCGATCATGGGTGAGGAGGTCGCGCCGGTCGAGGTCGCCGACGGCCGCCAGGTCTTCACCTGGTACGAGGACGGCCCGGAACCCAGGGTCACCGCGTACCCGGCCAACGGGACGCCCCGGGACCTCGCGGTGACCCGGACGGCGAGCGGGATGCGGGTGGACCTCGGGGGCTGGCGCTGGGACCAGGTCGACGACATCGTGGTGCAGTGGCCGGCCCGGGCGCTGCGGCACGCCGTACTGATCGACACCCCGGCGGTCACCCCCGAGCTCGATCCGAGCGGCCCGGGGGCGGGTGCCGGCGTACCCGGGGTGGCGATCGAGCGGGCCCTGCCCGGGCCGACCGACGGTGGTGCGGCCACCGTCGACCGGATCGTCCGGGAAGCGGACGCGGTGCTCTACCTGAGCCGCGACGGGCGCGGCGACGACCTGCGCTCACTGCAGACCGCGCAGCCGGGTGCGGTGGCCCGGGCGGCGCCGGTCAACGTGCTGCTGGTGCTCTCCCGGGTCGACGAACTCGCCGGTGGTCGGGTGGACGCGCTGCTGACCGCGCGGCAGCTCGCCCGCCGGCACCGGCGGGACCCCCGGGTCAACGCCCGCTGCCTGAGCGTCGTCGCACTCGGTGGCCTGGTCGCGCTCGCCGGACGGGTGCTGACCGAGCCGGAGTTCACCGCGTTGGCCGCGTTGGCCCGACTGCCGAAGGCGGAGACCGACCTGCTGCTGCTCTCCACCGACCGGTTCACCGCCGTCGACTTCCCGGTCGCGATCGACGCCGCGACCCGGCACAGCCTGCTCGACCGGCTGGGCATCTTCGGGGTACGGCTGTCGACCACGCTGATCCGCACCGGCTGTGACAGCCGGGCCAAGCTCGCCGCCGAGCTGGTCCGGCGCAGCGGCCTGACCGAACTGCGCGAGTCGATCACCCGGTACTTCGTGGACCGTACCCCGGTGCTCAAGGCCCGTTCGGCGTTGGCCGCGCTGGAGTCGCTGCTGCGTACCGAGCCCCGGCCGGGCGCGAAGGAACTGCTCGCCCGGCTGGAGCACGTCCTCGCCGGCGCACACGAGTTCCGCGAACTACGCCTGTCGGCGGCGTTGCTCGGCGGCCAGGTCCGGTTCGAGTCGCACCTGGTCGCCGAGGCCAACCGGTTGGTCGGCGGGGACGGCACCAGCCTGGCCGCCCGGCTGGGTGTCGAGCACGACGTGGCCGGCGACGAACTGTGGGACCGGGCGAGCGCGGCGGTCGGCCGGTGGCAGGAGCTGGCCGAGGACCCGGTGTACGGGGCCGAACAGCGTCGTGCCGCCCGCGTGGTGGTACGCAGTTGCGAGGGGATGCTGGCGGAGCTGGGTTGATTCCCCAGGAACCCGCCGACGGTCGAGCCTGCGGGCCGTTCGGGAGTCAGCTCCCCCGGCAGCGGGTTCCTGCGGGCGATCAACCGGCACCGTCGGTAGTGGCCAGCGCGGCACGCAGCCGCGCCGTCGCCTCCGGCAGGGGCCAGTCGAGGGCGGCGTCGAGCGGCGCCCCGTCGAGGATCTCGCCCAGCAGTCGCCAGCCGAGCCAGTAGCCGCACCGCCCGGGCAGCTCGCCGGGCCGGTCCTCCGCACCGCCGAACCACAGCCCCGACACGTCGGTCCGGTCCAACTCCCGGAGCGCGCGGCTGCGCAACTCGCCCGCCATCGCGGCGCACCGGTCCACCCAGGCCCGCGCGTCGGCCCGGAACCAGAGGTGGCCGCTCAGCGCGACCGTCGGCATCAGCCGCGCGGTGGCGTACACCGCCAGGCCCTCCCGGAACAGGTCGGCGTCGACCCGGTCGAACGGCCAGTCGGCCGCGGACCGCCGCTGGTGCACCAGGTGCACCAGTTCGTGCAGCGCGAGCACGGTGTCGAAGGGCGGCTCGGGCAACCGCTCCACCCCGAGGAACAGCGTGGGTTCGCCGTCCAGGGGCGCCACCCAGCCGTTGGCCTGGCCGAGTCCGACCATCATGACCGCCCGGACCGGGAGGTGCCCACCACCGGTTGCGTCGGCGAACAGCGTCGTCGCCTCGCGTACCGCGGCCTCCGCCCGGACCGTCCGGGCGAGCAGCTCGGCCCGGCGGGCGACCAGACCGGGCAGCCGGGCCGGTGCCACCTGCGGATCGACCCACGGCTCGACGGTGGCGAACAGGTCGGCCTCCGGCTCGACGACCTCGCGGCGCCACCGCTCGACCAGATCGTCGGTGGGATCGTGCGCCGCGAAGTCGCCGAAGCGACGTACCAGGTCCTGGAAGATCACCATCCCGTCATGATGCCGCAGGTCCGGCCGCCCCGCCGGGCGTCACGAGTCGGTCACATCCGGTCCGGTGCGCCGATGCCCAGCAGATACAGGCCCTGCCGGAGGACCCGGGCGGTGAGCTCGCAGAGGGCCAGCCGGCTCGCCCGGGTCCCGGCGTCGGCCCGCAGCACCGGACAGCGTTCGAAGAACGTGCTGAAGGCGGACGCGACCTCGTACAGGTGGTTGGTGAGCCGGTGGAACTCCAGGGTCCGCTCGACGGTGCCGACCACCACGCCGAAGTCGAGCAGTTCGAGGGCGAGGGCCCGTTCGGCCGGATCGGCGACCGAGATCCGGGCGTCGGCCGGCGGCCCACCACCGGCCCGCCGGAAGATGGACCGGATCCGGGCGTGGGCGTACTGCAGGTACGGGGCGGTGTTGCCGCTCAACGCCAGCATCCGGTCCCAGTCGAAGACGTAGTCCCGGGTCCGCTCGCTGGACAGGTCGGCGTACTTGACCGCGCCGATCCCGACCGCCCGGGCCACCTCGGCGAGCTCGACCGGATCCAGTTCGGGGCTCTTCGCCCGGGCCAGGGCTTCGGCCCGGGCGACCGCCTCGTCGAGCAGCTCACCGAGCTTGACCGAGTCGCCGGCCCGACTCGCCAACTTCCGGCCGTCCGGACCGAGCACCAGACCGAAGCCGAGATGTTCGGCCCGGACCGGTGGCCGGAGCCAACCGGCCTGCCGGGCCACCGCGTACACCAGCTCGAAGTGCTGCCGCTGGGGGAGCCCGACCACGTAGAGCAGCCGGGTCGCGCCGAGGTCGTCGATCCGGTGCCGGAGCGCGGCCAGGTCGGTGGCGGCGTAGCCGTACCCGCCGTCGTTCTTCCGGACGATCAGCGGCAGCGGTTCCCCGTCCCGGCCGACGAACCCGGGCGGGAAGACACAGGCGGCGTCCCCGCTCCCGGTCAGCAGCCCGAGCCGGTCCAACTCCTCGGTCAACGGAGCCAGCGCACTGTTGTACCGGCTCTCGCCGACGAAGTCATCGGCGGCCAGCAGCACCCCGAGCCGGTCGTAGACGGTCAGGAAGTACCGTTCCGACTCGGCGACGAGCCGCCGCCACAGCCCCAGCGTGAACTCGTCGCCGGCCTGCAGGGCGACGACCCGCTGCCGGGACCGCTGCCGGAACCCGTCGTCGGCGTCGAACTTGGTCCGGGCGGCCTGGTAGAACGAGTTCAGGTCGCCGATGGACAGTTCGTCCGCGGCCGTCGACTCGCCGAGGTCGAGCAGGTGCTCGATCAGCATCCCGAACGGGGTGCCCCAGTCGCCGAGGTGGTTCACCCGGACGACCCGGTGCCCGAGCCAGTCGAGCAGCCGTACGGTCGCGTCGCCGATCACGGTCGAGCGCAGGTGGCCGACGTGCATCTCCTTGGCGACGTTCGGTGCCGAGTAGTCGACGACCACCGTCTCCGGATCCTCGGCCGGTGGTACGCCGAGCCGGCTGTCGGCGGCCATCCTGGTCAGCAGCGTGTCGAGGACGTCGTCGGCGATGGTCAGGTTGACGAACCCGGGGCCGGCGACGCCCGCCGCCGTGCAGATGTCGGACAGCACGGCCCGGTCGAGGGCCTCGGCGGCGACCTCCCGGGGTGGCCGGCCGAGCCGACGTGCCACGGCGAGCGCCGCCTCGGCCTGGAAGTCCGCGTGCCGGGACCGGCGGACCACCGGATCCACCGGACCGCCGGCCACGGCCGCGAACGCCGGGGCGAGCCGGTCGACGAGCAGACTTTCGAGATTGAGACTGGCAGGTTTCATCGGTACGCCGATCTGATGGTGGGCCGGGCCACACGCACCGCCGCGGTCACCGCGGGTGGTGGTGGTCGCCTGCCGCAGCGGGTGGCCGGTGACGGCTCGCGGGGGCAACACGGCGGTGGACGCGGGCCGGACCCGGATGGGTGAGGAGAGCGGACCGGTCGGCTACCGGAGGGCACCGACGGATCGATCCGCCGGTCGCACAGGTCAGGTCAGCGCAGGCGGTCGCGGCAGACTCGCGGTCGAGCCACGCGTCGCCGACGGCCGAGCGGCTGAACCGACTCGGACGTCCGTGTGATCGCGACCTGTGCCCGGGACATGCCCGGCAGGCTACCCGGCCGTGGGCCCGGCCGCCGGCGGTTTTTTCGGCACCTGTCAGGACGGCACCGGTCGGGGCGGGTGTCGCTCGCTCCGGGAACGGCGACCGGTCAGGGCGCCTCGCCGCTCGGCGTGAACGTCGCCGGGTCGGCGAGCGTCGTCCGCCAGGTGGGATGCCGGGGGAGCCAGCCGAGGGAGCGGGCGAGCGCGTTCGAGGCCGCCCGGCCCGGGGCCCGCGACGAGATCGTCGGGGTACCCCGGTACCCGGCGGCGTGGGCGTACCGTGGCCCCCAGTCGTCCACCTGGGCCGGGTCGTCGTCGACGATGTTGACCGGTCCCGGCGGCCAGTCGAGTGCGAGCACGGTGGCCTCGACGGCGTCGTCGACGTGGACCCAGCTCGTCCACGCGGTGGTCGCCTCGATCCGGCCCCGGCGGGCCCGGGCGGTCTGTTCGCCGTCCGGCGCGTACCAGGTGCCGGGGCCGTAGAGCAGCCCGTAGCGCAGGGCGACGCCGTGCGGCACCCGCGCGACCTCACGTTCGAGGATCTCGACGGCCTCGAAGGCGGGTGCGCCGGTCTCCGGCACGGTGGCGAACGGCTCCTGCTCACCGGCGGTCGTCGGCCCGGGCCGGTACGCCCAGGAGATGCTCTGCGCGACCAGCCGGGGCACGCCGTGGGCGAGCATGCTCCCGACGAGGTTCGCCGTGCCCTCGACCCGGAGGCGGTTGTTGGCGGCGAAGTCGAACCCGGCCAGGTCGGTCAGTTCGTGGATCACGATGTTCGGGGCGGCCACCGCGAGTGCCGCGTCGACCGAAGCACGGTCGAGCGCGTCCATCACGATCCCGCGTCCGCCGAGCCGCTCGATCAACGGGAGCCGGTCGGCCCTCCGGGTCGTACCGTGCACCTCGTGGCCGGCGGCGACCAGGGCGCGCACCACGGCCGACCCGAGGAGACCGGACGCACCGGCGACGAGAATCCTGGACATCCGTTTTTCTCCCGTCGACGAGCCCGGCGTCCAGTGTGCCGGCCGGCGTACCGGGGGCGGGGCTCGGCTCGCCGTCCGGCCGCCGGATCCGCCGGCCGGTCGTTCAGGAGTGCGGGAACCAGAGCCGAGCGGCCGCGTCCCGGGCCACCAGGAAGCCGGCGATACCGAGGATCCAGCCGGTCGCGTTGCCGGCCTTCTCCACGATCCAGGTGTTGAGTCGACGCAGCAGCCTCTCGGCCGGGGTGGGGAAGGCGGCGCGGCCGGCCAGCAGCATGCCGGCGGGCAGGACCATGACCAGGCAGTAGCCGGCCAGCAGCAGCGGCACGGTCCAGGCCGCGAGGTCCGCGGTGGCCATCAGCCCGACCGCCCCGAGGTACGGCAGCATCGTCGCCACCTCGGCGAGTGCGGCGAGCAGGGCCAGGCCGACGAGCCAGCCGACCGACGAACCGCCGCTGGTGACCCGGTCCCGCCACCGCGACGCCGGTCCCGGTCCCCGGCGACGCTTGCCGTCGAAGCGGAAACTGAGCGCGAAGAGGCCGACGCCGAGGGCCAGTTGGAGATAGAGCACGACCGGGCTGTCGGCGGCTCCGTCGAGCGCGTCGACCAGCCGTCCGCCTCCGAAGACCAGCAGCAGGCCCACGGCGAAGTAGCAGACCGCGATGGTGCCGAGGTAGCCGAGGACCCGTCCGACACCGATCCGTTCCGGGGAGAGCAGCAGCCAGACCGGGATGAAGAGGGTGCCGATGCTGGTGCTGTCGAGCAGCGCGAGTCCGGCGAGGGAGAGCAGCAGTGCGGTACTCATCGGGTACGTGCCCGTCGCCGCGTGGTCCAACTGGTCATGTAGCCAGTCTCGGCGCGCGCACTCCCGGTCACCTCGGCGCCGGGAACGAAACCCGGTTACATCGTTGGACGGACGGGGCCTGTCGGGGCCGGTGCGTTGGGAGGGGGCCCTTCCTATGCAAAAAGCGATAAGAAGGGGCCCTTCCTTGCACCGCGGGTCGGGCTGGTCATCGAACTGTGCGCGGCGATCCGTCGTACCACCGGGAAAACCGTAATCCGTCCGCCGCCGTAGCGTCTCCGAAACAGGAGCCCGCCAGCGATCGTGACGCGGCGCGGCACCGTGGACAGTCAGCGATGGGAGTGGAGCGGCATGACCCGACCCGGCCGAAGCGGACCCGACCCCGGGATCGTCCTCGCCGCCCGTACCGGTGACCGGCGCGCTCTCGACACGTTGGTCGCCGGATCGCTGCCACTGGTCTACAACATTGTCGGACGGGCGTTGCGCGGGCACCCCGACACCGACGACGTGGTCCAGGAGACGCTGCTCCGGCTGGTCCGGCACCTGGCCGAGTTGCGGGACCCGGCCGCGTACCGGTCGTGGCTGGTGGCGATCACCGTCCGACAGGTACGGGACTGGCAGCACGGCCACCGGACCGGTGCGGCCGGCGCGGCGACGGTGGAGGTGCCGGACGAGGTACCGGATCCGGCCGGTGACTTCGCCGAACTCACCATCCTCCGCCTCGGCCTCACCGACCAGCGCCGGGAGGTCGCGGAGGCGACTCGATGGCTCGACCCGGACGACCGGGAACTGCTCGCCCTCTGGTGGTTGGAGGAGAGCGGCGAACTGGACCGTGCCGAGCTCGCCACCGCGCTCGGACTGCCGGCCGGGCACGTCGCTGTCCGGGTGCACCGGATGAAGGAGCAACTCGACGTCGCCCGTGCCGTCGTCCGGGCGTTGCGGGCCCGGCCCGGGTGCCCGGAGCTTCCGACGGTGGCCCGGGGCTGGGACGGCGTACCGGCACCGCTGTGGCGCAAGCGGTTGGCCCGGCACGTCCGGGACTGCGTGGAGTGCGGACGCGCCGGGCGGGATCTGCTGCCGGTGGGGCGCCTGCTGGCCGGGCTGCCGCTGCTCCCGGTGCCGCCGGGCCTCGGCGAGCGGCTCACCGCGTACCTCGGCGGCGATTCGTCCGTGCAGCCGGGTGGGGAGTGGGCCGCCCAGCCCGGTGCCGCCCACCCGCGCCCGGTCGGGCCGTCGGCCACCGACGACCAGCACCATTCCGGTCAGGTCGGTGCCCCGGACGGGCCGGTCCGGTCGTCCGGCGCGCACGCGGCGCCACCGCGCGGCCTGGGCCGGTGGTTCGGTGCCGGCACGGGTGGGGTGGCCGGCCCGGTCTCGGCCGCCGCGGCCGTCGCCGGCCTGGTCGTGGCGGTCCTGCTGGCCGTGCAGCTCAGCCGGCCCGACGAGGCGGAGACGACGGCGGCGGCCGGTCCGGAGCCGGCGCCGGGCGTCGCCGCGACGGCCAGCGCCGGGCCGAGCCCGAGTCTCGCCGGCACACCGACACCGTCGGCCGGTGGCCCGACCCCGACGGCGACCCCGAGCCGGCGTACGTCGAGTCGACCGGCCGCCCCGGCGGCACCGGCCCGGGCGTCGGAGAAGAAGGGCGTCGCGGTCTGGAACTTCTCCGGCGTCAGTCAGGCCCTCGCCAACTCCGGGGCGAGCTGGTACTACACCTGGGCGGCACACCACGACGGGGTCACCACGCCACGCGGGGTGCAGTTCGTGCCGATGATCTGGGGCCGGGACCACGTCACCAGCGCGAACCTGGCCCGGGCCAAGAATGCTGGACCGTACCTGCTGGGGTTCAACGAGCCGGACCTCGCCGGCCAGGCGGAGATGAGCGTGGAGGAGGCGCTGGACCTCTGGCCGAAGTTGCAGGCGACCGGGAGCCGGCTGGGCAGCCCGGCGGTCGCCTTCGGCGGCGACCGGGCCGGTGGCTGGCTCGACCGGTTCATGGTCGGGGCGAAGGAGCGCGGCCACCGCGTCGACTTCATCGCCCTGCACTGGTACGGCGGGGACTTCCGGACCGCCAACGCGGTGAGCCAGCTCCGGTCGTACCTGCAGGCGGTGTACGAGCGTTACCGGAAGCCGATCTGGCTCACCGAGTTCGCCCTGATCGACTTCTCCTCCGGGCAGGCCCGGTTCCCCAGCCAGCAGCAGCAGGCCGCGTTCGTCACGGCCGCCGCGAAGATGCTCGGCGGACTGTCGTACCTGCAGCGGTACGCCTGGTTCGGGCTGCCCGCCACGGACAAGGACCTGAGCGGGCTGTTCCGTGGTGGCGCCCAGCCGACGGCGGTCGGCCGGGCGTTCCAGGCGGCCGGCTGACCGGTACCCCCGCCAGCCGGTGCTGGCGGGGGTACCCGCAGGTCAACGCCGGGCGGCGTCCATCCGCTGTACCGCCTTCTCCTGGCGGGCGGCGACCCGCGACCCGGACTCGTGCCGGGCCGTCCGGCGCAGCAGCACGGGCGCGAGCAGGCAGCCGGCCACCGCCCACACCCCGAGCGCGCCCACCGTCTCCAGGTGCCGCCACGAATCCCCGATCTCGGCGGCGGCGAGGGCGTCCGGGAG
This sequence comes from Plantactinospora sonchi, assembly GCF_036422035.1. NCBI lineage: Bacteria > Bacillati > Actinomycetota > Actinomycetes > Micromonosporales > Micromonosporaceae > Plantactinospora > Plantactinospora sonchi. The sequence goes on from NZ_JAZGQK010000001.1 coordinate 435,336, forward strand.
CAGTGCCGAACGCAGGCCGAGCCCGAGCCAGTAGATCGGGAAGAGCTGGGCGATCCACTGGAGCCAGTCGGGGAAGGCACTGACCGGGTAGAAGATCCCGGAGAGCGCCGTCAGGAGCATGATCGGCAGCATGACGACGCTCAGCCCCTGGGTGCTGTTGAAGAGCGCGCCGATGACCGCCCCGATCGGCATCGTCGCGGCCAGGCCGAGCGCCAGCACCCAGGCGAGGGTCAGCCAGCCGGCCGGGTCGCCGAGCCGGAGACCGGTGAAGAGGAGGGCGGCCGGCACCAGCAGGACGACGAGCCCGAGGAGGGTCACCCCGGCCCGGCTGAGCAGCCGGCCGGTGAAATAGCCGAGAACCCCGTTCGGGACCGCCTTCGCCCGCAGCAGCGTGCCGTCCTCCCGGTCCATGGTCAACGTCACCGCCAGCCCGGTCATCCCGGCCATCACGATGTTCAGCGCGAGGATGCCGGGGACCGCCTGCGAGCCGAGGGAGAAGGTCGTGCCTGGCACCGTGCTGCCGCGCAGCAGGTACATCACGATCAACGCGATCACCGGGAAGAACAGGGCGCCCCAGAGCTCCTGCCCGCTCGTCACGGCCTTCCGGAACTCGATCCAGCCCCGGTGCAGCCCCACCCGGACGCCATGACCGCGCGCCGGCGGGGTACCGACAGGTGCCGTGTTCATGCTTCCGCCCCCGCTCCGGTCAACTCGGCCGCTGCCTCGGTACGTCGTCCCGACTCGAAGTCGCGGACCATCGTCAGGTAGACGTCCTCCAGGCTGGGACGGCGTACCTCCAGGTCGCCGATCGCCGTGCCGTACCGGGCGAAGAGTTCCCGTACGTGACCGGTGGCGTCCTCGACGGAGTGCACGTTCCACTCGCCGTCGCGGGTGTAGCGGACCTCGGCCCGCCCCGCCACCTGGCCGGCGAGCTGGGCGGCCGTACCGTCGGCGACGATCCGGCCGCCGAGCAGGATCACGATCCGGTCGGCGAGTTTCTCCGCCTCGGCCAGGTCGTGCGTGGTGAGCACGATCGTCGTCTCCTCCCGTTCGGTGAGCCGTCCCACCAGGTCGTGGAACTCCTGCCGGCCCTGCGGGTCGAAGCCGACCGTCGGCTCGTCGAGGAAGAGCAGTTCCGGCCGGCCGACCAGGCCGATCGCCACGTCCAGCCGACGCCGCTGTCCGCCGGAGAGCCGGGCGGTCGGGGTGTCCGCCTGACCGGTCAGCCCGACCAGGGTGAGGAGGTCGGCCACCTCGTACGGCCGCTGCCGGTCCGCCGTGGAGTACGGCAGGTAGTAGCGGCCCAGGTGGTCGAGGAGTTCCCGGACACTCCACCGGGCGTGGTCGCGCCAGGACTGCAACACCACGCCGATCCGGGCCCGCCACGTCTCGTCACCGTGCTCCGGATCGGCGCCCAGGACCCGTACCTCGCCGGCCGAGCGCCGGCGGAAGCCCTCCAGGATCTCGATGGTGGTGGTCTTGCCGGCGCCGTTCGGTCCGAGCAGGCCGAGCACCTCGCCCCGGTGCACGACGAGGTCCACCCCGCGCAGCACCTCGGTCGGGCCGTACCGCATCCGGAGGTCGTGGACGGCGACGACCGGCTCCGCCCCGTTCGGCGGTCTTTCACTGCTGACAGTCATACCTTCAAGCCTGTCATTGAAGTAGTACGTTGATGGTTTCAGCGAAATTGGCCGGCTATCCTGATCGGCTGTGCACAGGAACCCTCAACTCGTTGGTCGAAGCGGCCGGTGCCGGGGGAGTCGACGGTGAGCCGGTCCGAGGACAGGCTGCGTCCGGTCGACCTGGCCCGACTGGTGAACGTCTCGACCCAGCAGATCCGTAACTACGTCGACACCGGCATCCTGCCCCCGGCGCCGCGTACGTCGAGCGGCTACCGCAGCCTCACCGACCGGCACCGTCGGGCCCTGTTGGCGTACCGGGCGATGGCCAGCGGGTACGGCTGGGGCGCCGCGCGAGCCGTCATGCAGGCGATCCACGGCGGGGAGCTGCCCCGGGCGTTCGCCCTGCTGGACGCCGGCCACGCGGCCCAGCACGAGGAGCGGCGGCTGCTCCGGGAGACCGGCGAGGCGCTCGCCAGGATCGCCGGTCAGTCCACCGAGGCACGACGGGCCGGCCAGGCCGGAGCACGGGCCGGCCAGGCCGGAACTCGGGCCGTTGACCCTGCGGCTCGGGCCGTTGACGCCGGACCACGGGCCGGGGACGCGGGGGCTCGGGCCGGGGAGGGCGGGTTGCGGATCGGGGAACTCGCCCGACTCCTCGGGATCCGTACCTCCGCACTGCGGGTGTGGGAGTCCGCCGGCCTGCTGACCCCGAGCCGGGAACGGGGCACCCGGTACCGCCGGTTCGGCCCGGACGACGTCCGGGACGCCCGGATGATCCGGATGCTCCGCCAGGGGCGATACCCGCTGCCACAGGTCCGCGCCATCATGGACGGCCTGCGTCGTACCGGAAGCACGGACGCGCTGCGGGCGGTGGTCATGCAGCGCGATGCCGAACTGACCCGGCGGGCGGGCGCCATGCTCGAAGGCGCCAGCCGGCTGCACGACTACCTCACCGCCCACCCGCCGGACGGGCCGGCACCGGACGCCGCGGCGGCCGACGTACCCTCCGACGGGTCAGCGACTCCCGGACAGGGCGGCACCGGGTGACACGCTGCCGGAGCCTGACCCGGCGGACTAGGCTGCCGGCGTGCAGTCCGTGCCGTTCCACCTCGCCGGGCGGCCCGCCGAGGGCCCGGATCCGCTGATCGTCCGGCAGCCGTACGACGGCCGGGAGGTCGCCCGGACCAGCTACGCCGACCCCGACCAGGTCGAGGCGGCGATCGTCGCCGCGGCGGCCGTCGCGGACCGGGCAGCGGCCCTTCCGGCGTACGTCCGCGCGGAGGCCCTGGACCACGTCTCCCGGCGGCTCGCCGAACGGGCCGAGGAGGTCGCCCGCCTGATCGGCGCCGAGAGCGGCAAGCCGATCCGGTGGGCCCGGGTGGAGGTGTCCCGGGCCGTCTCGGTGTTCCGGTGGGCCGCCGAGGAGGCCCGACGGTTCTCCGGCGACCTGCAGCGGCTCGACACCGAACCGGCCGGCCAGGGACGCCTCGCCCTGGTCCGTCGGGTGCCCAGAGGTCCGGTCCTCGGGATCACCCCGTTCAACTTCCCGCTGAACCTGGTCGCCCACAAGGTCGCCCCGGCGCTGGCGGTCGGGGCGCCGATCGTGGTCAAGCCGGCACCGAAGACACCGTTGAGCGCGCTGCTCCTCGGTGAACTGCTGGCCGAGGTGACCGAGCCGGACGGCCCCGGCACCGGGCTGCCCGTCGGGATGTTCTCGGTGCTGCCGGTCCCCGACGACCGGGCGGCCGACCTGGTCGCCGACCCCCGGCTGCCGGTGGTCTCGTTCACCGGTTCCGGCCCGGTCGGTACGGCGATCCGCCGGGCCGCCCCCGACAAGCACGTCACGCTGGAACTCGGCGGAAACGCCGCCGCGGTGATCTGCTCGGACTGGTCGTCGGACGCCGACCTCCGGTGGGCCGCCGAGCGGATCGCCACCTTCGGCAACTACCAGGCCGGGCAGAGTTGCATCGCGGTGCAGCGGGTCTTCGTGCACGAGTGGCTCTACGACGGCTTCCTGCCCCGGCTGGTCGCCGCCGTCGAGGCGCTGCGCACCGGCGATCCGGCCGACGAGGCGACCGAGGTCGGGCCGCTGATCAACGAGGCCGCGGCCCGACGGGTCGAGAGCTGGGTCGACGAGGCGGTGACGGCCGGCGCGACCATCGAGGTGGGCGGCCGCCGCTCCGGTACGAGCTTCGCGCCGACCGTGCTCACGGCGGTGCCGCCGGAGAGCCGGGTGAGCACCGAGGAGGTCTTCGGACCGGTGCTGGTGGTGGCGCGGGTCGCCGACGACATCGCCGCGTTCGACGCGGTGAACAACTCGGCGTACGGGCTGCAGGTCGGCGTCTTCACGCACAGTCTGCAGACCGCGTTCGCCGCACACCGGGGACTGCGGGTCGGCGGGGTGATCGTCGGCGACGTGCCGTCGTACCGGGCCGACCAGATGCCGTACGGCGGGGTCAAGGGCAGCGGCGTCGGTCGCGAGGGCGTACGCAGCGCGATGGACGACTACACCGAGCCCCGGGTGCTGGTCCTTTCCGGAGTGGACCTGTAGGACCCGACGGCCCGCCCTCCGGCCCGACCGGGGCCCGCCCCGGCTCACCGGCCGCCGTCGTCGCACCCCGAGGGCTCACCAGCCGCCGACGGCGCGGCCCCGGCTCACCAGCTGCCGTCGTCGCGTACCCGGTGCGCGGCCCGGCCGAGCAGCAGGTTGGTCAACGCGTCGTCGATGCCGGACCCGATGAACCACTCGCCGGCCTGGTCGAGGGCGAAGACCCGCTCGTACTCGTCCATCGCCAGGATGCTGTCGCCCTGCTCGGTGCCGATCGGAAAGAGCCGTGCCCGGATCAGGGCCCCGAAGTCGCCGAGACTGTCCGCCGTGTAGGCCGCCGCCCGGGGATCCAGGTCGAAGCGTCGGATCCAGACCTGCTCGCCGGGACCACGTCGGGCACTGACCAGCCCGGGAAACCGGGTCAACGCGCTCTCCACGGCCGGGAAACTGGTGTGCCGGTGTCGCCCGCCGGGCGTCTCGGTGACCGCCGCGACAGCGTTGCGGGCCAGCAGGTCGTCGCCGAACTGGGGGCGCCAGCCCGCCTCGACCAGCGCGAAGCCCACCTCCGGCGGAAACCGGTCCGCCTCCGGCAGCGGCTGCGGACCGGGCCGGGACTCCTCGGCGTAGGCGAGGTCGGACCAGGGCAGCACACCGAAGTGGACCAGCGCCCGGAGGCACGACTCGCAGGGCCGGTCGGCGGGGCCACCGAACGGGTCGCCGGACTCGCGTACCCGGAACAGCGCGAACTGCGCCGTGGCGAGCAGCTCCCGGGCCACCGGCAGGGTGAGCGTGGGCTGCCGCAGGCTCGTCTGCCGCCGGTCGTACTCGTGCAGCACGTCCGAGAGCACGATCAGCTCGGCGTGCCGCTCGCCGCCCCGCACCAGGTGACCCGTCGGGAGGTCGGCCAGGTAGGCCGCCACCAGCGGGTGGTGCCGAAGTTCGAGGTCACCTTTCGCGCCCCGGGCGACGTACTGCTCGGTGCCGAGGCTCAGGTGGGCGGCGGCGCCGGGTGTCGGCGAGCGGCGGCCTGCCCGACGCAGTTCGACGGCCGGGTCGACGGTCCGGACCCGGGGCGGACGGCCGGCCCGGTCCTGGCGGTAGAGGTCCTGGACGACCGGCGACGGCAGCCGCGGCCAGTGGGTCATCTCGCCGGTTTCCCGGTCGATGACGGTCAACGTCCCGTCGCCCGGTGCCACCGGCACGTCGACCGGGATCTTGGACCAGACGACGTAGCCGAGGTCGAACTCGTCGACCACCGGATCGCATTCGCAGCCCAGTCGTACGCCGTCCTGGCGCGACCACTCGGCGGCGATGCTGGTGACTTCCTCGTGACTGATCACTGTGGACTCCCCGTCCGGTCGCCGAGCCGGTTGTCTCCGAATCCGCCGGAGACAGGAGGCCCCGTCCGCCGGTAGGATATCCGACTACCCAAAGCGATGACGGGGGTCGGCTGTGGTGGAAAGTTCGGACCGTGACGCGAACCGAGCCCTCCGGGCCCGCTTCGACGAGGTGTACGGCCAGTACGAGCGGCTCCGGTCCGGGTTGGCTGACCTGCAGGGACAGTTGGCGGCTTTCCGGGCGACCGAGTCGTCCGACGACGGCTTGGTGACCGCGACCGTTGGTCCACGTGGCCAACTGATCAAACTGGAGCTTGACCGCCGTATATATCGTGACGGCGACGTGAACGCTCTGGCCGCAAAGATCACCACGACCGTGCAGCGGGCCGCCGACGCGGCCTCCGTCGGAGTGCAGGGACTCGTCGGCGAGTACCTGCCCACCGGCTCGGGGGCCGCCGACTTCCTGAAGGACGGCGACTTCGGCAGCCTGCTCCGGCGTAGTGACGCGGCCCTACGCGAGGAGGCGGAGCGGCGTGAGTGAGCAGGAGCTGTGGCTCGACCCGGGGCAGGCGCAACGGTCCGGCACCGATCTGGCGTACGCCGGAAAGGCCGTCACCGCGCAGCACGACGGGATGGGCGCCGAGATCAGGGCGGCCAGTGCGAACCGTCCGTGGGGCAAGGACGAGATCGGTGAGGCCTTCGAGCAGCGTTACCGCGGCTTCGAGACGACGATCTTCAAGGCCTGGCAGAGCGTCGGCCGTTACGTGGAGACGTTGGGCGTCAACGTCACCCAGTCGGTGCAGGCGAGCGTCCAGACCGACGCGGCCAGTGCACAGCGCATCCAGCACATAGACCGTTGACGGGGTGGCGGCACCGAGACGACCTCGGTCGGCCCGGCGTGTTGACACCGGGCCCGTGTCGTACCGGTCGTGCTCCGGTGGCCGCTGGCCGATCTTGTGACGTGGCGGGACCGACGGGAGGCAACGCCTCATGACCATTCTGCCCAGCCCGATTCCCCACCCCCTCGACTTCTCACCCTGGGACCTGCCGGGCTGGGTCTACGAGGCGCTGGAGTGGGTGATCGGCGTCGAATGGCCGGAGGGGAACGAGAAAGAGGTCTGGGACCTCGCCGACCAGTGGTTCGAGATGGGCGCCGCACTCGCCGGCCCCCGGGACGACGCGATCACGGCCGCGAGCGGGGTCCTCGACGGGTACGGGCACACCGGCTCGGTCGGCCAGGCCTTCGACCAGGCGTGGCGTCAGGTGGCCGACGGCGAGGACGCGCCGCTCATGCTGCTCGCCGACGTGGCCAACGAGCTGGGGAAGTTGGTCGAGGAGTGCGGCTGTGACATCGAGGGCGCCAAGATCGAGGTGTGGATCCAGCTCGGCATCCTGGTGGCGGAGCTGGTGGGTCTCGGGATAGCCGTCGTACTCACCCTCGGAGCGGCCTCTCCGGCGGCGGCCGCGGCGATGGCCGCCACCCGGGAGATCATCAAGATGATCTTCAAGCGGCTGATCGGGCAGCTCGCCAAGAAGGCACTGCGCAAGGGCGCGAAGGAGGCCGCCGAGAAGGCGGTGAAGGAGGTCTCGGAGCGGGGCCTGAAGTCGTTCGCGAAGCGGGCCGGCATCGACGGCCTGAAGGAGGCGGGCGAAGAGGTCGCGATCGACGGCGGCATCCAGGCCTACCAGAACACCACCGGCCGGCGGGACGGTCTGGACATGGCCTCGCTGGGCATGTCGGCGGTGGGTGGCTTCGCCGGTGGTGCGACCGCCTCGGTGGCCAGCCTCGGGCCGAACGCCTCCGGTGGGGCCGGCAGGTTCTTCGAGAACGTCGGCCGCGAGGTGGGCGGCGAGGTGATCGCCGAGAACGCGGCGAGCCTCGCCACTGGCAACGGGTTCGTCTCGCTCACCGACGCCGGCATGGCGGCCACCTCGGGCGCGGCGAGTTCGACGGTGAACCAGGCCAGCGACGCCGCGAGCAACCGGCTGGAGGGCCGACTCGACGCGCTGTCCGGCCTGTCCGGCCCGCCGGGCGGCAACACCGGGCCGGGAGCCGACCCGACCTCCGGTCCGTCCGGATCCACCGGCGGTGGCACGCCGTCCGGTCCCTCGGGGTTGGCCGGCGGCCCGGGGTCCGGTCCTTCCGGCCTGGCGGGCGGTGGCCCGGGTTCCGGGCCGGCCGGTGGCGGCACGCCGTCCGGTCCTTCCGGTTTGACGGGCGGCGGCTCGTCGGCCGGCCCGGATCTGTCGTCGTTGGCGGGCAACTCGTCGTCCGGGAGCAGCTCGGCCTATCCGGGGCCGTCGGGCGCGCCGTCCGCGCCGGGTCTGTCGGACCTCGGCTCGGGGGCCGCGACGCCGGGTGCTCCAGCGGGTACGCCGACCTCCGGTGGCCTGTCGGTCGAGGCGGGGCCGGTCAACGCGGTGGCGGGTGGCCAGTCGGGTGGGGTCGCCGCCGCGGTGAACCTGCCGTCGGCGGAGGCCACTCCGGCGACAACCCTGCCGGCGAACCTGTCGGCCGAGGTGGCGGGTCCGGCGGCGAACGTCGGTGCTGCCGCGACGGCTGCGCCGGGCGGCGTCAGCGTGGACGCTTCGGTGTCCACCCCGATGGGATCCGTTCCGTCGGACGCCCCGGCGACGTCCGAGAAGCCGGCCACGGCACAACTCGCCGGGGTCGCCACCTCGGTGGAGGCGCCCGGCACGGCCCAGTCGGCTGGCGCGTCGGTCGGCGCAGGTGCCTCCACCGGCGGTACGACCGCCCCAGCTTCGGCCTCCGCCGGGGTCACCGGAACGGCCGCCGGGGGGCCGGCGGTGCCGGGAACGACCGTCGCCCCGCCGTCGGTGGCTCCGGTCGCCGGTGGCGGTCTCGCCAGCCCGACGCCGGCCACACCGGTCGGTGGGCTCACGCCCTCGACCTCGTCGGTCGGTGGGCTCACGCCCTCGATCCCGTCGGTCAACGCACCCACGGCCTCGATCCCACCGGCTGGTGTCTCCGCCACGCCGGCCGGCGGATCCACGACACCGGCTGGCCCGGTCAACGGGCCGACGACCTCGGCCGGGCCGGCCCTGTCCACGCTGTCCGGCACCACGACCGGCGCCGTCGCCACTCCGGTCGGTCCCACCACTCCGGTCGGTCCGGTCAGCCCGCCCACCTCGCCCTCGCCGACGGTCGGTGGGCCGTCCGTCGCGCCGGCCCTGCCACCGACCTCGGTCGGCCCGGTCGCGGGGCCGGTGGCACCGTCGGTCGGTACGCCGCTGGCGCCGCCCGGGTCGCCGGGCGCCGCTACTCCGGGGTCCGTACCGAGCAGCCCCGGCACCCCGGGTACGACCCAGTCGGGTACGACCGCGCCGCCCAGGCCACCGGCCGGGACGCCGGGTCCGGCCGTACCGCCTCCGTCGACAGTCACCTCGTCGTCGCCGGTGACGCCGGCCGCACCTCCACCGGTCACACCGTCACCCGGCACACCTCCACCGGTCGCCCCTCCGGTGGACGCACCGCGCGGCGACAGCGGCGTACGCATCCCGGAGCAGCGCACTCCCGACAACCCGGGTCCCCGGCCGACCGGCGAGGACCGGTTCGGAGCGGTGGTGGCGCTGCCCGGCTCCGGCCGCCCGTCCGGGGTGAACCCGTACGGTCGGTCGGATCCGCGCCAGTCCGAGCGGGCGCGGTACGAGCAGAACCGGCGGGCGGACGCGGCCGATCCCCTGCGTCGGCAGGCCGACCGTGAGCGGGCGGTCGCCCGGGACCTCGCCGTCGAGGCGGAACGTCTCCGGCGGTCCGGTGACCCGGCCCGGGCGGCGATGTTCCAGCAGAGCGCGGACCGTACGGCGGTGTTGGCGGCGGCCCTCGACAACCAGGCACACCGGATCCTGACCGGACAGATCGCCCCGCCGGTCGTCCGAGTCGAGAATGACACCGACTTCATCCGGCTCAACACCGACGCCGGCATCGTCGCCACCGGCCCGGTCCGTACCGGCAACCGGTCGGCTCTGACCGGCAGTGACCATCCACCGTCCGTCGACCGGTCCCGGCGGTACAACCAGCGGTTCGGTCTGCGTCCGCCGCTCGCGGCCGACCAGGTGAACCTCGAGAACCAGATGCCCCGCAACCCGGACGGCAGCGTGGTCCGCAACGCCGATCCACGCTGGGGACGCTGGTTCGGGTTGGGCAACGACGGCGGGCCGGCCGCCGACCCGACCCGGGGCATCAACTGCGTGGACTGTGTCCTCTCGTTCTTCGAGACGTGGGCGCACGGCCGGCCCCGGGTCTCCGCGCCCCGGACCTTCGACGCGTACGCCGAGGGTGACCCGCGCCGACCGCTCGACGGGGAGTGGGACGGCCCGGGGCGGATCGAGGACGCCACCGGCGGGCGGTTCCAGCAGCTCCGTACGCAGGTCGACGGTGTTGACCCGGCGGCTGACCAGGCTGCGGTGCAGGCCGCGTACGGCGACCTGGAAGCGCAGCTCCGGGCGGGCGGCCCCGGTTCGATGGCCTTCCTGCTGAACAAGTGGGAGGGGGGCGCCGGACACGCCTGGGCCGCGATCAACCAGAACGGCACGATCCTCTACGTCGACATGCAGACCGGCCAGATCGCCGGCCGGCCGCTCTACGGCCACAGCGGCAGACCTTCCCCGTCCAACGTCATCCAGATCGACGCGCTGGTGGTCGGTCCGGACGGACAGCCGATGCCGATGGCCGACCGTCCGACCGGGGTGGCGAGTTCCCGCCCGCCACTGTCGCAGTCCGCCCCGCCACCCGGCACCACCTCGGCGAGCACGCCCGGCACGACGACCCCCGCACCGGCCGGCTCCGAGCTGGCGGGGGTGGGGACACCGGCTGGCACGGGAGCCCAGTACGGTTCCGCACCCTCGACTGATCCGGTACCGGACGCGGGTGGCCCGGAGGGCCAGTCCACCCCGGAGGGCCAGTCGCAGTCGCGAGAGCCGGGCGCACCGCCGCAGGCCCCGCCGACCGGCACGCCACAGCAGGCCCCGGAGGGACTTCGTCAGAACAAGAAGGGAAGGTGGATCGACAGCACCGGCACCTTTGTGCCGAACCCGTTCCCGAGAGAGGGACTGGCCGCTGTCCACCTTCCTGACGACACCTTCACGCCGTGCCTGATCGACGATCCCGGAAGCTCCGACGGCACAACCGACCCCGGGCAGCAGAGCGCGCTCGACGCCGCTGAGAGGGAGAAGTACCAGGAGGCCCTCCGCGACCGTTCGGCCGCGCAGGTCAGGAAGCAGAAACGTGACGACCTCGCTGCCGAGCTCGGCGTACCCCTCGAAGACCTCAAGGCGGACAAGCAGGCTGACACGCTCGAAAAGCTCCGACTGAAGTGGGAGGATGATCCGGACAAGCTTGAGAAGGTCGAAGAGCTTTCCGAGGCTCTGACGGATTATCCGTCCGCGCACCGTGACATGAATCGGGCGTCGGAGCGGTTGGGTATGATCATGGCGCGCCACTGGGCGACCAAGGTGTTGGGCGGGAAGCTCCTCACCGGCATCAGCGACGAGCCTGGACGCTCCGGGACACTTGATGTCACCGTGCACAAGGGGCCACCGCCCACGCTGGTCGTCATCGAGGCGAAGGGCGGTGACATCGCCAACACCCCCAAGCTCGGTTCCCGTGAGGTCTCCCCAGGTGTGTACGTCGAGCAGGGCAGTGTCCCGTATCTGCAGTGGATGCTGGAGAACGATCCCGACCTCCGGGAGGCGCTCGCGGGAGAATCCGACCTTCTGGAGAGTCTCAAGGCCGGAACGGCTCCGATCTCCTACTACCTCGCCATCGGGCGCCTGAACGGCAGCGGGGAGGTCAGGAAGTTCCTGATCAACCCCGACGAGCTGGACATGGGTGCGTTCTCGGATCTCTAGGAGCAGACAGATGCAGGGTCTCAAGGTCTTGTCACAGGAGGACCTCCGCGGTCTGGTCCGCAAACTGACGGACGTCCGCTGGGACTGGTCGGCCAGCAGCATCGACGCGATCGCCGAGTCGTTGGCCTGGACTGTCGATCCTTCCGCCCGGAGGGGTCCGGTGCGGGCGGACACCGGGCTGGGCGTCGGCGGTAACGTCGCGGATTTCCAGCTCACCCGTGACCGGATCAGCTGGATCTCGGTCCGGATCACCGATCGGGCGAACGATCCGGACGAGGCGATGCCGGTGCTGCAGGACGCGTTCGTGGCCGCGGTACGGGCGGTCGAGGAAGAGCTCGGTCAGCCGACCGAACGGAAGCCGGGCGAAGATCCCTCCGTCACGTGGCATCTTGATGATTACACGGTGTCGGTCAATTACCTGGTCTGGGCGGTCGTGCTGCGGATCACCAGCGCCGAGTACCTGGCGGCCAAGGCGGAAGAAACCAGGGCCGGGCTGTGAGCGAGAATTCCTGGGACGCGTTCACCAGGTCACTGACAGAGGTGCTCGCCCGGCTGCCCGTCGACGGGATCCTGGTCGTGGTGAAGGCGGACAACCGCAGTCACTACGTGCAGTTCAGCCAGTCGAGCGATGAGCTGTACGCCGAGGTCGCGAGCAGTCCGGATCCTCCGAATCTGATCAGCGTCTCTCCGGCGGCGGAGGAAGCTCTCCGGAAGGCCGGCTGGCAGGAGCCGGACCGGAGCCGGTCCGAGATGAACTGGTCCTACGAACTGCCATGGCCGGCGCCCTGGGAGAGCTATCTCGAACTCTCGCTCACGGTGACCACCTTCCTCCGCGACACCCTGGCGGTCGACTCCCCGATGTCGCTGGTTCACCGGTCCTGGCTGGCCGAGACGAACGAGCCGTTGCGACTGCCGGCACTGGGCATCCCTCCGGCCCCGGAGGAAGCGGGTCCGGCGTGACGTCGGCGATGACGACCACCCCCCGCACGGTCGCCGAGGCGGAAGCCGTACAGGACCGGTTGCGGCCGATGGTCGACCTGGTCGGGCCGGGGCCGACCACGCCCCGCACGGTGGCCGGCCTCGACGTCGCGTACGCCGAGGACGGTGACCGGCTCGCGGCGGCGGTGACCGTGCTCGACGCCACCACCCTGGCCGTGCTCGACGCCGTCGTGCTTCCCGGCCGGGCCGCCTTCGGGTACGTCCCCGGCCTCTTCGCCTTCCGGGAGCTGCCGACCCTGCTGGCGGCGCTCGACCGGCTGACCGTCGCGCCGGAACTGCTGGTCTGCGACGGGCACGGGCTCGCCCATCCCCGGCGGTTCGGGCTGGCCTGCCACCTCGGGGTGCTGACCGGCCTGCCGGCGATCGGGGTCGGCAAGACGCCGTTGGTCGGCCGCTGGGAGGAACCCGGTCGTCCGCGCGGCTCCTGGTCGCCGCTGCTGGACGGCGCGGACGAGGTCGGCCGGGTGCTGCGTACCCAGGACGGGATCAAACCGGTCTTCGTCTCGGTCGGGCACCGGATGGGCCTGGACAACGCCGTAGCCCAGGTGCTCAACCTGGCCCGCCGGTACCGGCTGCCGGAGACCACCCGCGAAGCGGACCGGCTGTGTCGTACGGAGTTGCGCCGGCTCGCCGCGCTTCCTGCCGATCCGTGCCGTCCCCACTGATCCGCGCTGGTCAGGGTTGGTGCACGCCGGCCCGGGTCGGGTGTCGCCATCGTCGGTGCTGGATCCCGGCCGGAGTCGTGGCCGGGAGTCGGACGATTCGGTCGGCGACGCACGGGGCATGACAGGAAGGGACGGTGGTCGGCCACCGGTAGCCTGTGCCCGGACCCGAACTGCGACAAGCGAGGTAATCATGTCCCTGCGGCGTGGCATCACCTGGTTCGGAACCCTCTGTGCGGCTGTCGGTGCCACGCTGGCGGCTGGCGCCGCCCCGGCCGCCGCGGTCGGGGAGACGGTCCGGATCAGCGCCTCCAGCAGTTTCAACGCCGGTGGCTCGCCCGGTGCGGTCTCGGTCAAGGTCTCGATGCGGGCCGGCGAGTGTGTGAACGTACGCACCAGGGTCGGCGTACAACTGCCGGGGCTGACCCCGGCCCTGGTACGGATGCACGTGGCGGCGGACGGCGCCTGGCGCCCGGTGCCGGTGAGCCAGGGCGGGGACGGACTTGTCGTCTCCGAACGCACCGCACCGGGCCGGGACGAACTCTGTGCCAGGAAGAGTGTCACCAGCAGATACCGGGTGACCCTGCTGGCCGGTGCGCCGCCCGGCCGGATGACGGTGCTGGGTGAGGCGTACACGGCGGGTGGTCGACTGCTCGGCCAGAACATCGACACCGCCCGGATGACCGGCCGGACCGGGGCCATCCCGGTGCCGACCCGGTCGGCCGTGACCCCGTCCCCGACACCTGAGGCGACCGAGCCCGCCGAGGCGGCGGAGCCGACCCAGACGGTGGCCGCCGGTCTGCCGGCCCAGACCGACGCCGCCGAGAACACCGGCGGTGGTTTCGGCATCGGGACCCTGGTGATGCTGGTCGGCCTGGTGATGGTCGCGATCGGGATCGCCCTGCTGGTGGTGCTGATCCGGCGGGGCCGGGCGGACCGTACCGAGCGGGGTGGGCGTAGCCTCGCCCCGGCCGGCGGCGGCCTGCCGCCGGTCGACGCCCTGCCGACCGCACCGATCCAGCGGGGAACCAGCCTCTACGGCGGTACCGGTCGCCCTGGCCCGAGTCGTCCGCCGGTCGGTACCGGGCCGGTCGGCGCGGCACCGATGGGGAACGCGGCACCGATGGGGAACCTGCCGGTGGACGGCGGCCCGGCCGGGCCGCTGACCGGGGGACCGGTCCCCGGGGGACCGATGCCCGGAGGGCCGGCGAGTGCCGAGCGCACCCTGATCCTGCCGACCAGCGGGTTCAGCCGTTCCCGCCGGGACAGCCGCTCGACGCCCGGGCCCGCCGCGCCGGTCTCGCCGGGCCAGCCGACCCCGCCCCAACCGGCCCAGGACCCGACCCAGCGGATCACACCGGGTGCGGAGCCGACCCAGCGGATCACACCGGGTGCGGAGCCGACCCAGCGGATCACGCCGGTCCAGGACCCCGCGCAGCGGACCACGCCGGATGCGGACCGCACGCAGCAGATCCCACCCGGGGACGGCTCGGCGGCCGGTGTCGACGCCACGTTCATCCTGCCCCGCAACCCGCCGCCGGCGTAGTGACGGTACGTCCGCCCGCCGCCTCTGTACGGGTCCGGCGGGCGGTGGATCGGCATGGGGCGGGTCGGGGCGCTCGGCTCCGATACGCTCAGGCCGTTGACCAAGTGTCCGGCTGAAGGGCGAGATCTTGTCTGATTTGTCCGCTATCGTGAAGGCGTACGACGTCCGCGGCACCGTCCCTGACCAGTGGGACACACGTGCGGCCGAGGCGTTGGGCGCGGCCTTCGCACAACTGCTCCGGACATCCGGGGAGCAGCGCGACACGGTCGTGATCGCCCACGACATGCGGGCGTCGTCCCCCGGGCTGGCCGCCGCGTTCGCCGCCGGGGTACGCGCCGAGGGACTCGGCGTGCTCGACGTCGGACTCGGCAGCACCGACCTGCTCTACTACGCCTCGGGCAGCCTCGACCTGCCCGGCGCGATGTTCACCGCCAGCCACAACCCGGCGAGGTACAACGGGATCAAGATGTGTCGTGCCGGGGCGAAACCGATCGGCCAGGACAGCGGGCTGGCCGAGCTGCGGGACCGCGCCCAGGCGCTGCTGGACAAGGAGGAGCCCCGGCCGGTGGAGCAGGTGTTGCCGCCGCTGGAACGCCGGGACCTGCTCGCCGAGTACGCGGCCCACCTGCGTACCCTCGTCGACCTCTCCGGGATCCGGCCGCTCAAGGTGGTCATCGACGCGGGCAACGGCATGGGCGGGCACACCGTGCCGGCGGTTCTCGGCGACGCCGTCCTGCCGGCCCTGCCGCTGGAGATCGTGCCGCTCTACTTCGAACTCGACGGCACGTTCCCGAACCACGAGGCCAACCCGCTCGACCCGGCGAACCTGGTCGACCTGCAGGCCGCCGTACGCCGGCACGGCGCCGACCTCGGCCTGGCCTTCGACGGCGACGCGGACCGGTGCTTCGTGGTCGACGAGCGCGGCGAGCCGGTCTCCCCGTCCGCGATCACCGCCCTGGTCGCCGTCTGTGAGCTGGCCAAACATCCGGGCGCCACGATCATCCACAACCTGATCACGTCGACCGCGGTGCCGGAGATCGTCCGCGAGCACGGCGGTCAGCCGGTCCGCAGCCGGGTCGGGCACTCGTTCATCAAGGCCGAGATGGCCCGGACCAACGCGGTCTTCGGCGGCGAACACTCGGCCCACTACTACTTCCGCGACTTCTGGTTCGCCGACACCGGCATGCTGGCCGCGATGCACCTGCTGGCGGCCCTCGGCGAGCAGGACGGGCCGCTCTCGGTGCTCGCCGCCGACTACGAACGGTACGTCGCCTCCGGCGAGATCAACTCGACGGTGCGGGACCAGCGGGCCAAGCTGGCCGAGGTACGGCAGGCGTACCCGGACGCGGAGACCGACGAACTGGACGGGCTGACCATCCGGTTCCCCGACGGGGCGTGGATCAATCTGCGCCCCTCCAACACCGAGCCGCTGCTGCGACTCAACGTCGAGGCACCGACCGCGCAGCGGATGGCAGCGCTCCGCGACGAGGTGCTCGGGCTGGTCCGTCGATAAGATCCCTCGGGCCGGTCGGCACGTCACCCGGCCCGCCCACCCACGTGGAAGGAGCCGCACAGTGGCCCTCGACCCGCAGTTGCTGGAGATTCTGGCCTGCCCGGACACGCACCACGCCCCGCTCGACTACAACCCGTCGGCGCAGACCCTGACCTGCACCGAGTGCGGGCGGATCTTCGAGGTCCGCGACGACGTACCGGTGCTGCTCCTGGACGAGGCGCGCGGCGGCCCCGTCGAGCTGCTCGCCGACGAGACCGGCGGCCCGGCGGAGCCGCGGTCATGATGGACGGCACGGCGGGCCTGCGCGGACGCTCGGTCGCCGACGACACGCTGCTCGACGACACGGCGGCGCTGGACAAGAACGACCCGGGCGGCATGCTGCGGCACACCGCCTCGGGGGGCGCCCAGGTCCGGGAGTCCGCGGCCCTGACCGCCGAGGCCAACCTCGGGGTCCTCGCCGACGAGGGACGCCCCCGCGCCGTGGTGATCGCCGGCATCGGCACCGCCGCGCGGACCGGTGAGGTGCTCGCCACCGTCGCCGGGCCGCGCTGCCCGGTACCGGTGATCCAGCACCGCAGCGCCGGGGTTCCCGGCTGGGTCGGGGCGGCGGACGTGGTCATCGCGGTCAGTGCCTCCGGGCGCAGCCCCGAGGCACTCGGCGCGGCCGAGGCGGCCGCCCGCCGGGGAGCCCGGCTGGTCGCCGTCGGCGCCCCGGACTCACAGCTCCAGTCGGTCGCCGAGGGTGCCCGGGCACCGTTCGTGCCGGTGCCCCGCCGGGCGCCGGCCCGGGCCAGCCTCTGGGCACTGACCGTGCCGGTGCTGCTCGCCGGCCGTGCGCTCGGTCTGGTGAAGGTGAACGAGGCGGACCTGGCCGAGACGGCGGCCCGGCTGGACGCCGACGCCGACCGCTGCCGGCCGTCTGCCGAGTCGTTCGTCAACCCCGCGAAGTCACTGGCGCTCGGGCTGGCCGGATCGGTGCCGATCGTCTGGGGCTCGTCGCCGCTGGCGACGCTGGCGGCCCGGCGGTTCGGCGACACCCTGTCGGCGAACGCCCGCTACCCGGTGGTGGCCGGCGCGCTCGGCGAGGCGGGCCGTGGCCGGGTGGGCCTGCTCGACGGGGTCTTCGGCGGCCTGGCCGAATCGAACCGGGACATCTTCGCCGATGCCGACGAGGAGGAGTCCGGGACACGGCTGCGGCTGGTGCTGCTCCGCGACGGCGGCCTGAACGCCGACGACGACACGGACGAGCCGCTGGTCGTGGAGGAGCGCCGGGCCGACGCGGTGCAGACCCTCGCCGAGCGGCGTGGCGTGCGCTGCGACGTGGTCACCGCCGAGGGCGGTTCCGCCCTGGAACGGCTGGCCTCGCTGATCGCCGTACCCGACTTCGCCTCGATCTACCTCGCGCTGGCCCATGGCCTCGACCCGATGGCCGTACCGGCCATCACCGAGATGAAGGAGCTCTCCAACCCGTGACCGAGCAGACCGCCCGGCACGGCCGCACCGGGCCCCACAACGCCGTCACCGAGGCGCAGTCGTGAGCGCCGGCGGTGGTACCAAGGCGATCGTCGCGGCCCTGCTGGCCAACCTGGGCATCGCCGTGACGAAGTTCATCGCGTTCGGGCTCAGCGGCTCGTCGTCGATGCTCGCCGAGTCGATCCACTCGGTGGCCGACTCCGGCAACCAGGCGTTGCTGCTGCTCGGCGGGCGCCGGGCGCAACGCAAGGCAACCCCGGAACACCCCTTCGGGTACGGCCGGGAGCGCTACATCTACGCGTTCATCGTCTCGATCGTGCTGTTCAGCGTCGGCGGCCTCTTCGCGCTCTACGAGGCGTACCACAAGTACCACGAGCAGCATGAGGACGGCCCGCACGGCATCGAGAGCTGGCCGTGGTTGCCGGTCACCGTGCTGATCATCGCGATCCTCCTGGAGTCGTACTCGTTCCGCACCGCGATCAAGGAGTCGAACGCGATCCGGGGCAAGGCCTCCTGGAGCCAGTTCGTCCGCCGGGCCAAGGCCCCCGAGCTGCCCGTGGTGCTGCTGGAGGACCTGGGCGCGCTGCTCGGTCTGATCTTCGCCCTGGTCGGTGTCTCGATGACCCTGGTCACCGACAACGGCTACTGGGACGCGGCCGGCACCGCGGCGATCGGTCTGCTGCTGGTGGCGATCGCCGTCATCCTGGCGTTCGAGACGAAGAGCCTGCTGCTCGGCGAGGGTGCCACCCCGGAGGACGTACGGCGGATCGAGGAGGCGATCACCGGCGGTGCCGAGGTCGAGCGGATCATCCACATGAAGACCCTGCACCTGGGGCCGGAGGAACTGCTGGTCGCGGCCAAGGTCGCGGTGCGGCCGTACGAGACGGCGGCAGACCTGGCCGAGGGGATCAACTCGGTCGAGGCGCGGATCCGCAATTCGGTGCCGATCGCCCGGCTGATCTACTTGGAGCCGGACATCTACCGGAACGCGGAGCAACCGGCCGACGGAGTTCCGCAGCTCAAGGAGGCATAGAGGGTGGAGCCGCTGCACGGACGGATTCGCGACTACGCATGGGGGTCGCGGACCGTCCTCGCCCAGTTGCAGGGTCGTCCGGCGCCGACCGAGGGGCCGGAGGCGGAACTGTGGCTCGGCGCCCACCCCGGCGATCCGAGTACGCTGCTGCGCGGCGACGCGCCGGTCAGCCTGGTCGAGGCGTTCGCCGCCGACCCGGAGCACTGGCTCGGCGCGGACGTGATCGACCGGTTCGGGCAGCGGCTGCCGTACCTGCTGAAGGTGCTGGCTCCGGAGGCGCCGCTCTCGTTGCAGGCGCATCCGGACGCCGAGCAGGCCCGGGCCGGATATGCGGCGGAGACGACCGATCCGGAGTTGACCCACCGCAACTACGTCGACCCGTACCACAAACCGGAGATGCTGGTCGCGGTCTCGCGGTTCCAGGCGCTCTGCGGGTTCCGGGATCCGGCCCGCTCGGCGGAACTGCTCGACGCGTTCGGGGTGCCGGCGCTCGCGCCGGTGGTGACCGCGCTGCGCGGCGGGCTCGACGGGCTGCGTGACGCGGTCCGTACCCTGCTCAGCTGGCCCACCGAGGAGCGGGCCGGGCTGGTCGCCGCCGTGCTGGCGGCCGAGGTCCCGCCGACGTACGCGCCCGCCGCCGAACTGGCCCGGAACCTGGCCGAGCGCTACCCGGCCGATCCGGGTGTGCTGGTCGCGCTGCTGCTCAACCACGTTCACCTGGAGCCGGGTGAGGCGATCTGGATGCCGGCCGGCAACCTGCACGCCTACCTGTACGGCGCCGGGGTGGAGATCCTGGCGGCCAGCGACAACGTGCTGCGGGGTGGGCTGACGCCGAAGCACGTCGACGTGCCGGAACTGCTCCGGGTGCTCCGCTTCGAGGTGCTCGCCGATCCGGTGGTCAAGCCGGCCCCGGTCGTGCCCGGCGTGGTGACCTGGCCCGTCCCGGTCGACGACTTCGCGCTGCACGGGGTACGCCTCGACGGTGCCGTCGGGTCGGCGACCATCGAGGTGCGCGGGCCCCGGATCGCACTCTGCCTGGCCGGTACGGTGACCGTGGCCGACGCCGCCGGGTCGGTGCTGATCGGGCCGGGGCAGGCGGCGATCGGGCCGGCGGACGGCGGGCCGGTGACGTTGAGCGGTGCCGGCGACGCGTACGTGGCGTCGGTGGGTTCCCGTTCGGTGTGACGGTTGACCGCTGGGCGGAGCTTCCGCTGCGGCGGTCGTGGGTGGGTTCCCGTTCGGTGTGACGGTTGACCGCTGGGCGGAGCTTTCGCGGCGGGGTGTGTCTGTGGGGTGGGGGGGGGGGGGGGGGGGGGGGGGGGGGGGGGGGGGGGGGGGGGGGGGGGGCGGGGGGGGGGGGGGGCGGGGCGCCCCCGGCCCCCCCCCCCCCCCCCCCCCACCGCTGGGTCCTCCGAGCCGTGTGCATCCCGTGCGGCCGTGACCGGGCGTGGTGAGCGGTCCGGCGCCCTACCCGATAAGGGGAAGAGCAAACGTGAGTCGCCGCGAAACGGAAATTTGCGGATCGACTTGACACGTCTTTTGCTCAGTGTGACTCTGTGGGTACGCAGCGTTATCGCGACACGGGTCCGAGACACGCGCGGGGAACCAAACCGGGGGGATGCGCGGGGCGGCCGGACACTGGGTGGGAGACCGCTCGGTACCGACCGCCCCGCGCGCTGTCCGGAGGTCACGGCCGCCTAGTGTCCGGATTGCGACCCCACCGTGCGCCGCCCCGGTCCATGCGGCGCGTAACGTGGAGGGTCGGCCAGCCGACCAGTACGACAGGAGCGTTCATGACCAGCACCCTCCCGGCACCCGCAGGTGGTCCGTCCGCCGGACCCCGCCCCGCGACCGTCGCCGAGGGCGACTACAAGGTGGCGGACCTGTCCCTCGCCGCGTTCGGGCGCAAGGAGATCCAACTCGCCGAGCACGAGATGCCCGGCCTCATGTCGATCCGTCGCGAGTACGCGGCGGAGCAGCCGTTGCGCGGTGCCCGCGTCACCGGATCCCTGCACATGACCATCCAGACCGCCGTCCTCATCGAGACGCTGGTGGCGCTCGGCGCCGAGGTCCGCTGGGCCTCGTGCAACATCTTCTCGACCCAGGACCACGCCGCCGCCGCGATCGTGGTGGGTCCGGAAGGGACCGTCGAGGAGCCCAAGGGCGTACCGGTGTACGCCTGGAAGGGCGAGTCGCTGGAGGAGTACTGGTGGTGCACCGAGCAGGTGCTGCTCTGGCCCGACGGGCAGGGGCCGAACATGATCCTCGACGACGGCGGTGACGCCACCCTGCTGGTGCACCGTGGTGCCCAGTTCGAGGGCGCCGGTGCGGTGCCGCCGGTGGAGAGCGCCGACTCCGAGGAGTACGCCGTCATCCTGAGCGTGCTGCACCGTTCGCTGCAGGAGGACGACCGGCGTTGGACCCGGATCGCCGCCGGCATCAAGGGCGTGACCGAGGAGACCACCACCGGCGTGCACCGGCTCTACGAGATGCAGCAGAACGGCAGCCTGCTCTTCCCGGCGATCAACGTCAACGACTCGGTGACCAAGAGCAAGTTCGACAACAAGTACGGCTGCCGCCACTCGCTGATCGACGGCATCAACCGGGCCACCGACGTGCTGATCGGCGGCAAGACGGCGGTGGTGCTCGGCTACGGCGACGTCGGCAAGGGTTGCGCCGAGTCGCTGCGCGGCCAGGGCGCCCGGGTCATCGTGACCGAGGTCGACCCGATCTGCGCGCTGCAGGCGGCGATGGACGGTTACCAGGTGGCCACCCTGGACGACGTGGTGGAGACCGCCGACATCTTCATCACCGCGACCGGCTGCTTCGACGTCATCCGGAACGAGCACATGGCCCGGATGAAGCACCAGGCGATCGTCGGCAACATCGGCCACTTCGACAACGAGATCGACATGGCCGGTCTGGCGAAGCGTTCCGACGTACAGCGGATCAACATCAAGCCGCAGGTCGACGTCTGGCAGTTCGACGACGGCCACTCGATCATCGTGCTCTCCGAGGGGCGGCTGCTGAACCTGGGCAACGCCACCGGGCACCCGAGCTTCGTCATGTCGAACTCGTTCGCCAACCAGACGATCGCCCAGATCGAGCTGTTCACCAAGACCGAGCAGTACCCGGTCGGCGTCTACACCCTGCCGAAGCACCTGGACGAGAAGGTGGCCCGGCTGCACCTGGACGCGCTCGGTGCCAAGCTGACCGAGCTGACCAAGGAGCAGGCCTCCTACCTCGGGATCCCGGTCGAGGGCCCGTACAAGCCGGAGCACTACCGCTACTGAGTGCCGATGCCGGTGTGACCGTGCCGGCGGTGCGCCGTCGGTGTGGGTCGGAGCGGGGAGCCCGGATCGTGGGCGGCGTTGTCGCCGTCGACGGTCCGGGCTCCGTTCGTCAGAGGCGTCGGCGGGTCAGCGGCGCTGCGGGCGTACCCAGGTCCAGACGCAGTAGCAGAGCCAGGTGACCGCGACCGCCGTGGCGAGCAGCCGCAGTCCCAGCGCGTCCAGGGCGATGACCAGCGCCAGGACGAGAAGCCAGGGTAGGAACGCCTTCATCGGGATGAGTCACCGGCCCATTCGGATTCGAGCGGTCGGTCGGCCCATTCGGATTCGACCGGTTGGCCCGTGCCCGGTCGGCGTGGCGTGGGTGGCACCGCCTGCGCCGCCGCGGTGGAGGGCAGGGTCACGGTGCCCGGACCCGCTGGCACCGGTGCCGACCAGGCTGTGGCGGCCGGCTCCAGGACCGCCGGCGCAGCCGGCCAGGGCGAACCGGTGATCGGTGACGCGACGGGCCGGGACGGCGCGCTGGCCGATGGCGCGGCCGGCCGTACCGTCAGGCTCGGCGTGGTCTCGGCGCCGGACGCCGCGACCTGGCCGCCGTCGCTCGGCACCGACCCGCTGTCGGTGGGTGCCGGCCCGCCGTCGGGGGCGAGTTCCGGCCAGAGCGCCGCGGTGACCGAGCGGGACCGGGCCAGCCGCTGCCGGGCCCGGTGATGCCGCTCGGTCAGCACCGCCGTCAGGTACGCCCACTCGGGCAGGCCCGGCGGAGGCGGCGGGGACGTCACCGAGGCGACCTCGACCCAGAGCGAGGCGGCCAGTTGCCGTCGGGCCGAATCGACCAGTGTCGGACCCCGACTGAGCAGTTGACGGACCGCCAGCGCCAGGCCGTCGTCCAGCCGGGTGAGGTCCAGGGTACGGGCCCAGCTCACCAGCGCCGGCGTGATGATGAACGGGCGGTAGTGAGCCGCGGACGGACTCCGTTCGTGGATGACGAGGGTGCCCGCCGCCAGGTCGCCGAGCCGCCGCCCGCGGGCGTCGCTGAGCATCACGGCCACCCCGGCCACCCAGGTGAGCAGCGGCAGCACCAGGCCGGGCCACTCGACGGCGACGCCGACCAGGGCCCGGGTCGACGCCTGGCGGAAGCCGACCGGCCCGCCGTCGTCGCGGATCACCCGCAGGCCGACGGCCAGTTTGCCGATCGAGCGGCCGTGGTTGAACGTCTCGAAGAGCACCGGATAGCCGATCAGGACCAGCACCGCCAGCACGGTCTGCAGTCCACGGGTGACCGCCAGGTCCGGCAGGTCCACGATGTCGCCGGCGACCAGGGCGCCGAAGGTGAGGGTGAGAACCGCCGCCAGCAAGAGCGCGACCAGCACCTGCACGAGCACGTCGATCAGCAGCGCGAGGACCCGCGAGCCGAGCCGGGCGACCCGGATGTCGAGTTCGACGGCTTCGCCGCTCACCAGACCGGCGTCGGCGCCGAGGCCGGCCGCCGGCGCGGCCCGGACCGATCTCGGCCTCGGTGGTTGCGCTGTCACCAGCACAGTGAACACTATGGTCGCGAACTCTGAGGAGATGGTTTGGATCTCGATGCGTACGTCGCGGAGCACGGCGCCGAGTGGCGACGGCTGGCCAGCCTCTCCCGGCGCCGTCGGTTGACGGCGGAGGAGGCCGACGAGCTGATCGCCCTCTACCAACGGGCCACCACCCAGTTGTCCGTGGTACGCAGCCGCCTTCCCGACCCGGCGCTGGTGGCCCGACTGTCCCGGCTGGTGCTGGTCGCCCAGGGGCGGCTCACCGGGCGCCCCGGCTTCTCGTGGTCGACCGTCGGTCGGTTCTTCTCGACCAGCTTCCCGGCCGCGGTCTACCGTGCCTGGCCCTGGTGGAGCGCGGTGGCGGTCGGGTTCTGCCTGGTCGCGGGCTTCTTCATGTGGTGGATCGGCGACCATCCGGAGCACGCCGCCGGGCTGGTCGGGGACGAGGCCGCCGCCGACATCTTCGAGTCGCGCTTCGTCGGCTACTACAGCGAGTACGCGGCGCCCAGCTTCGCCTTCCAGCTCTGGACCCACAACGCCTGGATCGCGGCCCGGTGCCTCGCCTCGGGCGTGCTCGTCCTGCCGGTGTTCTACCTGCTCTGGCAGAACGCCCTGAACATCGGGGTGACCGGCGGGGTGCTGGCCGCCTACGACCGGACCGGGCTCTTCTTCAGCATGATCACTCCACATGGTCTGCTGGAGCTGACCGGCATCTTCGTCGCCGCCGGTGTCGGGCTCCGGATCGGCTGGGCGTGGATGGTGCCGCCTCCGGAGCTGACCCGGGGTCAGGCGGTGGCCCGGGCGGCCCGTACCGGCATGCTGGTCGCGCTCGGGCTGGTCGGTCTGTTCGCGGTGGCCGGCCTCATCGAGGCGTTCGTGACCCCGGCGGCGGTGCCGACCGCGGTCCGGGTCGGCATCGGAATGCTCGCCTGGCTCGGCTTCCTCGGCTACGTCGTCGTCTTCGGTCGCCGGGCGGTGGCCGAAGAGCGTGCGGCGGCGGAGCGGGTGACCGCCACGCCCTAGGTGAGCGCGTCACCGCAGGGTGGTGGCGGTTCAGCGGCAGCGGCTCAGGCGGTGGCGGGCCGGGTGGTGCCCCGGGTGGTCTCCCGGGCGGTGGCGGCTTGGCGGTGCCTCGGGCGGTGGCGGGCCGGGCCGCGGGCGTGGTCGGTCAGAGCCGTCCGAGTGCCTTGAGCCGCAGGTAGGTGTCGCTGACCATTGGCGCCAGCCGGTCGGCCGGGGCGTCCACCACGGTCACCCCGTGCCGGTGCAGTGCCACCCGGACCCGGTCCCGGTCGGCCAGCGCCCGCCAGGCGGCCGCGGTCGCGTAGGCGTCCTGGACCCGGTCCGGCGGACGGGTGCTCAGCTCGGTCAGCACCGGATCGTGCACGGCGGCCACCAGCACCTGGTGCCGGGCGGCCAGCCGGGGGAGCACCGGCAGCAGGCCCTCGCCGAGCGCCCCCGCCTCCAGCGCGGTGAGGAGGACCACCAGGCAGCGGCGGCGCTCCCGACGGAGGATCTCCCCGGCGACCAGTTCGAAGTCGGTCTCCACCAGGTTCGGTTGCAGCGGCGCGAGCGCGTTGACCATCCGGGGCAGCGCGCTCGACTGGCTGGCACCGGTGACCGCCACCCGTACCGCGTTGTCCACGGCGAGCAGGTCGACCCGGTCGCCGGCCCGGCCGGCCAGCGCGGCGAGCAGCAGCGCCGCCTCGATCGCGGCGTCGAGCCGGGGTACGTCGCCGACCCGCACCGCCGCCGTCCGTCCGGTGTCGAGTACGCAGACCACCCGTCGGTCACGTTCCGGTCGCCAGGTCCGGACCAGTACGTCGGCCCGACGCGCGCTGGCCCGCCAGTCGACCGAGCGGACGTCGTCGCCGACGACGTACTCGCGCAGCGTGTCGAACTCGGTGCCCTGGCCACGTCCACGGGCCACCTGGGTGCCGTCGATCACCCGCAGCCGGGCGAGTTTCTCCGGCAGGTGCCGGCGGGACTCGAACCGGGGCAGCACCCGCAGGGTCCACGGTGGAGTGTCCGGCTGGCCCGAGCGCTGCCGGAAGGCGAACCCCAGCGGCCCGTACGAGCGCAGGGTGAGCCGTACCGCCGGCCGGTCACCGCGACGGGTGGGGGTGAGCAGGGTCGGCAGCACGACCCGGGCACCGGCCGGGATCCGTACCCGCGGCGCGCCGGGGAAGCCGGGACGGGCTCCGGCGGACGGCACCCAGGCGTCCCGGACCAGCGCGTGCAGCGGACGGCTGGACGTGTTGTGCAGGCGCACCGAGACGGTGGCGGTCTCGCCGAGGCGTACCGTCCGGGCGCCCTGACGGCTCGCCGCGACAGCCGAGGGCGGCACGGCGAGCGCCCGGTCGACGACGGTCAGCGCCAGCACCACGCCGGTCATCACCAGCACACCCAGCCAGGGTGCCGACCAGAGCGGAAGGGTCAACGCCCCCGCCCCGAGCAGCGCCGCGGGCCGCCAGGTCATCGTGGGGTCGGCACGGTGTCGAGCACCGCGTCCAGAACCGCGGCGGCGGTGACGCCCTCCAGCTCGGCCTCCGGGCGCAACCGGAGCCGGTGCCGGAGGGTCGGTCGGGCGACCGCCTTCACGTCGTCCGGGGTGACGTGGTCGCGACCGGCCAGCCAGGCCCACGCCTTCGCGGTGCTGAGCAGCGCGATCGCGCCCCGGGGGGAGGCGCCCAACTCCAGGGCCGGGGTGCGTCGGGTACCCCGGCAGAGGTCCACGATGTACCCGAGCACCGGTTCGGCGACCCCGACCCGGCTGACCGAAGCCCGGGCCGCCGCCAGGTCGGCGGAGGTCGCCACCGGGCGTACGCCGGCCTTGGCCAGCTCGCGCGGGTCGAAGCCGGCGTGGTGGGCGCGGAGCACTCCCAGCTCCTCGTCCCGGTTCGGCAGCGGCATGGTCAGATTGAGCAGGAACCGGTCGAGTTGGGCCTCGGGCAGCGGGTACGTGCCCTCGAACTCGATCGGGTTCTGGGTCGCGGCCACGATGAACGGATCCGGCAGCGGGCGTCGACTTCCCTCCACCGAGACCTGCCGCTCCTCCATCACCTCCAGCAGTGCCGCCTGGGTTTTCGGCGGCGTGCGGTTGATCTCGTCGGCGAGCAGCAGGTTGGTGAAGACCGGCCCCTCCCGGAAGGTGAAGGCGGCGGTACGCGGGTCGAAGATGAGCGACCCGGTCACGTCGCCGGGCATCAGGTCCGGGGTGAACTGGAGCCGCTTGGACTCCAGGTCGAGTGCGGCCGCGATGGTCCGGACCAGCAGCGTCTTGGCCACCCCGGGTACGCCTTCGAGCAACACGTGCCCCCGGCAGAGCAGGGCGAGCACCATGCCGGTGACCACGCCGTCCTGTCCGACGACCGCCTTGCCCACCTCGGCCCGGAGCCGGTGCAGGGCCGCCCGGGCGTCGTCGCCCCCGACGGCGGACGGACCCGGCTGTGCCGGCGTCCCGTGCGGCGGGACGGCGAGCGGATCTGCGGTTCCGGCGGGTCGGGTCACCGGGTCTCTCCTTCGACGAAGTGGTCGTGCCGTGGCGGGTGGGCTGGGCTCTGCCCGGCCGGCGGTACCAGCCGGTCGAGGGCCCGGGCCAGGTCGAGCAGTTCCCGGTTGCTCGTCGGGTCGGCACCGAAGAGCAGGTGGTGCACGTCGTCCGCCGGTCGGCCGGTACGTGCCGCGACGGCGTGGACCAGCTCCGCCGGTGGGGTGTCCGGCGCCAGGTTGAGCGCCGGCCCGAGTCGGTGCAGTGCCGCCGCCCGCAGGATGCCGGCGGTCGGCCCGTACGCCCGGGCGCGATGGTAGAGCCGGCCCCGCCCGATCGTCGTCTCGGCGGCGGGCACCGTCACCGGCAGCGGCTCCGGCACCGGCGGACCGAGTCGACGGGAGCGCCACAGCGCGGCGACGAGCAGGGCCAGGGCGAGCTGGGCGAGCAGCGCCCAGAACCAGGGCGGGAAGGCGTCCGCCAGCGGGTTGTCACTGTTCGGGCCGTCGGCCTGCGGAGTCTCCTGCGGGTCCGGCGGCCGGGACTGCCCGGATCGGGGATCATCCGCCTGCCCGTCCCCCTCGGACTCCCCGGGACCCGGGCCGTAGCCGCTGGGCGGCGGGGTCCACACCAGTTCACCGTCTGGGTGGTAGGGCGGCGACTGCTCCGGGTCGGCGAGGTCGAGCCAGAGGACGCGGCCGTGTACGGCCAACAGCCCGGTGGCCAGGTCGAGGTTGTGCCACTCGTCGATCCGGTCGTTGCGGAACGGGTCGCTGGCGCCGACGACCACCATGTCGTTGCCGCGCCAGGCGGTCCGGGCCACTCCTCCCGAATAGCAGAGGTCGGCCCGGAAGGACAACTGGGGCGGGTCGGCGTACCGCTGTCGCAACGCGGCGGCGGGTCCCACCGTACTGATCTCCGGCAGCGGACACGGTCGGCCGTCCGTGTCGG
The DNA here is from genome assembly GCF_036422035.1 of Plantactinospora sonchi. NCBI lineage: Bacteria > Bacillati > Actinomycetota > Actinomycetes > Micromonosporales > Micromonosporaceae > Plantactinospora > Plantactinospora sonchi. Next base: position 463,203 of record NZ_JAZGQK010000001.1, read on the forward strand.
CGGGCAGCGCCCGGGTGGCCCAGCGCCGTCCGGCGTCGGTCAGTGGCACCCGCGCCTCGGCGAGTACCTGCGGCGGGGGATCCACCAGCACCACCCGGACGTTCTCGGCGGGGTCGACGAGCACCTGCCAGTACGCCGGGTGGACCAGGGCCGGCGCCGGTACGAAGATCGTGACGCCGCCTCCGCTGGCCCGCAGGAGCGCGCGGGGGGTGGTGGGTGTCCGTTCGACGGTGACACCCCGGGCACGCAGCTCGGCGGCGAGCCGGCTGCCGCCGACGTCGTCGGTGCCCATCGGGGAGAGGAAACCCGTGGTGTCCCGGTCGGGTTGGTCGATCTCCTCGGTGACCAGGGTGGTGGTCAGCAGCGCGGCGGCCACGCCGAGTGGGATGACCACCCGGTGCCAGCGACGTCGTCGCCGGCCACCGGTCCTGGCCCGGTCTGTTGGCGCAGCGACGGTCGCCGCCGGCGACGACGCTCGTTCGCCGGCGGTGCCCGTCGGTCCCGCTGGTCCGGTCGTGCGGCCTGTCCGGTCCGGGGGTGGGGTGGTCGTCATGTCCGGGCACTCCCGTTCCCGCCGGGTCGTGGTCGGCCGGCGAGGACCTCGTCCAGTTCGGCGGCGAGTTCACGCATCCGATCGTCGTGTTCCCGCCGGGCCGGACGTTGGCCGTACCAGAGGTCGGAGAAGATCTGGCCCGCGTCGTGCAGCGGCTGGTCCAGCTCGGGCCGGCTCCGGGCCGCCTCGGTGGCGAGTTCGACGACCGTCATCCCGGCCCGGTGTTCCAGCACCCGGCGGTCGACCAGTCCGCGGACCATGCCCCGGAGTCGTTCCCGTACCGCCTCGGCGTACCGGCCGTCCCGGGCCAGCCGGTCGGCGAGCGACACCAGCGTCGCTGCCGGCACGTCGGGCAGCCCCGACTCCGGTTCCTCCTCGGATTCGACCACCGGCTCGGGTGCCGCCTCCGGCACCGGACGCGGTCGCCGTCGTCGCCACCGCCGGGAGAGCCGCCAACGGGGCAGCCGCCGGGGCACCCAGGCGGGAAAGTGGTACCAGGCGAGCGAGACCAGGATCGCGGCCAGCACCAGCAGCAGGGCGGCCAGCGGCAGTGGGACGCGGTCGCCGAGCGCCGCCGTGGTCTCGGTCCACCATCGACTGACGTTCACTGGTCGGCCGCCGACGGTGCGGTGCGGAGCCGGCCCGTACGGCGGGCCTGGGCGATGGCGATGTCCATTCCCTCCGTACGGATCCGGGTCTCCAGGTAGACGACGGCGTCGAGGCAGGCGAGCACGTTGTAGGCGACGGCGTTGATGGCGGTCCAGAGCACCGCCCCGAACGGGACGATCCAGGTCGGGTCGAGCAGGCCGACACCGTCCAGGCCGGCGAAGACGCCGATCGCCAGCCCGACCCGGAGGATCCACCAGACGAGGTAGCCGAGTACCCGGATTCCCGCCGCCCGGCCACTGATCCGCAACGCGACGGAGACCGAGCGTCCCAGCGCCCGGAACGGCCCGACCCGGTCCAGGACCACCGCCGGTGTCAGGCCGCCGAGCAGCGCGACGGCGACCACCCAGGCGGGCATGACGAGAGCGGCCAGGAACATGAGGAGACCGCCGATCGCGGCGGCGGCCAGGGACGGGCCGTACCGCGCGCCGGCCGGACGGAGCAGTCCCCGTACCGGCGTCCCGGGATCCACCAGCAGTGCCCCGGCCGCGCGGGCCGCCACGTTGCCCAGCAGCGCGATGATCGTGATCTCGCAGGCCGCCCCGACGGCCAGCAGGAGCCAGTACGCGCTGAGGTTGTCGAAGTCCGGCAGGTAGCCCGGGGGCGCGACGCCGGCCACGAGACGCAGCGGATACAGCAGGAGTTGTTCCGAGGCGGCGAGTCCGACGGCGACCGGCAGCAGCGTCCGGGCCTGGTGGCGGAAGAGCAGCACCGCCGAGTCGAGGAGTTCACCGACCGTGAGCGGACGCATGGGCAGTACGGCGGTCGGGCCAGCGTCGGACAAACGCACTCCTGGCGGGGCAGTGGGGGGAGCGGGGGATATGCAGGAGTCATGGTGACACGTCGGGTCATCCGTCCGGGAGGCCGCACGGGTCGATCGCGTGGGGTGTCGGTGTCGGAGGTGCCGGGCCGCCGACCGGGCCGCTCACGATCCGGTCCCGATGACGCCGGTCGCGGTCGTGGGCGGCGAGGGTTGCCCGCGCCGACGGCGGTGGTCGCGGCGGCGGAGGCTGCCCGGTGCCGAGGACGACGGTCGCCGGTCCCGACAGCGGTGATCCTCTGTCGTGGTGACCCTCAGTGAGCAAACTGTTGGCGGTGAGTGTTCGTCCTGGTGGTGTCGGGGCTCGTCCGGACGGCGATGAGCAGGACATACGCGCCTGGCTCGGCTGCTCGGAGGCTGGTGCCCCCATTGCTGCCCACGGTAAGCTACTGCGCTTCATGACCATGGTTTGACGACGCGACCCACCGCCCCGGCGGGCGCGGGACCCACGGTGTTGAGCAGAGGATGGAAGATTAGTTCCATGAGAGCCCGGGTACTGGTCGTCGACGATGACCCCGCACTTGCCGAGATGCTCGGCATCGTGCTGCGCAGCGAGGGGTTTCTGCCGTCGTTCGTCGCCGACGGCGAGCGGGCGCTGACCGCTTTCCGGGAGAACCGGCCCGACATCGTGCTGCTCGATTTGATGTTGCCGGGAATGAGCGGGATCGACGTGGCCCGGGCGATCCGTGCCGAGTCGGGCATCCCGATCGTCATGCTGACCGCCAAGAGTGACACCGTCGACGTGGTGCTCGGGCTGGAGTCGGGGGCCGACGACTACGTCGTCAAGCCGTTCAAGCCCAAGGAGCTGGTGGCCCGGATGCGGGCCCGGCTGCGGCGGGGCGAGGACGCCGCGCCCGAACTGCTGACCATCGGCCCGCCCGGCAACCAGATCAGCATCGACGTACCGGCCCACACGGTGAGCCGGGACGGCGAGGAGGTCAAGCTGACCCCGCTGGAGTTCGACCTGCTGGTGGCGCTGGCCCGGAAGCCGCGCCAGGTCTTCACCCGCGAGGTGCTGCTGGAGCAGGTCTGGGGTTACCGGCACGCCGCCGACACCCGGCTGGTCAACGTGCATGTGCAACGGCTGCGCGCCAAGATCGAGCCGGATCCCGAACGACCCGAGGTCATCCTCACCGTGCGGGGAGTCGGCTACAAGGCGGGCACCGGATAGCCTGGGTGCACTGTGGCCCGCACCCTGACCTTGCTCTCCGCCCTGCTCGCCCACGTCGTCCCGGTCGGGCGACGGCTGTGGCGCGCCGGGACGGTCCGGGGCGCGGCGACGGCGGCCGGGCTGCACCGTACCTGGCGGCGCTCACTGCAGGTCCGGGTCGTGACCATCACGCTGGTCGCGTCGAGCCTGCTGGTCGGCGGCTTCGCGTACCTGGTGGTGCACAACATCACCGACATCGTGCTGGACAACGCCCGCCGGGACGTCATGGGCCGGCTCTCCGACGGTCAGGAGTACGCGGCCAAACAGCTCAGCAACCACACCACCCCTTCCGAGCAGGGGCTGAAGGCCACCTTCGAGAGCACGGTCAACTATCTGGCCGGCGGTGACCCGGCACAGCTCGGCGGGGTCGTGGTGGCGCTGCGGGCCGGGAAGTTCCCGGACGTCTCGTCCGCGACCTCGCCGCAGGTGGACGTGGACGAGATCCTCAGTCCGGAGCTGCGTGAGATGGTCAAGGGCGGCAAGGTCGCCGACCAGATCCGTACCGGTGACCTGTTCAACACCGGGCAGAGCACGAAGTACCTGATCTACGGCTCGCCGGTGCCGACCCGGTTCGGCCAGGTCGAACTCTACTATTTCGTCCCGTTGACCCGGTGGGACCAGATCGCCGCCGGGTCCCGGTCCACCGTACTGGCCACCGGTTTCGCGCTGGTCGTCCTGCTCGGGCTGCTCGCCGGCCTGGTCACCCGGCTGGTGGTCAATCCGGTACGGGTGGCCGCCCGGACCGCCCAGCGGCTGTCGGCCGGGCTGCTCGACCAACGGATGGTGGTCAACGGCGAGGACGACCTGGCGATGCTCGCCGCCTCGTTCAACCAGATGGCGACGAACCTGCAACGACAGATCGTCCGGTTGGAGGAGATGTCCCGGTTGCAGCGGCGGTTCACCTCGGACGTCTCGCACGAGCTGCGTACCCCGCTCACCACCGTACGGATGGCGGCGGACCTGATCTACGCCGAGCGGGACGGCTTCGACCCGGCGGTCACCCGGACCGCCGAGCTGCTGCACGCCGAGCTCGACCGGTTCGAGGACCTGCTCACCGACCTGCTGGAGATCAGCCGGTTCGATGCCGGCTTCGCCATGCTCGACGCCGAGCCCACCGACCTGGTGCCGGTGGTGCGTCGGGTCACCGACCGGTTGGAGTCGCTGGCCCGCCGGTGCGGAACGCCGCTGCGGCTGGTGGTGCCGGACGCCCCGGTGATCGCCGAGGTTGATCCACGCCGGGTGGAACGGATCCTGCGCAACCTGGTCGGCAACGCCGTCGAGCACGGGGTCGGCAAGCCGGTCGAGGTGGTCCTCGGCGCGGACGAGACCGCGGTGGCGGTCACCGTCCGTGACCACGGGGTCGGTCTGAAGCCCGGTGAGGAGAAGCTGGTCTTCAACCGGTTCTGGCGGGCCGACCCGTCGCGGGCCCGGCAGACCGGCGGCACCGGACTGGGGTTGTCGATCAGCCTGGAGGATGCCCGGCTGCACGGGGGTTGGCTGGAGGCCTGGGGCGCTCCGGGTGCGGGTGCCCAGTTCCGGCTCACCCTGCCCACCCGGGCCGGGGACCGGTTGACCTCGTCCCCGCTGCGGCTGGTGCCGGCCGATGCGCCCGACGTGGTCACCGTCCGGTGGTCCGTCGACAGGCTGGCGATCGGACCGGGCGGCCGGGAGGCGGAGCCGCTGGCGGAGGCGGAGCCGTCGGCCGGTCCGGACGCGCGGGAGCAGGGGCCGGAGGCGCTGACCGAGCCGGCCGACCGGGCAGCGCCGCCCCATCAGCCGGCCGGGCCGAGGACTCCGATCGAGACCGGACGTAGCGAGGTGACGCGATGAGGCGACGGCTCTGCGTCGTGGTGGTCGCCGCGATGCTCCTGCCGGCGGTGGCGGCCTGTGGCATCCCGGACGAGACCGAGGTCCGGGTCAACGGCTCGGGACCGCAGGCGGAGACGGGACCGCCGGCCCGCTCGGCCGAGCCGCCGCGCAGTCGTACGCAGAGCAGTGTCGATCCGCTCCGGTTCGCCCAGGACTTCCTGACCGCGGCCGCCGGCGAGCCGGACGAGGCGTACAAGCGGTTCAACGACTTCATCGTGGAGGAGAAGTGGCTGACGCCACAGCCGGGCAACGAGGTCACCCTCATCCGGTTGGACGCGCCGCCACTGGTCACGTACAACAGCGACGGCACCAGTTCGATCACCATCGAGCGGGTGCAGCAGGTGGGCGTGCTGCGGGCCAACGGGTCCATCGGCGAACCGATCGCCACCGAGAGTTCGTACACGTTCACGGTGGGACGGATGCCGACCGATCCGGGTGAGGCCGGCGGGCTCTGGGTGCTGGACCCGCCACCGGTACTGCTGATGACCGACGAGGCGCTGCGGTACTACTACCAGGAACACACCATTTACTTCTGGAACGTCAACCGCGACGCCCTGGTGCCCGACCTGCGCTACCTCCCGGTCACGGTACCGGTCCAACGGCAGGCGACCGAGGTGCTCGACTGGCTGATCGGCGGCCCGGCGGACTGGCTCGGCACGTCCGTCGTACGGCTGCCGGACGGCACCGGTCCGCTGGGCAACGTGCCGGCGCCGAAGGAGGGCGGCCGGCTGGAGGTGAACCTCTCGGTGAAGGCCGGGGCGCTCGACACCAACCTTGAGCTGGACAAGCTCTTCAACCAGATCGTCTGGTCGCTCAAGTTGAACCCGACGCTGTACAACGAACTCGAGTTGAAGATCCAGAACCAGAGTCGGAAGATCGCGGTCGCCGAGGACTGGCGTCGGGACCACCCGCTCTACCAGCTCGGCGACCCCCCGGCCCGGTACGGGGTGCTCGCCGGCACGGTGTACCCGCTGACCGAGCCGGGTGAGGACCAGACCGTGCCGATCGTGCCGGAGGCCAACCAGGACATCGTCGCGGCGAGCCTGAGCCGGGACGGCGCGACGATCTCGGCGGCCCTGGTGACCAGGGACGGAACCGGGGTACGACTGCGTACCGGCGCGGGTATCGGCACGGTCCGCGACTTCCGTACCGGAAAATCCTTCACCGCGATGACCCGGCCGGTGTGGTTGAAGACGGCGGGCAACGCCGGCCCGACCGGACTGGTCGTGGCGGACGACGGACTCCACGAGTTCGGTACGGACAGCGCGGTGCTGCGGCCGGTGCAGCTCACCGGCGCGCCGGGCCGGGTGACCGCGGTGGGAGCGGCGCTGGACGGTCAGCGGATCGCCTTCATCGCCGGTGGCCGGTTGTACGTCGCGGGGGTCCGCACGGTCGACGGCACGTTGAGCGTCGGGCCGTCCCGTCGGCTGGCCACCTCGTTGCGTGACCTGACCGCCGTCGACTGGTACGGGGAGAACTCCCTGGTGGTCGCCGGCGTGGAGGGCAACGGCCGGGCCGCGGTCTACAAGCTCAACGTGGACGGGGCACAGGAGTCGGCGCAGGTCACGGATGTGGGTGCGGCGGTCACCCACCTGGCGACGTACCCGGAGAACCCGGATGTCCCGGCGCTGAACCGCCCTCCGCTGTACGAGGCCAACCAGGTCGCGTACAGCACCGGCACACCGATCGGTCGGGACCAGGTGGTTGCCGGTGCCGCCGGACTCCCGCCCGGCTCGGCCACCCCCACCGCGCCGTTCTACCTCTACTGACGGCGAGGGCGGACAGTGGCACCGGCGGGGATCTGGTCGGACCTGGCCGATCTGGTGCTGCCCACCGAGTGCGCCGGCTGCCGGGGTGTCCGGCTGTCGTTGCGGCAGGGTGCCTGTGCCTCCTGCGTCGCCGAACTCGCGGCGCTGCGTCCGGCGCCGAGCCGCCCGACACCGGCTCCCGTCGGCCTGCCCGGCTGCGTGGCCCTCGGCCCGTACCAGGGCGTGCTGCGGGAGACGCTGCTGTCGTACAAGGAGCGGGGACGGCACGGACTGGCCCGGCCGTTGGGCCGGCTGCTGGCCGAGGTGGTGGCGGAGGCGGTCGGGGAGCGGCGGCCGGTGCTGCTGGTGCCGGTACCGGCGACCGCGCGGGCGGTCCGGGACCGGCACGGCGACCACCTACGCCGGTTGGCCCGGCAGGCGGGCCTCCGGTTGCGGGCGGCCGGCTGGTCGGTGGCGGCCGCGCATCCGCTCCGGGCGCTGCCCCGGCCGGACTCCGCCACCTTGGACAGCGCGGGCCGGGCGGCTGCGGCGCACGCGGCGTTTCCGGCCCGTACGGCGCGGGTGCCGGCCGCTCGCCGGGCCGCCGCCGGTCGGGCCGTCGTGGTGTTGGACGACATCGTGACCACCGGCGTGACCCTCGCCGCCGTGACCCGGTCGCTGCGGGACGCGGGCATCCCGGTGTACGCCGCGGCCGTGCTCGCCGCGACCGAGCGGCGCAGGCGCGGCTGACCGCGCTGCCTCCGGACGGTACGCCGGTCGCGCGGTTCACCTGTGCGGAGAACGCCACGCACCGGTTGACCTGCGTACGAGTCGGTCCACCCGCTGCTGACTCTGGGTGTCAGCGCATTCACTCTATCGCGTCGGCGGTGACATCTTCCGGAATTGGTCTTGGTGAGTGGGGTGACTGTCGGCCCGATAGGCGTTAGCGTTTTGTTCACCGGGGGTATGAGGGGTGTTCCAAGGCCCCGGGAGCACCTGGAAGGAGGCGCAACCGCAGCGATCCGGTCGAGCCGAATGGACTTCCCAGGGGGCGGGCTGACCGGGATTTTTGTTTCTGCACGACTCTCCGATGGCGCAGGGAGGTCACGCATGGATCTCGTGGTCAAGGGCCGAAACGTCGAAGTGCCGGACCATTACCGGCAACACGTAGCCGACAAGCTCGCGAAGATCGAGCGCTACGATCACAAACTCATTCGGGTCGACGTGGAACTTTTTCACGAACGCAATCCGCGACAGTCCGATCACTGCCAGCGAATAGAGATTACCTGCATCTCCCGGGGGCCGGTGGTCCGCGCCGAGGCGTGTGCGAAGGACTTCTACTGCGCGCTCGACGCCGCGATCGCGAAACTCGACACCAGGCTCCGCCGGGCCGCCGACCGCCGCCGCGTACACCGTGGCCGGCACGCCCCGCTCTCCGTCGCCGAGGCCACCGCGAACCTTCCGGTGGCTGACTTCGGCGACAGCGCCGTGGCCACCCTCACCAGGCCCGCCCCGGAACAGACCCGGGACGGACGGGCGGACGCCGAGCCGGAGTTCGACGGCTACGAGGAGTACGACGAGTCGCAGCCCTGGCACATCGCCCGGGAGAAGGTGCATCCCGCCGAGCCGATGACCGTCGACGACGCACTGTTCCAGATGGAACTCGTCGGGCACGACTTCTATCTGTTCCTGGACAAGGAGTCGGGCCGACCGAGCGTCGTCTACCGACGCAAGGGCTACGACTACGGCATCATCGCGCTGGCGCACTGACCGTCGGCACCTGCCCGCCGGGCCCGGGCCTTCCCGGGCCCGGCGAGGCCGCCGACCGGCTGGTTCACCGCCCCGCCGACCGGTCGGTTGACCGGCCCGCCCTCCGATGGTCCGGTCGCGGGTCGGGCCGGTGTGACCGGCCGTCGTGGGCGCTGTCCGGCGCCGCCGGCGGCCCGGCAGGGCCGACGATGTCAGCGGGTGCCCGCGACGAGCCCGAGGTCGGCGGGAAGCAGCGACCCGAGCCAGGCGTCGGTCCGGGTACCGCGATGGTTCAGCGCGTGCCGGGCGGTGCCCTCGATGACAAAACCGGCCTTCTCCACCGCCCGTCGCGAGGCGGTGTTGCCGACGTTGGCCCGCCACTCGATCCGGGCCAGCCCGAGGGTGGTGAACCCCCAGGTGCAGATCGCCGTCACCGCGGCCGGGCAGTAGCCCCGCCCCCGCGCGTACGGGGCGACCAGGTATCCCAGGTCGCCGACCAGGGGATCAGCCGGTGACAGCCGGAGTTCCATGACGCCGGCGAACTCGTCGTTGTCGTCGGCGATGACAAACGCCGCGCCGGTACCCCGGCGCCACACCGTCGGGCCGTGCTCGCGGACGAAGAACTCGGCGTCGGATCGCTGGTACGGGTCCGGCACGGTGGTCCAGCGGACCGTTTCCGGGTCCCGGCACGTCGTCACGAGCCCGTCCAGGTCGCACTCGTCGAGGGGGCGCAGCCGCAGCTCCGTACCGTCGGGGGCGCGGGTGAAGAGCACCGGCTGGGCGGTACCGAAGACGGCGGCCCGGCGGGCCTCCAGCGTGCCGGGGCCCCCGGGGAGCGCGGTCTCGGCACCCTCGGGGTCCGGGCCGTCGAGGTCCCCGGGCAGCAGGGAGCCGATCCAGCCGTCGTCGATGCCGGTCCGGTGCGGCTCGGCGAGTCGGAGCCGCCCCTCGATCCGGAAGCCGGCGCGGAGCGCGACGAGCCGGGAACCGTAGTTGCCGACCTCGGCCTGCCAGATGATCCGACGCAGACCCAACTCCCGGAACGCCCACCGGCACAGTGCCCGGGTGGCCCGGACGGCGACGCCACGGCCCCGGGCCCAGGGTGCGGTCCAGTAACCCACCTCCGCCGAACCCAGCCCGGGTGTGATCGCGACCAGCCCACAGGAGCCGAGCAGTTCGCCGGTGGCCGCGTCGCAGACCGCGAGCGGAGCGCCGGTCCCGGTCGACCAGGCGTCCGGGGCGGTCCGGGTGACAAAACCGGTGGCGTGCTCCAGCCGGTACGGCGCCGGTACCCTGGTCCAGCGCTGGATGTCCGGATCCTGGCAGGCCCGGTACACGTTCTCGGCGTCCTCGGACCGCCACGGCCGCAGCAGCAGCCCCGCCTCGGCGATGGCGACGGACTCCACCGGGACGTCCCGGATCATCTGGTCATCCTGTCAACGAACTTCATCCGGGCATGGTCGCAGCCGGTTCGCGCTCGGCGTAATCGGATTTCGTGCGCGGCGGCACCCTCATCGGGCGAAATGTCGGGCTCCGTGAACCCGGAGGGCGCCGTGACTGACGGCAGGGCCGGTGATGCGCCTACGATGGTTCGGCAGACTGTCTAGGGGAGCGTTGATCCGTGTCGATTCTGGAAAAGGTCCTTCGCGCGGGCGAAGGGCGCATGCTGCGCCGGCTCAAGGCGATCGCCGCTGCCGTCAACTCGATCGAGGACGACTTCGTCAACCTCACCGACGCGGAGCTGCGCGGCATGACCGACCAGTTCCGGGAGCGGCTGGCGGACGGCGAGACCCTCGACGACCTGCTGCCCGAGGCGTTCGCCACGGTGCGCGAGGCGGCCTCCCGGGTGCTCGGCCAGCGGCACTACGACGTGCAGATCATGGGCGGCGCGGCGCTGCACTTCGGCAACATCGCCGAGATGAAGACCGGTGAGGGCAAGACCCTGACCTCGGCACTCCCTGCGTACCTGAACGCGCTCTCGGGCAAGGGTGTGCACGTCGTCACGGTGAACGACTACCTCGCCGAGCGGGACGCCGCCTGGATGGGCCGGGTGCACGAGTTCCTCGGGCTGACCGTCGGGGTGGTCCTGCCGAACCGCCCGTCCGTCGAGCACCGGGCCGCGTACCAGGCCGACATCACGTACGGCACCAACAACGAGTTCGGCTTCGACTACCTCCGGGACAACATGGCCTGGAGCAAGGACGATCTTGTACAGCGGGGGCACAACTTCGCGATCGTCGACGAGGTCGACTCGATCCTGATCGACGAGGCCCGTACGCCGCTGATCATCTCCGGCCCGGCCGAGCACTCCGCCCGCTGGTACGGCGAGTTCGCCCGGCTGGTGGACCGGCTGCAGTCCGGCAAGGACGGCGAGGGCGACTACGAGGTCGACTACGCCAAGCGGACCATCGCGGTGACCGAGCGGGGCGTCGGCAAGGTCGAGGACCGGCTCGGGATCGACAACCTCTACGAGTCGGTGAACACCCCGCTGGTCGGCTACCTGAACAACGCGATCAAGGCCAAGGAGCTGTACAAGCGGGACAAGGACTACATCGTCAGCGAGGGCGAGGTCCTGATCGTCGACGAGTTCACCGGCCGGATCCTGCACGGTCGCCGCTACAACGAGGGCATGCACCAGGCCATCGAGGCCAAGGAAGGCGTGGAGATCAAGCAGGAGAACCAGACTCTTGCCACGATCACCCTGCAGAACTACTTCCGGCTCTACAGCAAGCTGTCCGGGATGACCGGTACGGCGCAGACCGAGGCCGGTGAGTTCAACAAGGTCTACAAGGTCGGCGTCGTCACCATCCCGACCCACCGTCCGATGATCCGGCTCGACCGCCCCGACGTGATCTACAAGACCGAGAAGGCCAAGTTCAACGCGGTGGTCGAGGACATCGCCGAGCGGCACGCCGTCGGTCAGCCGGTCCTGGTCGGCACGGTCTCGGTGGAGAACTCGGAGATCCTCTCCCAGCTGCTGCGTCGCCGGGGCATCCCGCACGCCGTCCTCAACGCCAAGTTCCACGCGAAGGAGGCGGAGATCGTCGCCCAGGCGGGACGCAAGGGCGGCGTCACGGTGGCCACCAACATGGCGGGCCGTGGTACGGACATCCTGCTCGGCGGCAACCCGGAGTACCTGGCCGCCACCGAGCTGCGCCAGCGTGGCCTGGACCCGGTGGAGCACGCGGACGACTACGCGAAGGCGATGGAGGAGATCCTCCCCAGGTGGAAGCAGGCGTGTGACGCAGAGGCCGAGGAGGTCTCCGCCGTCGGCGGCCTCTACGTGCTGGGTACCGAACGGCACGAGTCGCGGCGGATCGACAACCAGCTGCGCGGTCGGTCCGGCCGGCAGGGTGACCCGGGTGAGTCCCGCTTCTACCTGTCGCTGCAGGACGAGCTGATGAAGCGGTTCCGGGCCGGTGCGGTCGAGGCCGTGATGGAGCGGTTCAACATCCCCGAGGACGTGCCCATCGAGTCGAAGATGGTCACCCGCCAGATCAAGAGCGCCCAGGCCCAGATCGAGGGCCAGAACGCCGAGATCCGCAAGAACGTCCTCAAGTACGACGAGGTGATGAACAAGCAGCGCCAGGTGGTCTACGCCGAGCGCAAGCGGGTGCTCGACGGCGAGGATCTGAACGACCAGATCCAGCACATGATCGAGGACACCATCACGGCGTACGTGACCGGTGCGACCGCGGACGGCTATGCCGAGGACTGGGACCTCGAACAGCTCTGGGCCAGCCTCAAGCAGCTCTACCCGATCGGGGTCACCATCGAGGACCTGGTCGAGGAGGCCGGTGGCGAGCGCAACAGCCTGGACGCCGACTTCCTGCTGGCCCAGGTCAAGGAGGACGCGTTCGCGGCGTACCAGCGGCGCGAGGAGGAGCTCGGCAGCGAGGCGATGCGCCAGCTGGAGCGGATGGTGCTGCTCCAGGTGATCGACCGGAAGTGGCGCGAGCACCTGTACGAGATGGACTACCTGCAGGAGGGCATCACCCTGCGGGCGTACGCCCAGCGCGACCCGGTGGTGGAGTACCAGCGCGAGGGCTTCGACATGTTCGCCACCATGATGGACGGGATCAAGGAGGAGACGGTCGGCTTCCTCTACAACGTGGAGGTCCAGGTCGAGGAGGCCAAGCCGGCCACGCCCGACGCAACCGACACGGGTGCCGGGCCCGAGGCCGGGCCGGCCGACCCGCCGGTGGAGATCCGGGCCAAGGGCCTGGGCCGGGCTCCCCGGACCCAGGGGCTGCAGTACTCGGCTCCCACCATCGACGGCGAGGCCCCGGCCACCGGCGGCGTGGCGGTTGAGCGGCCCCAGCCGCAGGCGCCGGCGCTCGGCGTGGGCGGCCCGCCGGCCCCGGCGGTGTCCCGACGCCCCGCGCAGGGCCAGGCCACCGGCGCGGCCAACGCCCCGTCCCGGAACGCGCCCTGCCCGTGCGGCTCCGGCCGCAAGTACAAGCGGTGTCACGGGGCGCCCGGCGGCGCCTGACCGCTGACCGTTCCGCGGGGCCCCGCCCCCCCCGGACCGCCCGGTCGCGCGGCGTGTCGGGGCGGTCCCCGCGGCCCCGCGGCGGCGCCGCCCCCGCCCCGGGCCCCCCCCCCCCCCCCCCCGGGGGCGGGCGGGCCCCCGCGGCGTTTCGGGCCGGTCCCGGCTGCCCGGTCGCGCGGTGTTCAAGGCCGGTCCTGCCGACCGGGTCCTGCCGGCCGGTCGCCCGGCCCTGCCTGCCGGCAGGTCGCCCGGGGGCGGCCGGAGCGGTCCGTCGGCCCCTAGTCCTGCCGGTCGGCCGGCTCAGAGCATCTCGGCCGAGACGCCGACCCACCTGCCCTGACGTTGCTCGATGCGGAACGCCAGCGCCCAGGTACGGCCGGCCACTCCGACCGCGGCGGCGCCCTCGACGACCCCGGGGCGCGGTTCGCAGACCCGCAGCCGCCGCAGCCGTACCGTGCGTGGCGGCTGGCCGGGGCGGCGACGGCCGGAGATCCGGGTGGCGGCCGAGGCGAGCCTCTCCACCACACCGCCGGCGTCGGCCGGGTTGCAGCGGGATCGGATGTGCCCGGCCGGGCGGTATCCGTTCACGATCTCCAGGCACGAGTCGAGGAATGCCTTCGCCGCCCGGCGCGCCTCGGCGCTGGCACCGGCGAAGCTCTCGACCACCGCCCCCGCGACGGTCTGCCCGAGGCCGTCGGCCGCCGGTCCACCGCTCGGCGCGGTTGTCGGCCGGGGGACCGGCACAGCGGCCGGTGCCCGTAGCCGTCGGGTATGTGGGGCGGGACGGGCGGCGGGGCCACTGGAGTCGGTGGACGCGCCCGCGCGGATCCCGGAGCCGCCCTCGGGGGTGTGACGGTTGACGGTCCTTCGCTGGTCCGGGTCGGGGCAGGCGCCGACGACCCGGCCGGGTGAATCGGCAAGGGCCAGGTCACCCGGCCGCCCGAACCAGACCTCGGGAGAGCACTCGTCGTCGAACGGCGGGTCGAGAGGCGGCACGGGGCGCAGTCGCACGGTGGGACGGACCGGCGGCCGGCTGCGCGTGGAATGCATCCGGGATCCTCCATGATCTTGCGTTTGCTTTCGTTTGCCTCCGACAGGCTAAATTCCTAGCCGACCCAGCGTTCGTCGTCAATGCGTTCGTCGCCTCCGGACCCGACGTTCGCCGGCTTGTTACCTACCGACCGGCCGGAACCTGTCGGTCGAACCGGTAGCGCCCAGTGGGCATCGGCGGGGCGTACCCGACCGGACGCGCGGGACCTCGCGCGGGGACCGGGCAGGACCGGATCCTCACGAGTTCCGTACGGAGGCGGAGTGGGCGACGAGCCGTGGGTTGACCGGGACACTAACCGGCGGCACCGACAGGATGGGGCGTCCCGGACCCGTTGACCGGCCGGAGACTATTCGGGCGCCCGCTCCACCAGCGGGTTGTCGGCCACCCACTCGGCCGTCTCGGCGTACTTGCGCTGGATGTATTCCTCCAGGCGGGCGCGTTCGACGCGCCACTGCCCCCGGCCACCGATCTTGATCGCCGGCAGTTCACCACTGCGGACCATGTGGTAGACCTGCGAATCCGAGACGTTCAGCTCGGCGGCGACGTCGGAGAGCAGCAGGAACCTCGGTGCCACGAAGAGAACTCCAGCGGGTCGGTGGTTGCCTTAGTTTGCCATCGACCACGACGTGGTCGCCTCGCCCGTCAAGGTCGCGTGCGGGCGACGGAACGCCCGCCGCCCGCCGGCCGTTGACCCCGCAGCCGCACCGGAGACCGACCCGCTTCCTCGCCCCGGCGCGGCCGGCCCGCCGCCTCGCCCCGGCACGACCGGCGCACCCGGGCGGTCGGTACCGGTGATCCGCCGGCCACGGTGCGGCCGCGTACCCGGGGGATCGTCGGGTCAGGGTGCCCGGGCATCTTCGGGTCAGGGTGCGGCCGCGTATCGGCGATCCGTGGCCCGGATCCGCTGCCATCCGGCCCGGGCCTGGTGTACTACGGTCGCGGGTGACAGAGGAAACGGCGCCGGCCGTGCTCGGCGTGGCGCGACGGCTGCCGTCGCGGGCAGGCGTCGAGCGGGGGAGACCAGCGTGGCAGAACAACTCGTCCGGGTGTACGTCCCGGCCACCGTGCCGATGCTCGCCGAGTTGCGGCAGGAGGGCTGGATCCTGGCCCCACGAGCCCACGCGGTCACCCCGGAGCTGCGGGAGTGGTACGCCGAGGGCGACGAGGAGGAGCTCGAGTACGTCGCCTTCACCCGGGCGGCCCAGGAGGCGCTGCGACTGCTCCACGCCGATCCGACCGCTCCCCGGCGGCGGGTCGTGGTCTCCGCCGACCTGCCCGCCCCGGCACTGCGTCGCCACGACCCGGAACTCGGCTCCAGCACCGTACGGCTCGACGGGCGGATCGCCGTCGGCGCCGTCGCGGCGATCCACGTCGACGGAGTCGACGCGCTGGCTGACGTCACGGCGGCGGTCGACGTGGTCGAGCAGGCCCTGGCCGGTGACTCGGACGCGCAGTTCACCGTCGACGGTGTCGAGGACCACGAACTCGAGTGGTACGACGCCTCGGAACTGGACACGGTCTGCGACCAGACGCGCTGACCCCGGCCGGCGGTCACGCCGACCCCCTGCCACCGACACGCTCTCCCCGCGAGCCGACGTCCACGCGCACGGCTCGTGTGACGCTGACCCGGCGGCTCGACGGTTCGGCCCGTCGGCGGGGTCTCAGCGGCCGGCGCCGCCGACCGGCTCGGGCGAGTCCGCCGCCGGGCTGGCCGTCGACTCCTCGTCGCCGACGCCCACCAACGCGGCGGACGTCTCGGCGCGCTCCCTGCCGGACCGCCGCTCCACGGTCCGTTCCTCGTCCGTCGGGTCCTCCTCGGCCGGGTCCTCGTCGGTCCGGTCCGGGTCGGGCCAGCTCAGCTCGGTCGGCTCCGGTCCGGGGTCGCTCGCGCCCGGGTCGTCCGGTCCGGCGGGCCGGGGCGGGTCCTCGGCCGCCGACCCGTCGGCCGGACGGAGGGTCCGGCCGAAGGCGATGACCGTGGTGAGCGCCCCGACGAAGAACACCACCATGACGTGCTCGAACCGCTGACCGTCGAGCCAGCTCTGCCCGACGTGGTCGGCCTCGCTGACCGCGCCGGCCATCCGGAGCACCTCGGCACCGGCGGTCCGGGTGAGCACCTCGGCGATGAGCAGCAGCACCCCCGGGCCACCGCCCGCGATCAGGTACGCCGGCCAGCGCAGCGGCGTGCTCTCGGCACCCCGACCGGCGGCCCGGCGACCGGCGACCCGCAGGTAGCCGAATGCCAGCAGGCCGGCGGCCAACCCGCTGGCCAGCGAGGACGTCCAGGAGAACCACTGGAGGGCGGTGTACTGGGAGGTGTACGTGTCGTCCGCGCCGTAGAGGGAGAGCAGTGGCTCCTGGAAGTAGCTGAGGGCGAACCCGACCGCGAAGACGGCGAGCCCGGCGGTGACGACGGCGGCCACCACGAGGGTGTTGCGCAGTCCGCCGGCGATGCCGCCGACGGTGGCGGCGGCGGCGGTGGTGCCGGCGAGGACCATGATCGCCGAACCGTCGCCGTAGCTGAGATTCACCGCGAGTGCGGCGAGCAGGCCGGTCGCCAGGCCGGCGGCGAGCGCCGCCGCGAAGCGCGGAGTGGCCCGATGTACGCCGTACCGGCTCAGCACGGCGGCCAGGGTGAGGCTGACCGCCGCCCCGCTGACCAGGCTCGCCGAGATGATGCCCGGCAGGGCGTACGCGGCGGAGGTGATCGCGATCGAGGTGAACCCGGCGGAGGTGATCGCCCACTTCGCGGACCAGAGCATCGCGGCGAGCCAGCCGATGGCCAGCAGGGCGAGCACCGGAGCGCCGGGCGCCGACACGGGCACTCCGGGCCGGGCGGCGCTGGTCGCCCCCGACTCCGATCCGACCGGTCGGTCGGGGGCGGAGGTCGCGGTGGTGCCGGACTCTTCTGTCATCATCTCCCCTTCAAGAGCTGACCGGCCGCGTCGACGGCGATGGGGCCGGAGCCGGCCGCCGGTTCCTCAGCGTACGCGGGCCGGTCGGGGCGGCGGTTCGCTGCCGGTACGGTCGGCCGGGGCCGTGCCCGACCTCGGGCGACGCTGCCCGGGGAGGCGGTACGACGGGATGGTCGGGTGGGATCGCCGCTGTGGCGGCCACCACCTGCTGTGCCGAACGGCGTCGGCGGGGTGGGGACAATGTCCCGCTGGACGGGGCGGGAGATCGGCCCGTGGGAGGATTGGCGCAGGTCCCGCCCCCGTACTCCCCGGAATTCCCGGGGTGCCGGGGCAGGGTGACCGGCCGACCGGCCGGCCCCGGCGGGGCCGATCCCGTCACCGTAGCCGAGATCGCCCGGGAGCAAACCATGGACGCCGTTCTCTCCGTACCCGAGCCGCGCAACGAGCCGGTCCGCGACTACGCGCCCGGCAGCGCGGAGCGGGACAGCCTGCAACGCCGGCTCGGCGAGTTGGCCGCCGAGCGGCGGGACCTGCCGATGACGATCGGCGGTGCGCAACGGATGGGCGCGGGTGCCGCGATCGACGTCGTGCAGCCGCACCGGCACCAGCATGTGCTGGGGGTCACCCACAACGCAACCAACGCGGATGCGCTGGCGGCGGTGACGGCCGCGAAGCAAGCCGCCCCGATGTGGCGTGATTTGTCCTTTGCAGACCGGGCTGCGGTTTTTCTCCGTGCGGCCGATCTGCTCTCCGGGCCGTGGCGGGACACCCTGAACGCGGCGACCATGCTCGGCCAGTCGAAGACCGCCGTGCAGGCGGAGATCGACTCCGCGTGTGAGCTGATCGACTTCCTGCGGTTCAACGTCGCCTTCGCCCGCCGGCTCCTCGCCGAGCAGCCGCTCTCCTCGCCCGGTGTGTGGAACCGGTTCGACCACCGGCCGCTGGAGGGCTTCGTCTACGCGATCACGCCGTTCAACTTCACCGCGATCGCGGGCAACCTGCCGGCCGCCCCGGCACTGCTCGGCAACACCGTGGTCTGGAAGCCGGCGCCGACCCAGCAACTCGCCGCGCACTTCACCATGCGGCTCTTCGAGGCGGCCGGCCTGCCGCCGGGTGTGATCAACATGGTCACCGGGGACGGCATCGCCGTCTCCGAGGTGGCGCTCGCCGACCCCGACCTGGCCGGCATCCACTTCACCGGCTCGACCAAGGTGTTCCAGAAGCTCTGGCGGATGGTCGGGGAGAACATCGCGAACTACCGGGGCTACCCACGGCTGGTCGGCGAGACCGGCGGCAAGGACTTCGTGGTCGCGCACGCCAGCGCCGACGTGGACGCGCTGCACACCGCGCTGATCCGCGGCGCGTACGAGTACCAGGGGCAGAAGTGCTCGGCCGCCTCGCGGGCGTACGTGCCCCGGTCGCTCTGGAACGGCGGGCTGCGGGACCGGCTCGCCGCCACCGCCGACGGGCTGGCGTACGGCGACGTCACCGACTTCACCAACTTCGGCGGTGCGGTGATCGACGCCAAGGCGTTCGCCCGGCACACCACCGCGCTCGACATGATCTCGAACGACCCCACCTGCCGGATCGTCGCCGGTGGCACCGCCGACGACTCGGTGGGGTACTTCGTCCGCCCCACCCTCTTCGAGTGCGACGACCCGGCGCACGACTCGTTCACCACCGAGTACTTCGGCCCGATTCTCGGGGTGCACGTCTACGACGACGCCCGCTACGACGAGGTGGTCCGGCAGGCCGAGTCGATCGCCCCGTACGCGCTCACCGGGGCGATCTTCGCCACCGACCGCCGGGTGATCGACCAGACCAGCGAGGTCCTCCGGTACGCCGCCGGCAACTTCTACGTCAACGACAAGCCGACCGGCGCGGTGGTCGGTCAGCAGCCGTTCGGCGGGGCCCGGGCGAGCGGCACCAACGACAAGGCCGGTTCCTGGCACAACCTGGTCCGGTGGATGTCGCCGCGCACGGTCAAGGAGACCTTCGTGCCGCCGACCGACCACCGCTACCCCCACATGGGCTGAGTACGCCGTCGGGTCGGCCTCCGCCCCTGGTGGGAACCAGGGGCGGAGCCCACCCGGTCGACGAGCGGCGTGCTCCCGCCCGCCCGGCCCGCACCCGCGCGGAGCCGACCTCTCCCGGCCCGGGTCGCTGTAGCGTCCCTCCCTGGTTCGTGCCAGGGGTGGTGCCCTCCACCCGTACCCCGTCGCGATCGCCTTAGCGTGACTTCTGCGGAACGGAACGTGATCGATCACCGGACCGGGAGCGCGGCCGTCGGGCGAGGCGGACGGCGACCGACGGCGAGGGATCGGCCCAGGGAGGAGCGGTATGGACCGGGTGCTGGACGGCCGTTACGAACTTCAACGGAAGATCGGGCACGGGATCAACGGGGTGGTCTGGCGGGCGGTCGACCTGACCGACCGGACGACGGTCGCGGTCACCGTGCTGCGGGCCGTGGACCGGCCCGACGAGCTGCCCGGTCGGGTGGCCGCGTTCACCGCCGAGACCGACCTCGTCGCCAGCCTCGACCATCCGTGCCTGGTCAGGGTCCTCGACGTGCGCGGGGAGGGGGCGCACCGGGCGCTGGTGACGGAGCTGGTCGAGGGTACCGACCTGGGCCGCCGGTCGGCCGGTGCCGGACCACTGCCGCCGGCCGGCGCGGCGGGCCTGGTGGCCCGGCTGGCCGAGGTGTTGACCTACCTGCACCGCCGGGGCGTCGTGCACGGCGACGTCCGGCCGGCCAACCTCCTGCTGCCGGCCGACGGCGGCCCGGTACGGCTGGTCGGCTTCGGGGCGGCCCGCCGAATCGGCACCGGTGTCGACCTGCCGGCGGTCGGGCCCACCCGGGGGTACGCCGCTGCGGCGCGGTTCCCGGCGGTCGGTCCCACTCCCGAGTACGCCGCTCCGGAGTACGCGGCCCCGGACGTCGGTCCCACCCCGGCCGGCGACGTCTACGCGCTCGGTATCGTGCTGTACGAACTCGTCTGCGGGCGCAGCCCGTACCGGGGCGGTAGTCCGGAGCAGGTGCGCGAGCGGCACCGGACCTGCCGACCCGTACCGCCGCCGGGGCTGCCGGCGGTCGTCTGGCGGTTCCTCGAGGACTGCCTGGCGGCCGATCCCGCCGACCGCCCGGACGCGGCCCGGGCCGCCGCCCGACTACGGGGGCTGGAACCGGCCCTGGACGGGGTCAGCGCACTGCCCCCGCCCGCCGCTGACCAGGTCGGCTGGTGGCCACGTCGAGTCGGGGCGGTTCCGGCAAATGGCTACATAAGCGATGAAACTTTACTAACCTCCCCAATTGGCACAGGTCGCGTCGAGGCCCTGGAACCGCCCGGGCGCCGGGCCGTGCCGCCGTCGGGCGGCCCCGTCGGGCCATCGTCCCCGGTCGATCAGTTCGGCCGGGCCGCCGCGTGCCCATCCATTGATCGTCCTCATCCGACTGTCGTCCACAGACAGTGCACAATGGAGACTTTGACCAGCGGATAGTGGCAAATCCTGGACGCGGCGCCAGCAAAGTGGCAGCGTGGAGGCCATGGCGGATGTTGGTATCAACCCCACTGCGGCAGCCCTGCTCGGGCTGCTCCATGAAGGACCGATGACCGGCGGTCAGTTGATGGCCGCCGCTGAGCGGCGTCTGGCGCCGTACTGGTCGATGACCCGGAGCCAGGTCTACCGGGAACTGCCGGCCCTGGCCGACCAGGGACTGGTGCGGCTCGGCAAGCCCGGCCCCCGGTCCAGTCAGCCGTACGCGATCACTGCGGCCGGAAAACGGACATTTTCCCGTTGGCTGACCGAGGTGCCGGGCCGGGACACGATCCGGAACCCGACCGCGCTCCGGGTCGCCTTCGGCCCGCAGCACTCGGCGAACCAGATGCGTGCCCTCTACAGCAACGCGAACGAGTATCACACCGAGGCCCTGGCGTCAGCCCGTGAGCAGGCCCGGGACGCGAAAAAGGCCGGCGACTCGTACGGGGCGGCCGCGCTCGAGTTCGCGGTGGCGTACCACAAGGCGGCACTCTCCTGGCTGAAGAGCGCACCGGCCAGCTGACCGGGCCGGCGGGGCCCCCGGGAGCCAACCTCCGGCGCGGTTCGTCGCCGCGACGGTCCGGTCGTCCGGGCGACCAGTACTCTTGACTGTCGTGACCGCTGCCGAGTACTCCGACCAACTTAAGGATCTTGACGCCACCCTGCGCAACATCGAGGCTGTCCTCGATGTCGACCGGCTGCGTCAGAACAAGGCAGAGCTCGAGGAGGCGGCCTCCGCGCCGGATCTCTGGGACGACCAGGCCCGCGCCCAGGAGGTGACCTCCAAGCTCTCGTACGTCAACGGCGAGCTCAGCAAGCTGGAGAGCCTGCGCGGCCGGCTCGACGACGCCCGGGTGCTGCTCGAACTCGCCGAGGCGGAGGCGGACGCGGGGGTGCTCGGCGAGGTCGAGGCGGAGATCGGCGGCCTGCGGAAGGCGATCCAGGAGCTGGAGGTCCGCACCCTGCTCTCCGGGGAGTACGACTCCCGGGAGGCGCTGGTGGCGATCCGGGCCGGAGCCGGTGGCGTGGACGCGGCCGACTTCGCCGAGATGCTGCTCCGGATGTACCTGCGCTGGGCCGAGCGGCACGGCTACCCGACCGAGGTCTACGAGACGTCGTACGCCGAGGAGGCGGGCCTGAAGTCGGCCACCTTCGCGGTCAAGGTCCCGTACGCGTACGGCACGCTCAGTGTCGAGTCGGGCACGCACCGACTGGTCCGGATCAGCCCGTTCGACAACCAGGGTCGTCGGCAGACCAGCTTCGCCGGCGTCGAGGTCCTGCCGGTCACCGAGCAGACGGACCACATCGACATCCCGGAGAACGAGGTACGGGTCGACGTGTACCGCTCCTCCGGCCCGGGTGGGCAGAGCGTCAACACCACCGACTCGGCGGTGCGACTGACCCACATTCCGACCGGCATCGTGGTGACCTGTCAGAACGAGAAGTCCCAACTGCAGAACAAGGCCTCCGCGCTGCGGGTGCTCCAGGCCCGGCTGCTGGAGCGCAAGCGCCAGGAGGAGCAGGCCAAGCTCGAAGGGCTCAAGGAGAACGCGGCGGGCTCGTGGGGCGACCAGATGCGCTCGTACGTCCTGCACCCTTATCAGATGGTGAAGGATCTGCGTACCGAACAGGAGACGGGCAACCCGGCTTCGGTGTTCGACGGAGACCTTGACCCGTTTATCGAGGCAGGAATCCGTTGGCGGAAGCAGCGCCAGCTCGCCGGCGACGCGGCGTGAACACGCCTCGCGTCGGTGTCGACGCGGTGCGTTGACACAATTGATCGCCAACGTGTGCACGGTGTGAGCGGGGATCAACGCAGCGCAAATTTTGCACAAATGTCGGGCGGACAGGCCGGGCTCCGGTCTTGGCCTTTTCGTTACGACGCGTAGACTCACCACCCGTGATTCAGCTTGAGCAAGTGACGAAGACGTACCCGAAGGCGTCCCGGCCATCGCTCGACAGCGTGTCGGTCTCGATCGAGAAGGGTGAGTTCGTCTTCTTCATCGGTCCCTCCGGATCCGGCAAGTCGACGATCATCAAGCTGTTGCTGCACGAGGTCACCCCGACCAAGGGGCGGGTCGTCGTGAACAACAAGGACGTCACCTCGATGCGGTCCTGGAAGATCCCCAACTTCCGTCGCTCGATCGGTTGCGTCTTCCAGGACTTCCGGCTGCTGCCCAACCGCACCGCGTACGAGAACGTCGCGTTCGCCCTCGAGGTGATCGGCAAGACCAAGGCGGTCGCCCGCCGGGTCGTACCCGAGGTGCTGGAACTGGTCGGGCTCGGCGGCAAGGAGCACCGGTACCCGCACGAACTCTCCGGTGGTGAGCAGCAGCGTGTCGCGGTGGCCCGCGCCTTTGTCAACCGACCACTGATCCTGCTGGCCGACGAGCCGACCGGAAACCTCGACCCGGACACGTCAATCGAGATCATGCGTCTGCTGGACCGGATCAACCGCACCGGCACCACGGTCGTGATGGTCACGCACGACTCCAACATCGTGAACCAGATGCGTCGTCGTGTCATCGAGATCGAGAGCGGTCGGATCGTCCGGGACCAGGCGCGGGGTGTCTACGGCTGACCGGGCCGCGTCGGACCCGCTCCGACGGCTCTGATTCGACGACGAACGACCCCCCTGCGGAGATCCGGAAGGAACCCCCCGATGCGCTTGAAATACGTCCTGTCCGAGGTGATGGTCGGACTGTGGCGGAACGTGACCATGACCATCGCGATGATCATCACGATGGCGGTCTCACTCACCATGCTCGGCGCGAGCGGCCTGATGTACCTCCAGGTCGACGCCATGAAAGACGCCTACTACAAGGACATCGAGGTCTCGATATTCCTTGATGCCGCGATCACCGAGCAGCAGCGCACCGAGCTGCAGGCGGAGCTTGAGGGCAACTCGCTGGTCCGGGAGGTCAAGCACGAGACCAAGGAGGAGGCGTACGAGCGGTTCAAGCAGCTGTTCGCCGACTCGCCCGACCTGGTCAACGCGGTGCAGGCGGACAAGCTGCCCGAGTCGTTCCGGATCAACCTGAAGAATCCCGAGCAGTACCAGCAGATCTTCGACCAGTACAAGGACAAGGAGGGGATCGACGACATCATCGACCAGCGTCGACTCCTCGAACAGATCTTCAACATCCTCGGCGCGATCCAGAACATGGCGCTGGCGGCGGCCTCGGTGATGGCGATCGCGGCTCTCCTGCTGGTCGCGAACACGATCCAGGTGGCGGCCTACAGCAAGCGCCGCGAGGTGGCGGTCATGAAACTGGTCGGCGCCTCCAACTGGTTCATCCAGGCGCCGTTCGTGCTGGAGGCGGTGGTCGCCGGCCTGCTCGGTGCGATCATCGGCTTCGGTCTGATCGTGGTCGGCAAGGTCGTCCTGCTCGACGGCTCGCTACGGGACCTGACCGATCTGCTCACCCCGATCCAGTGGGGCACGGTCCTGCTGATGCTGCCCTTCATGGCCGGGGTCGGCGGGCTGGTCAGCGCGGTCACCGCCTGGGTGACGCTCCGCTTCTACCTGCGGGTATAGCTTTCCGGGACCGGGCACCCCGCGGTGGGTCGCCCCGGTCCCGACGCCTCAGGGCACCGGTGCCGTACCCAGGGCCCCCGGTTGGCGCGGAAAAGCGCGAGCCGGGGGCCCTGGGTCGCGAGGTAGCATTGCGCGGTTGTCCAGCAGATGAGGGGGTGTGGCGCCATGCCACGGGAGAAGGGGCGCAAGGTCGTCGCCTCCAACCGCAAGGCGCGGCACGACTATGCCATCCTCGACACGTACGAGGCGGGAATGGCGTTGACCGGCACCGAGGTCAAGTCGTTGCGCGCCGGACGGGCGTCCCTGGTCGACGCCTTCGCCCAGGAACGGGACGGCGAGATCTACCTGCACGGCATGCACATCCCGGAGTACGCCCAGGGCACCTGGACCAACCACGAGCCACGACGTACCCGGAAGTTGCTGCTCAACCGGCAGGAGATCATCCGGCTGATCGGCAAGCTGCGGGAGTCTGGGCTCACCCTGGTGCCGCTGTCCGTCTACTTCTCCGACGGCTGGGCCAAGGTCGAGATCGGACTGGCCAAGGGCAAGAAGGCGTACGACAAGCGTCAGGACCTGGCCAAGCGGGACGCCGAGCGGGAGATCCTCCGGGTGAGCGGCCGGCGTGGCAAGGGGATGGATTAGTCGACGACGTGTCCGGGGCCGGACGGACCACCCGTCCGGTTCGGGCCACCCCGTCCGGCCGGTCCCGGCAGTGGCAGGGGCATGGTCCGAGCCGGTTCGGGCCCGTACCGGCCGCATCGTCCGGTCGGCGGGACGTGCCGGGCGGGTATCCGGAATGAAGTTGTCCGGGTGAGGCGTTACGCTAGGGGTGGTCGACGGGCAGCCGTCCACTCGACCAGTGTGTGTTGAGCAGGCTCCACCGGCCATGGTCGTGGATCGGATCACGGTTGCGGTCAGGTGGCTTACCAGGGGGTGACTGGTTTCGACTTCGTACGTTGAGGCAGGGGAAGCGAGCCGAGGAAGCCGACGTCGTCTCGAGAATCGTTCGTCGGAAACCAATAAGCGCCAAGAGCAATCGCGCTGACTACGCTCTCGCCGCCTGAGGCGAGTAGCTAGTCTGTCGGCCTGGGAGTGCCTTCGGCCCAGTTAGCCGGCATCAGCTAGGAGGCTGGCCAATCGAACCCGGTCGCGGGGTTCGTGCGGCGAGATTAATCAGCGACTGGGCCCGTCACACCGACTCGCTCGCGTGATCGGAGGGGCCGAGTAGAGGCACAGCGAGCTGCGCTCGGAGAAGCCCTGGCAAGGCGACGAAGGACCCGGGTTCGATTCCCGGCACCTCCACGGACACCTTGGTTGCGCCCCGGTCATTCTGACCGGGGCGCAGCTGTCTTCCGCCCCGGCCCGGGCAGCCGCGCGGGGCCGCTGCCCGCCGCACCAGCCCGGCGCTCCTCCCGGCCCGGCTCTCCGCCCGACGTCCAGCCGGTCTCGCCTCGACCTGATGGGGTTCCTGGGACGCTTGGGGACTCTGGGGCAAACGGGGTGAATGAGGCGGGCCCGGAGGGTGGACAGCGGCGGCACACGGCACCACGATCGGGCGTACCGGTGGTAGTCATCCCGTGCGGGAGGTGGTCATGCCGACCGACCCGATCCAGCACCTGTCGATTCCCCGTCCGGCGGTCCCCGGCGTCCCGTCCACGGCCGCGCCGCCCAGCGTACGGACGACCCCGGCGACCCCCGCCGCCCTGCCCCCGGCGGCGGCGCTCCGGGCCGCACGGCGCAATCGGGCCGCCTTGCTCCACGAGATCCACCTGTTGGAGGCGGCCGTCGCCGCACCGGTCAGAGATCCCGGTTGGCGGCGCCGGCTCGGAAACCGGCTGACCGGGCTCCGGACGGCGTTCGCCGAACACATGGACGTGACCGAGGGGACCGACGGGCTCTACGCCGAACTCCTCGACCACGCGCCACGGTTGGCGCGGGGCGTGCACCTGCTGATTCGCGAGCATGCGGCGGTGGTGGCCACGCTCGCCGTCCTACAGCACCGGGTGGGGCTGCCCGAGACCTCCACGGTGCAGGTCCGCAGCTGGGCCACGGACCTGCTGCGGGAACTGTCCCGTCACCGACAGCACGGGGCGGACCTGGTCTACGAGGCGTACCAGACGGACATCGGTGGAGAGACCTGAAGCCCGACGGATCCGCCATCGCGCCTCCCGCTCGCCGACGTGTCGACAAAGCGCTCAATGGACTGGCCCTCCAGACCTTAACCATCCCCAGTGGTGCAGGCTATGGTGCGAGGCATGGCGTTTACTGCGCGCAGGATCACCGTCGACGCTGCGGAATGGGCCGGCCCACCACGGTCGGCGGCGGGACCGTCCGGCGACCCGACCCGGCGGCCCGGTCTGCGATTCGTGTCGTCCGGGCGGGCCGAGTAGCGGGTGGCTGGCGTGTTCGGTGAGGGGCAGGCGATCGGGGGACGGTCGATGGAGTCGATGACCGGGCAACTGCTGGTCGCGACTCCCGCGTTGAAGGACCCCAACTTTGACCGGACCGTGGTGCTGCTGGTCGCCCACGAGCCCGGTGGCGCACTCGGTGTGGTGCTCAACCGGGCGACCGAGGTCCCGGTCTCCGAGGTGCTGGGCGCCTGGGGCGGGTTGGCCCGGGACCCGGCGGTGCTCTTCGAGGGCGGCCCCGTACAGCCGGAGTCCGCGATCTGCCTGGCCAGAATGCGTACGCCGAACCAGCGGGTGAAAGGCATTCACCAGGTCAGCGGCTCGGTCGGCACGGTCGACCTGTCGGTCGACCCGGATCGGCTCCGGGACGCGGTCACCGGGATCCGGGTCTTCGCCGGCTACTCCGGCTGGTCGCCCGGACAGGTGGAGGAGGAGGTCGCCCGTGGGTCGTGGTTCGTCCTGGACGCGCTGCCCGGCGACGCCTTCATGGAGCGGCCGGATGATCTCTGGGCGATGGTGCTGCGCCGCCAGGGCGGCATCATGGCCGCGGTCGCCCACTTCCCGCCGGACGTACTGATGAACTGACCGTGCCCGGTCCGGACGGCGGCGGGGCGGTGGGGGCCCCGGATGACCGGGGCGCCGGAGGTGTGTACTATTCCGTGGGTGCCCGGGAGACCGGGCAGGCAGGTGAGCAAGGGGCCGTGGCGCAGCTGGTAGCGCACCACACTGGCAGTGTGGGGGTCAGGGGTTCGAGTCCCCTCGGCTCCACCTTGTTTTGGCAGGCCGATCGTCCCAGTCTTTGACTGGAGTCGATCGGCCTGCCTTTTTGTTCGTCGAGGGTCGACGTGATCCCCCACGCCGCTGCCCGCCGGTTCACGGCGAACTGGGCGAGATGGGGCTGACTGGGTGTTTCGGTGATTCGGCGGCCGGGATTGCCAGTGCGCGCCGGCACCGGCGGCTGCGTGTTGATCAACGGACCGGCCGGGCATCGGCAAGGACCGGATGCCTGCCGAGGCGGCGGCCAGGCCGCCGGTCTCGGCCCCACGGTCGCCCGGGGACGAGCCACGGAAGTACCGGAATCGTCTACGTCGCGCTGCCCTCCATTCGACGCGACCTCGGTGTCGCCCCGACGGACCGGGACCTGGGTGATGGACGTGTACATCCTGGTCTCCGGCGGCTGATGATGCTCGGCGGCCTGGGCCGGTGACCTGCTCGGCCGACGCCGGGTGCTGCTGCTTGGCCTGGTCCGGTATCGCCTCGCTCGGTTGTGGAATCTCCACCAGGGCCGGGCACCTCCGCTGCGGGTGGCCCTGGTCCGCTCGGTGGAGGCGAGGAGCCGCCTCGTCCCGGTGGGACAGCAACGAGGGCAGGACGGCCGCTGTCCCGCTCGGCGCGGTACTCGTCGCCGATCTCGACTTTCATCGGAACTTGCCCGAGCAGTTTCCGGTCCTCCCACAGGTGGGGGAGATCTATTTCGTCGAGGAGTCCGCCCGGGCCGAGTCCGCGTTGCTGAATTCCTGCCTCCAGATCGGATATTTCATCCTCGGGGTTCGCACGATCGGGCTCGCCGCCGGACCGATGACCGGGTTCGAGCCGGACAAGGTCACCGAGGAGTTCTTTCCCCATGGTCGGCGCCGCGCGCTGGTCGTGGTGTACATCGGCAGACCAGCCCCGGACGCGTGGTACGACCGGCTACCCCGACTGTCGTACGAGCGGGTGTTTATCAGTCATTAGCGTCTCGGACGCAGCGACGATCGGTCGTGGCAGATCGTGATTCGCCTCGCGGGGACAGAATCGGGGACACCACGAGGCGTCGGATTGCGGTAGTGTGCGCGATCGTCGCGCCTGCCGTACCCCCAGTTATCCGGCGGTCGCGTGTCGCGTCGACCCTCGACGCACCCTGCTTAGTCTGTCCTGAAAGGAATAACCATGTCCGCTACCGGTCAGGCGACCGGCCAGAAGTCCTGGCTCGTCGCGGTGCTGCTCTGCTTCTTCCTCGGTGGTTTCGGGGTGCACCGGTTCTACGTGGGCAAGATCGGCACCGGAATTCTCATGATCGTCACCTTCGGCGGCCTCGGCCTCTGGGTGCTGATCGACTTCATCATGATCCTGATCGGCAAGTTCACCGACAAGCAGGGCCTCGAGCTGGCCCGCTGACCCGCGGTCGAACACGAAGCGGGGGCCCCCCCCCCCCCGGGGGGGGGGGGGGGGGGGGGGGGGGGGGGGGGGGGGGGCGCCCCCCCCCCGCGGGGGGGCGCGCGGGTGC